>CAZHBN010000102.1:7627-12407 GCA_964530405.1 uncultured Ectothiorhodospiraceae bacterium
GGGCTCGTGGTGGCCGAGAACGTGCCGCTGCCGGGGTATTCGTCGCTGCCGTACTGGCGATCCTGCTCCAGGAACTGGTAGATGAATGCGGTGTGTTCATCCTCGCGGGTCGGCGAGGCCGCGGCCGCCGGGCGATCGCCCGGCAGCGTGTTGAGCGTGAACTGGTATAGCTCAATGGCGGTTTTGCGCATGTCGAGACTCCTATTCCCGAATCGCCGGATGGGCCGTGACTGCCGGCATTGGCCGATTAACCCACGAGCTGCTCGGCGACCGCCGATGATTCCGTGGTGAGGTGGGGGATCATGGACGGCAGGATCTCGCCGCCGCCGAGGGCATTGAACAGAATGTCCCGGTTCTCGCGGGTATCCAGCCCTTCCAGGATCAGGACTTCCCAGACGGTGCGGAAAGCCGAGTTGAAGGCGCCGGCGATCCAGTAGTGCACCATGTCCAGGTGTTCGCCGGCGAAGTGGAAGCGGCCTTCGGGCTCACAGGCATCGACGAAGAGCTCGCCGAACTGGCCCTGGGCGAAGAACGCGAACCCGCCGCCGGCGTTGGTCTCCCGGTTCCACACGATGGAAGCACCGTGGCCCAGGTATTCCCGCATCACGACGTCCTCGCCGTGGAGCTTGGCGACATCGCGCAGGGCGATGTCCAGCAGATCGGACTCACTGAGGTGGCTGAACTTGTCGGCATCGTTTTGCCAGGAATAGCTGCCCAGGATGTAAGCGGGTCCCGGCTCGCCGATGCCGAATGAGGGGTAGACGATGCTGCGCACGTTCAGATCGGTGTCCGACTGGCCGCCCTTCATGCCTTTGCTGTAAGGGCCCTCCGTTTCCCAGAAGCGCGACCGGAAGCCGAGGGCGATTTTCACCGCATTGGTCATTTTCAGCGTACGCATCGCTTCGCGTTTGCCTGCCTGCCAAACCGGGGTGTCCACGGTCTTGAGCACGCTGAACGGGAGGGTGCTGATGATGCGGTCGAAGCGGTGCCGCCGCGGGCGCAGGCCGCCCTCCGGCCGGTAGGCGAGCTCGGCACCATCCTCGTCGCCACTGAGCTCGGATACCCGGGCGTTCATGGTGACGCGTTCGCTGGGAACGCGGTTGGCGAGCTCGTCGGTGATGCGGCTGACGCCGCCGTCCATGGTGTACCACTGCTCGGTGGCGGCGAAGCTGAACTGATCGAGAACGATCTCGATGAGCGAGAGATCGAAGATACCCGTGTAGCTGAGCACGCTCTCGATGTAATCGACGATGCGCGAGGGATAGGGCGCGACGCCGTCGCCCACGGTTTGGAGATAGCCACGCGCCGAGAATCCGTCGTACTTGAGCATCGTGTCCCAGGCCTCGTCGGCGCCTTCGTTCTCGAACATCTCCACGAACGGATCGAGGGCGTTGTCCAGCAGCTCCTGGGCGGGCTTCAATTTGCCGTCGCGCTTGAAGTGATCCCATTCCGGCCCTTCGAAGAACTGGTCGAAGCCGAGCAGGGAGTTGTCGGCGGCTGCCTCGTTGCGGGTAACGGGCCGGCAGCCGTTGAACGCCAGGAGGTTGCCCGCGTCCGGCGTCGATGTCGGGTCGTGCATGTAGTACGGGATTTTCGGGATTTCGCGGGCGCCGGGCACCGAGGCAGCGGTTTCGTTGAGGTACTGCCAGGTGGCGAACAGGCGGCTTTGCATGAAGTTGTCGGGGAAGCGCATGGCACCGAGCTCGGCGTACTGGTGCGGGCGGTCGTCGAAGTAGTAGGAGCGTACGCGCCCGCCGAGCCGCTCACCGGAGGCCTCGAAGATGTGGTATTGAATGCCCAGCTCGTCCAGCAGCAGGCCGGCGTAGAGCCCGGCCATGCCGCCGCCGACGATGCCTACCGACACGTCTGAGCGGGTGCGGCGCGGTTCGGCCGCGAACGTGGCCTTGGGGGGTTCTTCGGCGTGCAGGCGTTCGGCACGCCGGTCGGAGAGGTGGCGGCTGGCCTGCCGCAACAGCGCCTTGCGGAAGTTCTCGAAGCGCTGTTGCTTGGAGGCAGTCCGGGAGGCGCGATCGCCGGAGGAATGTGAGGACATGGCAGAACCTCCTGTGCTGGCCACTGTCGTCGCGGGCGCGTTGCAGGCGGCGGTCGGCGGCTCAGAGGCCGCAACGCCGCCGCCATGATGGGCATTTCCTGACTGGACTATAGGTCACGCCGTTTCGGCGAAGGCGACAATGTGTTCGGTCGTCGCCGAATCGGATGATTCCCCCGGGGCACCACTGCGTGCCCCCGGGGGTAATGGTTCGGGAAGGTTCATCAGGAGATGTCCCGCCGGCAGCGAACGGCGATCCAGCCCGTGAGCAGTGACAGTATGGCAATACCCCAGCCGCCGAGAGCGGGGACTTTGCGGGTGTCCGCGGTGGCGCCGGTGCCCACGGTGACAGTCGCGGTGTCACAGAGACCGTCCGGATCGCAGACGCGGTAGACGAAGCGCACGGGGCCGTCGAGCGGTGCTGGCGGGGTATAGGTGAAGCCGCCGTCGGCACGCAGCGTCAACGACCCTTCGGCAGGGGCGGTCACTGGCGTGGTCACTACTCGCAGGGTGTCACCGTCGGGGTCACGGTCGCGCCCGGCCTGGTTGTCTCGAAGCACGTTGCCCGTGACCGCTGTGCCGGACGTCGCCGTAAAGCGATCGTCGGCGGCGACGGGCGCTTCGTTGCTCCCGCCCACGGCCATGGTGACGGTGCCCCGGGCGGTGGCGCCGCCGGCGTCGCTGACGCGGAATCCGAAGTGGTCGTCGCCTTCGAAACCGGTTGCGGGGGTGTAAGTCAGCGCCGGGGGCGTGCCCTGGAGGCTGCCGTGGTCCGGGCGGTCGGTGAGCGTGAATGTGAGCGTGTCCCCGTCCGGGTCCGTGGCGGCCAGGGTCACCGCCGCTGGGGTGCCGGCAGGCGTGGCCACGGTCTGTGTGCCGGCGTCGGGCGCGTCGTTGACCGGCGTGACGGTTACCTGGGCAGTGGCCGTGGTGCACGCCTGGTGCGAATCGCAGACCTGGTAGTCGAACGAATCGGTTCCGCTGAAGTCCGGTGCCGGTGTGTACGTGAAGGAACCGTCGGGGTTGAGGCTCAGGGAGCGGCGGTTCGTTGCTGCCGTGCGCACGGTGCCTGGCGACCGCGTGACGGTGAGCGGATCGCCTTCGACGTCGCGGTCGACGCCGCGGCCGTTGTCGTCGAGCACGTTGCCGCTCAGGGTGGTGTCTTCGGCGGTGGTGAAGCGGTCGTCGGCGGTATCCGGTGGGTCATTCACGGCAGCGACGTCGATGGTAATCCTCGCCTGGTCGGTGGCGCCACGACCGTCACTGACACGGAAAGTGAAGGTGTCGGTGCCGTTGAAATCCGGTGCCGGCGTGTATATGACCGCGGGTGGCGCGCTGGTCAGCGTGCCTTCGGACGGTCCGCTGCCGATCGCGCTGAAAGCCAGGGCATGTGAGCCCGGCGTGGTGCCGGTCAGTGTGACGCGCACGGCGATGCCGTCCGCGGAAAATGCGGCGCCAATGGCCACCGTCACCGACCCACGTGGCGTGCCGCTGTCGTCGGTGGCCGTCACCGTGAAGCGGTCGTCGCCGTCGAAGTCGCCACCCGGTGTGTAGGTGAGCGTGCCGCCGCTGGTGTGTACGGTGCCACCCGCCGGGCCGTCACCGGCCACGCTGAGCGTCAGCCGTGTGTCGTCCGGCGTGGTGGCGGCCACCGACACCGTCGGCACGTCGGCGTTGGCGGTGGTGACGGTCTGGGCCTCCACCGTCAAGTGTGCTTCGGTAGTGGCGGAAACCGTGTCGATGGCGCTCACGGTGAAGCGGTCTTGCCCGCCGGAGTCGGCGTCGGGCGTGTAGATGAGGCTCGGCGGTGCGCCGGTGACCGCGCCGTGTTGAGGAGCGTCACCGTCAATGCTGAAGGCGAGGGAATCGCCGTCGGGATCCGTGCCGGTGAGGATGATGGGCAGCTCGGTGTCCTCGCGGGTGGATACTGTCCGGGCGTCGGCGACGGGCGCGTCGTTGCTGTCGGTGACGGTGATCTCCACCGTGGCGCTGTCGCACAGGCCGCCGGGATCGCAGGCCTGGAACTCGAAGCGGTCGGTGCCGTGGAAATCGGCTCGCGGCGTGTAAGTGAGATCGGGCGCGTTGCCCGAGAGATCGCCGTGGTCGGGGCCGCTACCGCTGACGCTGAACGTGAGCGTTTCATTGTCCGGGGACGCACCGGTCAGCGTAATGCCCACCGGCGTGTCCTCGACGGTGGTCACGCTCCGGGATTCGGCGGAGGGCGGATCGTCGACGGCAGTCACGGTAATGTCCACCGGCGCGGAATCGCACAGTCCGTCCGGATCGCAGACCTGGAACGTGACGCTGTCGTTGCCGTGGAAGTCGGGATCCGGCGTGTACGTGAGATTCGGTGCGCTACCGGTGAGCGTGCCGGCCGACGGCCCGTCCGTCACGGTGAAGGCGAGGGTGTCGCCGTCGTCGGGATCGGCGCCGTCCAGAAGCACGGAGGCGGAGGTATCCTCTGCCGTCGTCACCTCCCGGGGCGTTGCTGACGGGGCATCGTTGACGGCGGTGACCGTGATGCTCACGGCGGCAACGTCGCAAAGCCCGTCGGTATCGCAGAGCTCGTAGGTGAAGCGGTCGGTGCCGTTGAACTGCGCCCGCGGCGTGTACTCGAAAGTGCCGTCGGTGTCGAGTGTCACCGTACCATCATCGGGTCCCGTCACGGGCGTGGTGGTGACGGTAAGCGCATCGCCGTTGGGGTCGCTGTCGGCACCGGCGCCGTTGTCG
>CAZHBN010000103.1:0-12370 GCA_964530405.1 uncultured Ectothiorhodospiraceae bacterium
CCCGTGGTGGCCGGGTTCACGCTCACTGCCGTTTCCATCGGCTGGCCCACGGCCGCGGTCATTTGCGGGCGGCTGTTACCGCGCGCCGGCCCCCGGGTCACCGCGCGCATCGGCGGGGGGTTCCTGTGTCTCGGTGGCCTGGTATTCGTGCTGCCGCCTCTGCTGCCGGGGCCATGGTGGCCGGCGTTCGGGTCGCTGTGCACCGGCGTGGGCATGGGCTTCGCCAATACGACCTTCATCGTGAGTATCCAGAGCGCGGTGTCGTGGGAGCAGCGGGCCTCGGCCACGGCGTCGAACCTGTTCATGCGCATGTTCGGCAGTGCGCTCGGCGCAGCGGCGCTGGGGGGCGTGCTCAACCAGCGTCTGCAACACCTGATGGGCGCCGATGCGGCCGGTCTGGCCGACGTCCGCCGCCTGCTCGGCCACGGTGGTGGCGCGGTGGAAAACCTGGATCCCGGGTTGCGTGCCGCGCTTGCTGGCGGGCTGGAGTGGGTGTTCGTCGGTATCCTCGTGTGCGCCTTGGTGACGTTCGTCCAGGCACTGCGGTTGCCGCTCATGGGCTGCCGAGGCTGAGCAACACCACGGGCAGAGTGACGGCCGAGAGCAGGGTCTGCACCGTGAGCAGAGTCGCCACCAGCGTGTGGTTACCGCCGAGCTGGCGGGCCAGGATGAATGCCGAAGTGGCCGTGGGCAGCGCGGCGAAGAGCACCAGAACACGGGTCTCGAGGCCTGTGAGTCCGAGTCCGGCCGCGGCGAGCCAGGCAATGAACGGCATCACGGCGAGTTTCAGCGCGGCGCCGGCGGTCAGGGCGAAACCGTTGCCCCAGGCGGTGCGTAGTTGCAGTCCGGCGCCGACCGTCATCAGGCCGAGGGGCAGCGCCGCCCTGCCGACGATCTCGAGTACGCCCTCGCTGCCCAGCGGCAGTCCGATGCCGCTGCGGTTGAGGATGATACCGGCAAGGCAGGCGAGGATCAGTGGATTGCGGGCAATACCCGCGAGGGTCGCCGTCAGGGATCCCCGTCCGCCGGCGTAGCGCAGCAGTATGGCGACGCACAGCACGTTGACCAGGGGAATCAGCAGCGCCATTACGAGCGCGGCAACCGCCGCCCCCGCCGCACCATACACCGCAAGCGCGGTCGCCACCCCCAGGTAAGTGTTGAAACGGATACCGCCCTGGAAAACGGAGGTGAAGCTCGGGCCATCCACCGCCAGAACGGGGCGGAGCGCGAGCAGCACGAGCGTCATCAGTGCCAGGGTGGCAACTACCGCCCCCGCCACCGGGGCGATCCGCCCGCCCTCGATGCTGGCGGTGGCGAGCTTCTCGACCAGTAGCGCCGGAAAGAGCACGAAGTAGACCAGGCGCTCGAGCTGCGCCCAGAACCCGTCGCCGGGAAAGCCCATGCGACGCAGTACGTTTCCTAGCGCGATCAGCGCGAAGATGGGAACCAGGGCGGCAACGATGGTCTGGAGGTTGGCGACGAACAAGACAGCCCCTGATGGCGGCGGAAAGTTCGCAGGCTATTCTACCGATTGCCGAGGCGCTAGCATTAGCAGGGGACGGTCAAAAGTCCCAAGTGTCGGTCGAGTCGGGTGACTTTCGAACACCCGGGTGTCCACGTGTAGCTCGATTCCGCTCCGGGACCCGCCGCAAGGAAGGCGCCGCCGAGCTCTGTGACAAGCTGCAGCGAATCGTTGCCGGATCGGCAACAACCGTGAACCAAGCTTCTTTAGTAGCCCTTTGAATCCGTGGGGAGGAGGATTACCCCTGGGTCGACGACGAGCTTCTACCTGATGTTTTATCTGCTAATCGTGACAAGCGCGCTTTATGACGTTCGGCGCATGCTTGAGGCCGAGGTGAACGCCATGACCGACCTGGGCCGAGAAGCGGACAAGGCTGTCAGGGTTCGGGCAGGAACACGCGGGTATCGAACTTCTGCCGCTTCCGCGAGATGAGCGTGCGGAACTTGCGCATGTTGGGGTCGGCGTAGAGCACCTTGTCGCAGAAGCGGTCGTAGGCGTCCATGTCGGTGACCATGACGATGAGGATGAAGTCCACTTCGCCGGTGACCTTGTAGCACTGGGTGACCTCGGGGGCGGCTAGCACGCGCCTGACGAACCGGTCGTAGAGGTCTTTCTGATCCCGTTCCATGGTCACTTCCACGACCATGTGCAGCGCTGCGCCGAGCTTCTCCGGAGCGAGTAGCGCCACCTCCCGCTCGATCATGCCTTCCGCCTTCAACCGCCGCACCCGTTTCAGGCACGCCGAGGGGGAGAGCCCGACGGCATCGGCGAGGGCCTGGTTGGTGAGGCTGCTGTCGCTCTGCAGCATTTCCAGGATGCGGCGGTCGAGACGATCCATTGCAAAAGAATCTGTCGCTCTAGAGGTTACAAAGAACGATTATGCCGCGTATTCGGCAAATCAGAAAAATGATTCTGCACCGTGTCGATAGCATGAGGGCTCATCCAGCGACCTCGTGATTCGCCATGCGCAAAGGATTCACCCCACCGGTGTTGGGACTCGTCAGAGAGGCCGGTGCCGTCTACGTCACCCTGCTCAAGATCATGGTGCCCGCGTTGTTGGTGGTGAAGGCGCTGGAAATGCTCGGCGTGACCCGGTGGCTGGCGGCGGGATTGGCCCCGGTCATGGGCGTTCTGGGATTGCCGGAGACCTTCAGCATCGTCTGGGCGACCACGCTCATGACGAACATCTTTACCGGGGTGGTCGTCTTCTTCGACGTCGCCGCCGGGGAGTCGGTGACCGTGGCGCAGGTGTCGGTGCTGGGGGCCTTGATGCTGATGGGGCATTCCCTGCCGATCGAAGGCGCGGTGGCGAAACGTGCCGGGGTGCCCTGGTGGCTCACTCTGGCGCTACGCATCGGCGGCGGGTTCGTGCTGGGGTGGCTGTTGCACCAGGGGTATGAGACCACTGGCGCGTTACAGCAGGCCAACCGGCTCGCCTGGCAGCCCGATCGATCTGACGCAGGACTGTCGGCGTGGCTGTGGATCCAGGCACGGACCCTCGCTGGAATCTACTTCGTCATTCTCGGGTTGATGGTGCTCCTCGCGGTGTTGCGGCGGCTCGGTATCGAGCGGCTGATGCATACCCTGCTCGGTCCGCCCCTGCGTGTTCTTGGCATCGGCCGGGAGGCGGCCAATACGACCGTTATCGGTTTGACGCTGGGGCTCAGCTACGGCGCGGGTCTGTTGATCCGCGATACGGATTCCGGCGCGCTCGGCGCCCGTGACGCCTACCTGACTCTGTGTTTTCTCGGGCTCTGCCACAGTCTCATCGAGGATACCCTGCTGATCGCGTTGATCGGGGCGGATATGAGTGCGGTGCTGTGGGGGCGCCTGGCGATGGCATTTGCGGTGGTCGGCTTGATCGCACGGTTCAAGTCCGGCAATCGCACCGAGACTGTGGTCGAAGCCGATGTTTAGCCCGCATGGGCGGGATTGTCGCGCCCTCTCACTGGTCAGACGCATTACCGCGACGCCGCCGGTGCACCCGGCGGATAGCGCGTCTGGCCCATGACGCCACTGGCAATGCACGCGCGATTAGCCGGGCGTCGCGATTACCTCCGGGGTGGATCAGATTGTCGCTCACCGTTGCCCGAAACCTGCCGACAGTCTCATGGAAAGCTGTCTACTATGGCGGTGTCCGTCTCTTGAACGCGGAGTCGTTGTGGGAGACCCTGCGGCGCTGGGTAGGGGGCAGTCAGTACAGAGCCGAACGGTAAGCGTTCGTTGGGGAATGAGGGGGAGCATGCTCGAGGCCACGTGGATCCGGCATGATCGGCACTATGGCGAAGCTGCCGGTGTATCCCACGCTGCGACTCGGGAAATGGATATGCCTATCGCGAACGCAATGCGGATGCGAATTCTCTCTCGGACGATACAGTGCCACTGCGGTGTCACTTCCCGGCGATGACGGAGTCGGACCGGTCCCGGCATTCCATTATCGCCCGCCACCCGGCATGCACAAGCAAGAAGGAGAATGAGGCATGGAACCGTTCATTGGCGAAATCCGCATCGTGGGCTTCAATTACGCCCCGCCAGGCTGGGAGCTATGCGATGGCAGGCTCCTGGCGATCTCCCAGTACACGGCGCTGTTTTCATTGCTGGGTACTGAATACGGGGGCGACGGTCGGACCACTTTCGGCCTGCCCGACCTGCGCGGGCGCGTGCCGATCAATCAGGGCCGCGGCCCCGGCCTGACGGACTACAGGATGGGGTTTTATGGCGGTGTCGAGGAGCAGTATCTCACCTTCGCATCATTGCCAGCTCACGCCCACGGTCTGGGGGCGGGCGCTTCCGCTGAAGTGGCTGTCTCGCAGCCGGCTTACGACGGCAATAGCAACGCCAATACGCCCAGCAGCGATGTGGTGCCGGCAAAGGTTGTTGCGGGACTCAATGCCCTCGATGCCTACAGCACCGAAACGCCGAACACGACCCTGAAGTCGGGCACGGGCGAGCTTAGCGGGCAGACGGCCCAGACCGGTAATGGGCAGCCGTTTGACGTTCGCCAGCCATACCTGACCATGAATTTCATCATCGCAACCACCGGGGTCTTTCCCTCACACCAGTAACAGCGAAAGGGGCCTGCGCAATACTGCAGGCCCCGTTTTTTTCTTTTGGGGCACCGGTTTCAGAGGGGGAAACCATGCGGTGTAACGCATCGGTTATAAGTATTGCGACGGGGCTTGTCTTTCTAATTGGTCAGGGATTTGGCGCTGCTTCGGCTTCCACGGAAAAACTGCAGTCACCGCTCACGCGGCCGTCAGCGACCGCAGCGGCGTCGGTTACCGATGTTGCCACGGCGCATAGGACCCAGCGGTCCACCAGCGAGCTCCTGCTGATCGACGCCGATGTTTCATCGCATGCAGCGCTTGCACGCAATACCCGTCGCCCCTCGACGGTGGCAACGGTCTCGTCCGGGAAGGACCTTGCGGGACTGATACGCAGGGGGCAGCGGTTCAGTGCGTTGCACCTGGTCACTCACGGACTGTCCGGCGCGATCCGGCTGGGAGGCCGTTCGTACAGCGATCCGTCTAGCCTGGCTCGAACCCTCGAACCATTGCTCACAGCCGATGGGAAGTTGGTCCTGTACGGATGCGATGTTGCGGCAGACGCAACAGGCCGGGCCTTCGTGGATCGCCTGTCGGCGGAGCTGGGACGCCCGGTGTTCGCCTCTGCCGACGCCACTGGTAATGAGGCGCTGGGTGCTGACTGGGAGCTGGAGTACTCGGCGGCAGGCGCAATTCGCACTGAGCCGGTTTCCCTGTTCCCGAAACGCGTGCCCGGATTCGACCAGATCCTCGCGAACACGGCTTATGGTTTCGCTTCCGGCAACAAGGTAACGCTCTCCGGAGCCCTTTCCGCGCTCTCCAATCGAACGCAGTTCACGATCGAGTTGTGGGCGAAGTTCGATTCCGTCAGCGGCGTGCAGAATATTGTCAACTTCGCCGATCCCACCAACAGTACTTCCTGCGACGAATCCTGCGGAGGAATAATCCTCAATAGCGGGCACTTTTCGGCCGACTTGTCCAATGGTTTCGCCAACCTGACGGATAGTGATCCCGCGGGATTAACGGCTGGCCAGTGGCATCACATTGCATGGGCTTTTGATAACGGGACTCATCATTTTTACGTTGACGGGAGCTCCGTTGGTTCGGCGCCAGACAACTTTGGCAGTACTCAGACTCCGGACTATGCAGCTAACAATCTCAACGACATATGGCTTGGAGCGAATGATCACAGCTCCATAAGTCACTTCTCCGGGGATATCGACGACGTCCGCATCTGGACCACCGTCCGCACGCAGTCGGAAATCCAGAACAACCGGGAAACGGAGCTCGCGGGTAGCGAGTCGGGCCTTCTCGGTTACTGGAAACTCAACGAAACCAGCGGCAGCACCGTTACGGACAGCGCATCGAGCTATGACGGCACCAGTACCGGTGTGACGCTGGGTGCCAGTGGTGCCTTCACGACTTCCGACAGCGATGGCGATCTCACCGCTAGCGGCGGCGTTAGTGAACCCGTTGCGATCCCCACCACCATCGATACCTCCGGCGAGGCCATCAACGTCTTCGACTTCACCCTGAGCGACGGGGGCAGTAGCGACGGGCTCGCCATGAACGTCACGGAGATCGTGGTGAATGTCTCCGGCACGGCCAACGATACGGTCCGCGACCAGATTACCTGGCGACTCGACGGCAATGACGCCAGTAACGTAACCGGCACCTACGACGCCGGCACCGATACCATCACCTTCTCGGGGCTGAGTATCTCCGTCGCCGACGGGGCCAGCGAAACCTACACCGTCAACGCCTACTACAACGACAACACCGGCCTGACCGAAGACGACACGTTGATCCTCTCGGTCGACGGGGATACGGACCTTTCGGTAGGGGGCTCCGGCACGCAAATGGGCTCGACCACCACTGTCGATAACGGCACTGGCAGTGCGGTAAGCGTCACCGCCACGGGGCTGGCCTTTACCACCCAGCCCGCGGGTTCCACTTCCGGTTCGGCTTTGAGTACCCAACCGGTGGTCGCCGCCCAGGACAGCTTCGGCAACACGGATACGGATTTCACCGAAACCGTCACGCTGACGGAAGGCAGCGCCGGCAGCCTGTCCGGTGACGTGGACATCGCCGCGACCAGCGGCGTGGCCACGTTTACGGATATCGCCTATACCGCCACGGCCGATCAGGAGAGCTTCACGCTCACAGCCAACGACGAGGATGGCACCGGCAGTGATTTGAGCACGGTGGATGCCAACACGGTGACCTCTGACGTGGTCGCCACCAAGCTACGGTTTTCCACGCAACCGTCGCCGACGATGCTGGAAAGCGGCTCCCCGACCTCCTTCAGCACGGTGCCGGTCATCGCAGCGGTGGACGCCAACGACACGACGGACACCGGCTACGGCGCGGGTATCGTGCTCTCGGTCACCGATCCCAACGATGGCACCTTGGATGGCACGGTCAATGGCATGAGCGGGACGGGGGATACGGATGGCGATGGCACCACCGTCACGCTCACCCCCAGCTCCGGCGTTGTCACCTACGACGGGCTCACCCTGCAGTACACCAACGGCGGTGCCACGGATACCATTGCGCTGCGCGGGACATCCGGCGGGCTCAACGCCGCCAACAGCATCGACATCACCTCCGTCACCAACCAGGTCCCGAGTTTCGACAACGGCGCCAGCACGGCGCTATCCGCGAACGAGGACGATGGCGCGGTCGCCATCGACAGTGAGCTGGCGGTTACCGATGCGGACACCGGCGACACGCTGACCTGGAGTGTCTCCACGGCGCCGTCGAAAGGTTCGCTGGGCGGTTTCAGCACCAGCGAGACATCGAACGGCGGTTCCGTGACCCCGAGCGGACTGACCTATACACCCGATACCGATGCCACCGGATCCGACAGCTTCGATATCCAGATCAGCGATGGCCAGGCGACGGATACAATCACCGTGAACGTCACCATCAATGATCAGCCCACGGTGACGCTGTCCTCCGGCGAGAGTGATCCCACCAATACGTCGCCCTTCGATGTCACCGTGAGCTTCAGCGAGTCGGTTTCCGGCTTCACCGACAGCGATGTGGCGGTGGGCAATGGCTCCGTTGCCGGCGTCTCCGGGTCGGGCGACACCTATACGGTATCCGTTGCGCCCTCCGGAGACGGCACGGTTACCGTGGACGTCCCGGCGGGGGTGGCCCAGGACAGTGGCGGCGCCGGCAACGAGGCGGCCACGCAGTTCTCCCTCGTCTACGATGGCACGGCGCCTGCTCTCACCGGCAGCACGCCCGCCGATGGCAGCAGCAGTGCCCAGTACGACGCGGACCTCACGCTTACTTTCGACGATACGGTGCTCGCTGGTTCCGGAGGCGACACGTTCATTGAGCTCTATCGGGCCGAGAACGATGCTGTCCACGAAAGTGTGGATATCTCCTCCGGCGCCGTGTCCATCAGTGGCGACACCGTCACGGTGACCCTGAGCAACGACTTCACGCCCAACGAGCAATACTACGTCCAGATCGGATCCGGCGCGCTGCGTGACAGTGTGGGCAACCATTACGCCGGAATCGCCGACAAGACCACGCTGGATTTCACGGTCACCAACAACCCGCCGGTGGCGGAGGATGACACCGTGGCCACGGATGAAGACAACAGCGCGTCCGTGACCGTGCTCGCCAACGACAGCGACGTGGACAGCAGCCTGAACCCTGCCAGCGTCACCGTCACCACGGCGCCTGCCCATGGCGATACCAGCGTGGATACCGGCACTGGCGTGATCACTTACACGCCGGACGGCGACTACAACGGTGCCGATTCGTTTGCCTACACCGTGGGCGATGACCATGGCGGCACCTCCGCGCCGGCGAACGTGGCCGTGACGGTGAACGCCGTGAACGACCCGCCGGACGCCAATGGCGACGTCGTCACCACGGACGAGGACGTGGCCGTCACCATCGATGTCGTCGCCAATGACAGCGACCGGGACAGCGGCGACAGCGTGGACGCAGCGACGCTCGCCGTGAACGACGCCCCGGATCATGGCACGGTCAAGGTCGAGTCCGGGAAATTCCTGTACACGCCGGATGCCGACTTCGACGGTTCGGACCAGTTCACCTACACCGTGGACGACAGCAACGGCGCCACGTCGGCCCCGGCGACGGTGGTCGTCAACGTCACCAGCCTGAACGATCCGCCGACGGCGACGGACGACACCGCGGTGACGGACGAGGACAACGCCGTTGATGTCGATGTGATCGCCAACGATTCCGATGTGGACGGTACGCTCGACAAGGCAACCGTCTCCGTCATGGATGCACCGGCGCACGGTTCCGCCACCGTCAACACCAGCACCGGCGAGGTCACCTACACGCCGGCGACGAACTATAACGGCAGCGATTCCTTTACCTACGTGGTGAAGGACGACGGGGGCCTCAGCTCCGGCACCGCCACCGTCACGCTCACCGTCAATGCCGTGAATGATCCGCCGGTCGCGGACGACGACACCGCCGTGCTCCAGGAGGGCACGGTCCACAGCATCAACGTCCTGGGTAACGATTCGGACGTGGACGGCAGCCTCGTGGCCGCCAGCGTGGAAGTGGTAGCGGCTCCCGCCAATGGCACCGCCAGCGTGGACCCGGGTACCGGTGCCATCACCTACGAACCCGGCAACAACTTCAACGGTGACGACGCCTTTACCTACCGCGTTCAGGACGATCAGGGCGCGTGGTCAGCGCCGGGGACGGTGAACGTCACGGTGCGGCCGGTGAACGACCCGCCGCTGGCCAACGACGACAGCGTCAATGCCACGGAGGATACGGCGGTGGATATCGCTGTCCTCGGCAATGACAGTGACGTGGACGGGACGCTGAACACGACGACCGTCGCCGTGCAGTCGGGTCCGGCTCACGGTACTACCAGCACCGCTGCGGACGGCACCGTCACCTACACGCCGGCTGCCGACTACAACGGGGCCGACAGCTTCACCTACACGGTCGCCGACGATGGCGGTGCCCGCTCGAATGCCGCCACGGTGAGCATCCAGGTCGCTGCCGTGAACGATGCCCCGACCATTTCCGGGACACCACCGGCCAGTGTATCGACGGGCACGGGCTACCGCTTCACGCCCACGCTGGCAGATGTGGAGGGCGACACCATCACGGTCACGGCTTCGGGTCTGCCGGGTTGGGCGAGCGTCGATCCGAGTACGGGTACGGTCAGCGGCACGCCCGCCGTCGGCGATGCGGGGACCTATTCCGGCATCGAACTCACCGCCGATGACGGCATGGCGTCCGACACGCTGGGGCCGTTCAGCATCCGGGTGATCAAGGATACCGACGGCGATGGTATCGGTGACGCCAATGACCCCGATGACGACAACGACGGCCTGCCGGATACCTACGAGGAGGAGCACGGCCTGGACCCCACGGATCCGAGTGACGCGACGGAGGACGCGGACAGTGACGGCCTGGACAACGTCACCGAATACGAGGGTGGCACTGACCCCCTGACGGACGATAACCCGCCGAGCCTGGAGACACCCGAACCGGTGAGCATCGATGCCACGGGGTTGCTCACGGCGCTGCCGGAGCTTACACCGCCGGCAGCGACCGATGCCCACGACGGACCGGTGACCGCCTTCCTGGCCACGGAGCGCAGCCGTCTGGAGCCCGGTACCCACGATCTCCCATGGGCCGCCGAGGACGCCGCCGGCAACCGCGCCGTGGCGATGCAACGGGTGGATGTCCGGCCGCTGATCTCCCTGGGCAGGGATCAGGTAACCGCCGAGGGGGGCTCGGCCGTCGTCAAGTTCCTGCTGAACGGTCCCTCGCCGGATTACCCGCTGACGGTGGGTTACACGGTGGGCGGCACGGCGGACGCGCAGGACCACGACCTCACCGACGGCGAGGTCACATTCGAAAGCGGGGAGCTGGAGAAGCGGGTGCCCGTCGACATCGTCGGGGACGAGCGCTTCGAGGGTAGCGAGACCCTTGTGATCACCCTCGTGGGTGACGGCAATTTCGGTGCCCGTGACCAGCACGTCATGACCATCGTCGAAGACAACGTCGCTCCGGAAGTGGCGCTTTCCGTCACTCAGCAGGGTAGGGAGGCCCGCCTCATTACCCGTGACGGGGGACCGGTAACGGTCACCGCTACCGTGACCGATCCCAATCCGCAGGATACCCACAGCCTGGAGTGGTTGACCCCGCGGGGCGCTCATGCTGAGCCCGACGGTAATGGTGTCTACGAACTGGATCCCTCGACACTGACACCGGGCGTCTACCGGATCTCGGTCACCGTGCGTGACAGTGGCACGCCGGTCATGACCACCACCCGGAGCGAAGCGTTCCGGCTGGTGGCCCGCGCCCCCGAGCTGAGCGCCGATACCGACAGCGACGGCGACGGCCTGGACGACGCCACCGAGGGTTACGGTGACGACGATCGCGATGGCCAGCCCGAGTACCTGGACTCCACGCCGCTGGCCAACACCGTCAACGAGGAGCACGATGACGGCCGCTACTACCGCATCGAAGCCGACCCCGGCGTTCGCGTGGCTCTGGGGGACGTTGCTCTGCAGCACGGTTCCGACGGTGCGCGTGTCACCCCCGAGCAACTCGCCGGGGACGGGGCGCCTGAGGATGAAATCCGCAACGTGGGCGGTTACTTCGACCTTGCCCTGTACGAGGTGCCGCGCGGTGCCAGTGTCAGCGTCGTTATCCCCCAGCGCCGGCCGGTGCCGGAGGCAGCCCGTTATCGCAAGCTCCGTGACGGTGCCTGGTTCGATTTCGTCACGGACCGGCGCAACGGCCTAGCGTCCGCCCCCGGCGAACGGGGGGTCTGTCCGCCTCCGGGTGACAGTGCCTATCGCGATGGCCTGAATGCGGGTGATTGGTGCGTGCAGTTGACCATTCAGGACGGCGGGCCCAACGACGACGATGGGCTGGCCAACGGCGAGATCGCCGATCCGGGCGGTGTCGGCACCACGGCCCAAAGCAGCGATGGTGGCGGGGGCGGCGGTAGCGCCGGCTGGCCCGCGTTGTTACTGCTCGCGGGGCTTGCCGGGGTCGAGGCCCGCCGGCGCCGCGTACGGCGATAACGAACCGCGCCACGGATACCGCGGCTTGGGCGGCGAGCGTTGGCTCGCCGCTTTGCTTCGTGGGTGCCGGGCAACTCGGGCGCCGTGCCGGTAGCGCACGGTTCGTGTGATGATGGGACGAGTATCTTCCATCCGGGAACAGGACGAGGGACCCGTTGGACTACCGAATTCGTGACCTGACTACGTCCGTGCCGCTGGATCATGACGATCCATCGGGCGAGCGGATCGACGTGTTCTGCCGCGAGGTGTCGCGCCCCGAGTGCGCCGATGCCCCGGTGTGCGTGTTTCTCCAGGGCGGCCCCGGCGTCGAGTCACCGCGGGATCTGGACGGGGTGGCGTGGCTCGCGGCGCTGACGCAGCGGTTCCGGGTGCTGCTGCTCGACCAGCGCGGGACGGGCCGCAGCACGCCGGTGGAACCGGAGCTCGTGGAGCGCGTGCCTGACGGGCCGGACCTGGCAGCCTATCTGCAGCATTTCCGGGCGGACAGCATTGTCCGGGATCTGGAAATCGTTCGCCGGGAACACTATGGCGGCGAGCCCTGGTATCTGCTCGGTCAGTCCTTCGGCGGTTTCACGGCCTGCCACTATCTCTCGGCTGCGCCCGAAGGCCTGCTGGGCGCGATCATAACGGGTGGGCTGGCGCCGTTGACCACGGCATCGCCGGATGAGGTCTACGATGCCGTGGTGGCGAATGTCCATGCGCACAGCATGGCCTACTACCGCCGTTACCCGGAGGACGCCACGGTCATG
>CAZHBN010000104.1:0-7873 GCA_964530405.1 uncultured Ectothiorhodospiraceae bacterium
GTGGATGTCTACGCGGACATCGACGGGGCCGGCGCGGAGGTCACGCTGAACGGCCTGTATCTCACGCAGGGGCGCCAGTTCTGCGACTTCCATACCTGGGTGACGCATCACAGCGAGCACGGCAGCAGCCGGCAGTTGTTCAAGGGCATTCTCCAGGGCCGCTCCGAGACGGTGTTCGACGGCCTGGTCAAGGTCGCCGAGGGCGCTCAGAAAACCGACGCCCAGCAGCAGAACCGCAACCTGGTGCTGGACAAGCTGGCGTTGGCGCACTCCAACCCGCGGCTGGAAATCTATGCCGACGACGTCAAGTGCGCTCACGGGTCCACGGTCGGCGAGCTCGATGACGAGGCGTTGTTCTACTTGCGCTCGCGTGGCGTGGGCCCGCAGGACGCCCAGGGCATGCTGACGCTCGCCTATGCCAGTGAGATGCTGCAGCCGATCCGGCTGGCGGCGGTGCATGATCACATCCGCGGCATCCTGCTCGAGCGGTTGCCCGGCGATGAGACCGTCAGGAGTGTGGTATGAGCACGGTTACTCCCATCACCGAGGGTGCGGTGGACATCGCACGGTACCGGCAGGATTTCCCGGTGCTCGCCCGGGCGATGAACGACCGTCCGCTGGCGTTTCTCGACAGCGCCGCCAGTGCCCAGAAACCGGAGTGCGTTATCGAGGCTGAGGCGCGATGCTACCGGGAGTACTACGCCAACATCCACCGCGGTGTTTATCAGCTCTCGCAGCGTTCCACCGAGGCATACGAGGGTGCGCGCGCCAAGGTGGCGGAGCTCGTGAACGCGCCGGACAAGCGTGAGGTCGTGTTCCTGCGCGGGACCACCGAGGCGGTGAACCTGGTGGCCTCCAGCTACGTACGCCCGCGCCTGGAGCCCGGCGACGAGATTCTCATCACCGGCATGGAGCATCACTCCAATATCGTGCCCTGGCAGCTGCTGTGCGAGGAGACGGGCGCGAAGCTGGTGGTTTCGCCGGTCAATGACCGTGGCGAGGTGGACCCTGACGATTTTCGCAGCCGGCTCGGGGCACGGACGAAGTTCGCGGCCATGGTGCACGTCTCCAACGCGCTCGGGACCATCAACCCGGTGCGCGAGATGGTCGCCGCGGCGCGCGAGGCGGGCGTGCCGACGCTGATCGACGGCGCCCAGGGCGTGCCCCATCTGGCCGTGGACGTGCAGGCGATCGGCTGTGACTTCTACTGCTTCTCCGGTCACAAGCTCTATGGCCCTTCGGGCATCGGGGCGCTTTGGGGGCGATTCGATCTCCTGCGTGCCATGCGTCCGTATCAGGGCGGTGGCGAGATGATTCGCTATGTCTCCTTCGAGGGCTCGGACTACGCCGCACCGCCGCAGCGTTTCGAGGCGGGCACGCCGAACATCGCCGGTGCCATCGCCCTGGGTGTCGCCGTGGATTACGTTCGCGAGGTGGGGCAGAGCGCCATAGCCGCTCACGAGCATGCATTGCTGGAGTACGCCACCGCGCGACTCGAAGAAATCGACGGTCTGCGCATAATCGGGACCGCGGGCGAGAAGGCGGGCGTGATCTCTTTCGTGCTCACGGGCGTGCATCCCCACGACATCGGGACCATTCTCGACCAGGAAGGTGTCGCGGTGCGGGCGGGACATCACTGCGCCCAGCCCGTGATGGACCGCTTCGGCGTGCCGGCCACGGTGCGTGCGTCGTTCGGGCTGTACAATAACCGAGACGACGTGGATGCGCTCATCAACGCGTTGTACCGGGTCAAGGAGTTCTTCGGCTGAATGTCTGAGCTGCGCGATCTCTACCAGGAAGTGATCCTGGACCACAACAAGCATCCCCGGAACTTCCATGGGGTGGATCCTCACTCCCACGAAGCGGATGGCTACAATCCGCTGTGTGGTGACCGCGTGCGCGTGGAGCTGCGGATTAACGGTGACGGTGTGATCGAGGATATCGGCTTCCAGGGGGACGGCTGTGCCATCTCCACCGCGTCGGCGTCGATCATGACCGAGGTTCTCAAGGGCAAGAGTCTCGACGAGGCGCGCGAGGTCTTCGATCATTTCCACGCCCTGGTTACCGAGGACGACGTCGAACCGGATCCGATGAAGGGCAAAATCGCAGTATTGGCAGGCGTGCGCGAGTTCCCCATGCGGGTGAAGTGCGCGACGCTGGCCTGGCATACGTTCCACGCCGCGCTCGAGGAGCAGGGCGAATTCACCGCGGAGTAAGGCGGCGATGGGCGAACCGGACGTGCAGGGTGATGGTCCGACGGAATTGCGCGGACGCATCGTCGAGGCATTGAAGTGTGTCTACGACCCGGAGATTCCGGTGGACATCTACGAGCTTGGTCTCATCTACGAGATCAGCGCCGACGATGACGGTTTCGTGGACGTGGTCATGACTCTCACCGCGCCATCCTGCCCGGTCGCCGGCCAGATGCCCGGCATGGTCAAGGCAGCCGTGGAGCAGGTCGAAGGCGTCGTCGCCGCCGAGGTCGAGCTCACGTGGGAGCCGGCCTGGACCCAGGAACGCATGTCCGAGGCCGCCCGCCTGCAGCTCGGCTTCTTCTGATCCGGCCGGCCCTGGGCGGGTACGGCCGGAAACGTTCACGGCTACAGCCGGTAGATGATGCGCACCGCTCCCCAGTGTCGGCCGTTCACGTAGATCGGTGCAGAGGCGTCTCGGAAGAGCTTGAATGTGCCGCCACCGACGTCGCGGCGGTAAACCTGTAGCAGAAACGGCTTCCGGTTGGTGGCCGCCGCTTTTCCGACACGGTCATCGAAGATCCGGCGATTGCGACAGTTGGCTGCGTTCCATACCGGATCGTCCGGGCGCTGTGGTTGCGAAACGTGCAGTGCGTGGGTGGCGATATAGCCTTTGTCATCAGTGGCACAGCAGGCGCTGATGCGCTCGTCACCAGTGTGCACCGGCTCCTGGATTGGCGGCAGCACGCGGTCAGTGAATTCGGTGTAACGGGTGAGGAACTGAGGTGGGTCGGTGCCGGCGATCGGCTCGTAGGCGCGGTCGAATAAGGCCTCCTCGCTGATTTCGCCACGGGCGAGTGCCTGGGAGAATGTCTCGCCGATAGTGGCAGCGGTTGTCCGGGCCTTTTCAATGAAGGGCTTGTCCGGTGTTTCGGCCTCGCTCTCGACGGTGATGTTGACGAGTTCCTCGGTCACGCCCAACAGCCGCTGAACCCGTTCGTTCGCCTGCCGGAGATTGTCCGCGGAGGTGGTTACTTCTTCTGACATGCTTGCCAACCCCGTCGCCGTCTCCGAGCAGTAGCGATCGATCTCGGAGACTGCCGAGGCGATTTCCTCTGAGCGGCCATTGACGCTAGCCATCTCCGTGCTGACGGTCTCCATGACCTGCTGGATCGTGCGGGTGCCCTCGTTGACCCGTTCGGCCTGGTCGCGGCTGCTTTCCCCCTGAGCCACGAGATGGCGGATGCGTTCGCCGAGGTCGGAGAGCGTGTGGTCGATTTCCTGGGTGGCATCGCCGGTCTGGTGTGCGAGCTCCTTGACCTGTTCGGCCACGACCGCGAATCCGCGACCGGCTTCGCCGGCACGACTTGCCTCGATGGTGGCGTTGAGCGCCAGCAGGTTGGTTTGCTTCGCGATCGCCGCGATGCCCTGGGCGACCTGGCTGATGCGTTGCAGAGCGCCTTCGAGCTCCGCAAGCTGCGCACCGGTGTTCGTGGCGGTACTCGCGAGGGTCTCGATGTCCGCGATGGATTGGTCGATGGTCTCGCGCGAGTCCTCGACCTTCGTGTTCGCGCTCGCCGCAGCCTCGCGAGAGTCCCTGGCGGCCTGGTCAACCGCCTGGTTGGTTTCCGTCAGTCGTCCGACGAGTTGTTCGAGGTTGCGGAATGCCTCGGCCTCGTGGTCTACGTGGTGGCTAACGCTTTCCACCGCCCCGGCCACATCGACCAGCTCCAGCCCGAGGGTGCCGGTGCGGTCTGCTATGCGGGCGATGAGCTCGTTCTGATCACCATGCTGTGCGCGTTCCGGCTTGCGCTCCCGCGCCGGTTCGGCTCGACGAAACCACGCCATGTCCGCTCTCTCCCCCAGCCTGAATGTTTGGTTGATATCTCTCTGAATTATCGGCAGATGGGATCGTACCTTTACCAATCCGGCCACGGGTAGCGCCGGGCGGCGTCGCCAAGAGGGGCGGAGAACGCTTGCCACGGGGTCCACCACGCCCGTACGCGTCCGCCGAACCGGACGGTATGTTGATACCATTCGTCGGCCCACTTTCAGGGGCTATCAGGCCCGCAGTCTAAACGACTGGATAGGTTTTCAAAATTGTGATTTGCTTCACTGAACCAGGTTCAAGTCACGACCGTCGTAGCCAAGGAGGCACGGTGTTGGGAGAGTCAAGGATGCAGGGCGGCGGCCGTCGGTTCGAGTTGGTCGCCGCGGTGGTTCAGGCATGGAGCGCTTACCGTCGCCACAGTGATGCAGCTCAGCGGATGCGGTTGGGGCATCTCACCACTGAGCTCGAACACGCGACCAGTGACGATGCGGATAGCCGCCTTCATGAAGCGTTGCGGGCGGTTTCGGCATTCTGCGCAAGACTTGACGGCGCGGGCATCGACATCGATGCCCGCCGTCAAGGGGACCTGCTGTTTGCCCGTCTCGTCGAGTCGGCGCTGGCCACGCTCTCCCGCGCCGAGGCGCGTCCCGATCCGGTTCGTCAGGTGGTGCTCGCCTCCGGTGAGCCCGGGCTGTGGGTCGAGTTCGCTCCGCCTCTGCGCTATTTCGGTTATCGATTGCATCGCGCCGCCGATGCCGCGGCGCTGCGCGACACCATGGCACAGGGCGTCGATGCGGTGTTGCTGGATTGGCGCACGGAGGCCACCGAGTTCGCGTCCGTGGTGCGCGAGACACCGGACGGTACGCCGCCGCGAGTGCTCGTGCTCGGAACGGGCGAAGTGAGCAACCGGCTGGCGGCTGTGCGAATCCGGGCGGACGCTTACCTGCGATCGCCGGTGGAACCCGAGCGCGTGCTCGACGCGCTGCAGACGGTACTGGCGCCTGAGCACACGGAGCCTATGCGGGTCGTTCTGCTCGCCGGGCACGCGAGTGATGGTGCCGTCGTGGAAAGGGCGCTCGTGGACGGGGGCATGGAGGTGACGACGCTGTCCGATCCCACCACTGTTCTGAGCTGTCTGGAAGACTATCCGGCTGATCTCGTGATGCTCCAGGGTGCCGAGCTTCCGGGGTGTCGCGCCGATGAGCTCACCGCGGTCATACGGCAGATTCCGGCCCATGGGGGCTTGCCGGTGATGTGCATCGATGTTCCCGAGGCACGGGCTTCGGAATACATTGCCGCCGGCGCGGACGCTGCACTCGGGTCGTGCGCGCCGATTGCCACGCTGGTGCGACACGCCGAAACCCGCGCTCGCCATGGCCGTTCACTTCGGCGGCACATGACCGCCGACGCCCTGACGGGGTTGTTGAATCACGGCCGTTTCAAACAGGAGCTCGCGCGCGAGTTCGCAATGCGCCAGCGTAACGGAGGCTGTTTCACGCTGGCGATGTTGGATCTCGACTGCTTCAAGCAAATCAACGACACCTACGGGCATCCCGCCGGGGATCGGGTCATCAAGGCACTGGCGCGGCTGTTCTCGGAGCGCTTGCGGCGCACGGATATTGCCGGGCGCTGGGGCGGTGAGGAGTTTGCCCTCATCTTCCCGGAAGTCGGCGCCACGCAGGCGGGTGCCGTGCTCGATCGGTTGCGCTCGCGCTTCGAGCGACTGGAGTTCGGCGCCCCCGGCCGCCGTTTTCACGTGACCTTCAGCGCCGGGGTCGCCGCATTCCCCGCCGACGCCCGAGACCCGGGTGCACTGGCCATGCAGGCGGATCAGGCCCTGTATGCAGCCAAGGCGGCCGGTCGCAATCGCGTGATGTTCGCCGGACAATCCCGGGCGCCGCAGTCCGATGCTGCCGTTTCCCGCAGAGCGCAGGGGCGGTGATAACGGACAAGCTGTCTCGACACCGGGTTGTGCCTTCCGGTACCCGCACGGTCGCGGCTGCGATTGCAGCCGCGTGGCGGCGTGCCAGGCGTCTCAGCCCGCGGTCCGTTGCAGCTCCTGCGGATCGAAATCGTCCACGGCGATGACTTTTGCCCGGGCTTGCCGTGCCTCACGAAGGCGGGTCAGCTCGGAGTCGTCGATGACACCGTGCTCGTGGGCCACCGAGAGCTCGTCTTCGTGCCAGGCCACTGCGAGCGAACCGTCCTTGATGGCGCTGCGGATGCGTTTCTCCAGCGGCGCTGCTTCGATCGTGCAGCGCATCGCATGCTCCACCGCGCCGGTGGCGTCGTCAGGATCGTCGTTGGTGTAGATGCCACGGATCACGCGCTCGCGGGCGCCGCCCGGCTGCATCAACGCCCGGGCGATGCGCTCGCCGGTGCGGTCGTCGGCAGGGCGATGGCGACGACCTATGGGGAAGACCAACAACCGCAGCAGGCCTGCCACCGCGCGGCTGGGGAAGTTTTTCAGGACTTCGTCGAGCCGGCATTGCATCGCGTAGAGCGATTCCTCCACGCCCCATTGCACGAATGCCAGGTCCGTTGCCGGGCGCCCATCGTCCTCGAAGCGCTTGAGCGTCGCCGAGGCGAGGTAGAGGTGGGAGAGCAGGTCACCCAGCCGTGCGGACAGACGCTCGCGGCGCTTGAGTGCGCCACCGAGCATGAGCATGGCGACATCGGCGGTGAGAGCGAACGCCGCTGCGAAACGGGAAAGCTGGCGGTAGTAGTGGCGGGTCTGCGGTGCCGCGTTGGAGGGAGCGGCGGCTAGCCAGCCGCCACTGGCGCCAAGCAGCAGCGCCCGGATGGCGTTGGAAACCCCGAAACCCACGTGAGCCACCAGCAGGCGGTCGAATTCCCGGCGGCCGGCCTCGCTGTCGTCGTCCTGGGTCGCGAGGATTTCCGCCAGCACGTAGGGATGGCAGCGGATCGCGCCCTGGCCGAAGATCATCATGTTGCGGGTGAGTATGTTGCTCCCTTCGACCGTGATCGCAATGGGCGAGGTCTGCCAGTTGCGGCCCAGGTAATTGTTGGGGCCGAGGCAGATCCCCTTGCCGCCGTGGATGTCCATGGCGTCGCCGATGCTCTGCCGCGAGCGCTCGGTGAGGTGGTATTTCACCACGGCCGAGAGCACCGCCGGCTCCTCGCCCTGGTCTATGGCGCCGGCGGTCATGGCACGCGCGGCGTCCATGACATAGGCATTGCCGCCAATGCGCGCCAGCGCTTCCTGCACGCCCTCGAACTCACCTACCGGGATGCCGAACTGCTCGCGAACCCGGGCATAGCCGCCCGTGGTCCAGGCCGCGGCCTTGGCCGATGCCGTCCCCGCGGAGGGCAGGCTGATGGAGCGGCCCACGGAAAGACAGTTCATCAGCATGCGCCAGCCCTCGCCGATCTGCGCCTCGCCGCCGATGACCCATTCCAGTGGAATGAACACATCACGACCTCGGGTGGGGCCGTTCATGAAGGCCGCGTTGAGCGGGAAGTGACGCCGGCCGGTCTCCACGCCGGGCGTATCGGTGGGGATCAGCGCCAGGGTGATGCCGAGTTCCTCTCGGTCGCCGAGCAGATGATCCGGATCGTAGGCCTTGAACGCCAGGCCGAGGATGGTCGCCACCGGTCCCAGGGTGATGTAGCGCTTCTCCCAGTTCAGTCGCAGGCCGATGACCTCCTCGCCGTTGAACTCGCCACGGCAGACGACGCCGGTGTCGGGAATCGAGCCCGCGTCCGAGCCTGCCTGGGGACCGGTCAGTGCGAAGCAGGGAATCTCCTCGCCACGGGCGAGACGGGGTAGGTAGTAGTCCTTCTGCGTATCGGTCCCGTAACGCATGAGAAGTTCCGCGGGCCCCAGGGA
>CAZHBN010000104.1:7973-12306 GCA_964530405.1 uncultured Ectothiorhodospiraceae bacterium
GGGCGGCGCGAGGCGAGCACGCCAATGAGCGCGATGAAGGCGAGCAGCCAGAATAGGGTCACCATGCCTGTCTCCTCCTGTGCGGTGAGCCCGGGTGGGCGGTTGCCGTGTCGCCGAGCCGCGACGAATGCGCCATACTTTAGCGTATGGTGGCCGGCGCGGGAACCTCGGTGGGGGTGTTCTGGTACCATGCCGCGGAACTCTGATGACTGTGGCGCACTCCATCCCGTCCATGAATCAACTACTCATCGATCACCGTCGTTCGTTTAACCTGGCCGGCTTCCTCGCCTGTGTCGCGCTTCTTGCGGTTGCTGGCTACCTGCAGTTCGTCGAGGGTATGGAGCCTTGTCCGCTGTGTATCTTCCAGCGCGTGGTGTTCGCCGTGCTCGCGCTGGTATTGCTCGTCGCTGGCGTGCATGCGCCACAAGGGCGTGCCGCACGGGTCTACGGAATGCTCTCGCTGGTAACGGCGGCGGTGGGCCTGGCGCTGGCCTGGCGCCATGTCTGGCTGCAGTCGCTGCCGCCGGATCAGGTGCCTGCCTGTGGCCCCGGGCTGGGCTACATGCTGGATGCATTCCCATTGTGGGACGCCTTGCGCATGGTGCTCTCGGGCTCCGGCGAATGCGCCGAGGTGGACCGCTTCCTCGGGGTGAGCATTGCGTGGTGGACGCTGTGGACGTTCCTGTTGGGGGGGATCGCCGCGGCGGTGGTGAACTGGCCGGCGCGGCGTGCCCGCTGATCGGTAACAGGCGCTAGAGCCAGGACGCGATGGCAGCGAAGCAACGCAAGCGTACCAAGGGCACCGGTAAATCCCGGCGTAAAGGCCGGCGACGCTCGGGCAAGCGCGGGGGTATCGGGCGTTTCCTGCGCCGGGTGACCCTGTTTGCCGTGGCCGTGACACTGATCGCCGGCGGGTTGTGGACCGCCTGGCTCGATCACCTCGTCACCGACAAGTTCGAAGGCCAGCGCTGGGCGTTACCCGCTCGCGTCTATGCCCGACCCCTGGAGCTCTACAAGGGGATGGACCTCACCGCCGACGCATTCGCCCGTGAGCTCCGCGCTGCCGGCTACCAGGCTGCCGGGCGTGCGGACGCACCGGGGCGCTATCAGCGCAACGGGGCCCGATTCGTGGTCCATCGCCGCTCGTTCCGGTTCTGGGATGGCAGTCAGCCGGCGGCGAGGCTCGCCCTGCAATTCCGCGATGGCCGGCTTGCCTCGCTGACACGCGCAGGCTCCGGGGAGAAGGTCGATCTGACGAGGCTGGATCCGGCACGCATCGGCAGTGTCTACCCGGGCAATCACGAGGATCGCATCCTGGTCCAGCTCGACGATGTACCGCGTAGCCTGGTGGCGGCCCTGCTGGCTGTGGAGGACCGGCGCTTCGCCGAGCACTTCGGTGTCTCGCCGGTGGGCATTCTACGGGCGGCCATCGCCAACCTGCGCGCCGGGCACATCGTCCAGGGCGGCAGCACGCTCACCCAGCAGCTGGTCAAGAATTTCTACCTCAATGACGAACGCACTCTCTGGCGCAAGGCCAACGAGGCGATCATGGCCGTGCTGCTGGAATGGCACTACGGCAAGCGCGAGATCCTGGAGGCGTATCTCAACGAGGTCTACCTGGGCCAGGACGGCGAACGTGCCGTCCACGGGTTCGGTCTTGCCAGCCAGTTCTACTTCGGCCGTCCGTTGCAGCAACTGAGCCTGGCGCAACAGGCGCTGCTGGTGGGTATGGTCAAGGGGCCGTCCTACTACCATCCACGGCGCCACCCGGAACGGGCGCGCAAGCGGCGCGACTTGGTCCTCACGCTCATGGCCCAGGAGGGGTTCGCTCCGGAGGAAGCGGTCGCGCGGGCGAAGAACGAACGGCTGAGCGTACTCGGCCGCGCACCGGAGTCGGACACCACGTACCCGGCGTTCATGGACCTGGTGCGCCGGCACCTCACGCGCGATTATCGCGAGGCGGATCTTCGCAGCGAAGGCCTGCGCATCTTCACCACCCTCGCGCCGTCGGTACAGCGGGCGGCGGAGAGCGCCGTCACCGAGCGGACTGCGACCTGGAGCGATGCCACGGAGGCGGCAACGGTGGTGGTCAATGTGGACACCGGCGAGGTCGAGGCGCTGGTGGGCGGCCGCGATCCACGCTATGCGGGCTTCAATCGCGCGCTGGATGCGCGCCGGCCGATCGGGTCCCTGGTCAAGCCGGCCGTCTATCTCACCGCGCTCGCGCGGCCGGCGCGTTACGGGCTCGGTAGCGTTCTCTCCGACGAGCCGGTGACGGTGCAGGCCGCCGATGGACGCAGCTGGACGCCGCGCAACTACGATCGCGAGCGTCACGGCGATGTCGCCCTGTGGGAGGCACTGGCGCACTCCTACAATGTGCCCACGGTCCGGCTCGGGCTTTCCGTGGGAGTGCGGGCCGTGGCCGATACCCTCGAACGTCTCGGTGCCGAGGTGCCACGCCCGGTGTATCCGTCGCTGCTGCTCGGCAGCGTGGAGCTGAGTCCGCTGGAGGTAGCGCGTCTGTACGAAACGCTCGCCACCGGCGGCTACCGAACCCCCCTGCGCGCCGTGCGGGCAGTGATGACCGGCGATGGAGAGGTGTTGAGCCGCTATCCCCTGCGGGTCGAGCATGCCTTCGACCGCGAGTCCGTCTATCTGTTGCGCACGGCCCTGGAGCAGGTGGTGGCTCAGGGCACCGGTCGGGGGGTGCAGCGTTACCTGGGCGCGAATCCGGGTGTGGCGGGCAAGACCGGCACCACCGACGATCTCCGCGATAGCTGGTTCGCCGGCTACTCCGCCAACCGCCTCGGGGTGGTGTGGGTGGGGCGTGACGACAATGGGCGTACCGGTCTCACCGGTGCCACCGGGGCATTGACCATATGGGGGGAACTCTTCGCTGCGCTACCCTATAGGCCGTTGTCCGGCGAGCAGCCCGCCGGTGTCGAGGCCGTGTGGGTCGATCCCGCCTCCGGCCGGCGTGCGAATGCCCAGTGTCGTGGCGCGGTGGAGCTGCCTTACGTGCGCGGGGAAGCGCCCAGCGAGCGCGCCCCGTGTGCGCGCGAGCGCAATGTGGTCGAGCGCGCCGGCGACTGGTTGCGCGGGATCGTGAACTGAGCCCGCATGCTTGGGAATAGTCGACAGGCCCTGTGCCGATCCGAGGGACCGTATGCGTAACAAACTGCTCGTGGCCATGCTTGGGTT
This sequence comes from uncultured Ectothiorhodospiraceae bacterium, assembly GCA_964530405.1. Lineage (GTDB taxonomy): Bacteria > Pseudomonadota > Gammaproteobacteria > Nitrococcales > Nitrococcaceae > Arhodomonas. The sequence goes on from CAZHBN010000104.1 coordinate 11,175, forward strand.
GTTCCTGTCCGCCTGTGCGACGGTCGCGCCGCCGCCCGGCGACGGCGACCGGCAGACCACGCCCGAGCCGAGCGAACCGGCGCCGTCGCGGCCACCGGCGTCCGAGACGGTGGAAGTGCCGGCCTCGGTGCGAACCCTGGTGCAGGAGGCGGAGGCCGCCTCGCAAGCGGGTCGCCACAGCGAGGCTGCGGCCAGGCTCGAGCGCGCTCTACGGGTGGCACCGCGCAACGCCGTGATCTGGCAGAACCTCGCCGTGGTGCGTTACCGCCAGGACCGTTGCGACGAGGCCATCAACCTGGCCCAGCGCTCCAATGACCTGGGCGAGCGGGACCGCAACCTGCGGGCCACCAACTGGCGGCTGATCGCCGCCTGCCGGGAGTTCCAGGGCGACAGTGCCGGCGCCCGCGAGGCCAGCACCCGGGCCCGCCGGCTGGACGGTGGGCAGTGATCGGCGAGCGCGCGCAGGAGGCCCTCGCCGACGGCGGAGCCCTGGCCGCGGCGGTGGACGGTTTCGCGCCACGCGCCGAGCAGCAGGCCATGGCCGAGGCGGTGGGCCGCACCCTCGACGCCGGCGGCGTGCTGGTCGCCGAGGCGGGAACGGGTACCGGCAAGACGTTCGCCTATCTCGTGCCGGCGCTGCTCTCGGGGCAGAAGGTGATCGTTTCCACCGGCACGCGCACCCTCCAGGATCAACTCTTCCACAAAGACCTGCCACTGGTCGCGAGAGCGCTGGAGATCCCTGTCCGCCGGGCGCTGCTCAAGGGCCGGTCGAACTATCTCTGCCTCTACCGCATGGACTCGGCGGCGGCGGAGGGACGTTTCGAATCCCGCCGCGAGGCCGGGCGCTTCGAGCGCATCCGCGAGTGGGCGCAGACCACCCGCAGCGGCGACCTCGCCGAGGCGCCGGTACCCACGGTGGACGGGCCACTGCTCGGCAAGGTTACTTCCACACCGGACAACTGCCTCGGTCAGGAATGTCCCTTCCACGATGAGTGCCACCTCATGGAGGCGCGCCGGCGTGCGCAGGAGGCGGATGTGGTGGTGGTGAACCATCATCTGCTGATGGCCGACTGGGCAGTGCGCCAGGGCGGCTTCGGCGAGGTGCTCCCCGCCGCAGATGCCTGGATTCTGG
>CAZHBN010000105.1:0-12239 GCA_964530405.1 uncultured Ectothiorhodospiraceae bacterium
TGTCGAAGAAGTACAGCGCGGCGATGTTGTTGATGGTGAGCTCCACGCCGAAACAGGCGGCGTAGACCACGAACAGCGCCCACACCCGCGGGTCGCTGGCGGCGACCTTGAAGCTGCCGCGGGCGCTGTGCTCGTTTTTGGCCTCGGGAATCAGCCCCCTGGCGCGCAGCTCGTCGTAGTTCCCGTCCGGAGCGTCCTGGGTCAGGAAATAGTAGGCGATGCCTACGGCGAAGAGCACCAGGCCGGGCACCACCATGGCCAGCCGCCAGCCCGCCGCCTCGCTCACGCCGAACATGAGGACGCCGGCGAACACCAGGGGCATGACGATCTGCGTGGTGCCGCCGCCGAGGTTGCCCCAGCCCGCGGTGGTGGCGTTGGCGGTGCCCACGCAGTTGGGCGCGAACATCACCGACGTGTGGTACTGGGTGATGACGAACGACGCGCCGATGGCGCCGATGGCAAGGCGCGCGAGCAGAAAGGTCTCGTAGCTGTCGGCGAAGCCGATACCCATCACCGGCACCGCGCCCAGACAGAGCAGCCAGGTGTAGGTACGGCGCGGGCCGAACTTGTCGCACAGCGGGCCAATGATCAGCCGCACCAGCACGGTGATGGCCACCGAGGCGATGATGGTGGAGCCGATCTGCGATTTGGACAGATCCAGGTCTTCCCGCACCACCGCCATCAGCGGGGCGATGCCGAACCACCCGAAGAAGCACAGGTGGAAGGCGAGCCAGCTCAGGTGAAAGGCACGCATCTGCGGCGTCTTGAAGTCGAACAGGCGGATGCGCGTGGCCTTGTTGCGCAGTTCCATGGGCCGTTCCCTCTTGTGGTCGATGCACGAACCGAGACGGGCCGCGCCATTGCGGTCCGGTCGTTTCGACGCACTCGTACCCACTTGGGCCTGGTCCACGTCACCCAGCCTGGTAGCAATTGCCGGGCCAACTGCTGCAGGCCGCTTGTTGCCGGGCTCGAGGGGCTGCTTCGCGTTGTCTTGCGACGGCGGTGTCGTCCGATTCTGGTGCAATATTGCACCGCGACAATGCACGCCTGCGCATAGCGAGCCCCACAAGACCGCCGTGCCTGGGCCATGTGTGACGGCACGGATGATGCAGTGCTGCAGGGCAACGTTTCGCCCGGTGAATGGAGGAAGCACGGTGACCGTGCGTGTCCTGTTGGTGGATGCCAGTCCGGATCGGGGATCGCGCCTCCATGAGGCGCTGGTCGCCGCCGGCTACGAGGTGCTGGGGCGCCTGAGCGAGGGCGAGGATCTGCATGCCGAGGTCGCCGCCCTGGAGCCGGACGCAGTGATCGTGGACGCCGAGCTTCCCAGTCGCGACACCCTGGAGCAGCTCGCGCAGGCCAACCGACGCTACCCGCGCCCGACGGTGGTCATGAGCGAGCGGGCCGATGCCGAGCTCACCCGTGACGCCGCGCGTGCCGGGGTGAGCGTTTACGCCGTCGAAGGGCTGGAGCCCGAGCTGGTGCGCTCGCTGGTGGAGGTGGCGATGGCCCAGTTCCAGGCCTACCAGCGCGTGCTCGGCGAGCTCGCGCGCGCCCACACCTCGCTGACCGAGCGCAAGGTCATCGACCAGGCGAAATGCCTGCTCATGGAGCGCCGCGGCATCGGTGAGGCCGCGGCCTACGAGATTCTGCGCAAGGCGGCGATGGATCGCCGGCGCTCGCTCTACACCGTGGCCCGGGAGCTCATCGACGCGGCCGCACCACGCAATCACAGCGCCTGAACGAGGAGGTGTCCATGGTCACCGGTTGGCCATTCGTGCGTTCCACTGACCGTCTGGAGCGAGGCTCGCTCACGCTCGGCTATGTGCCGTTGACCGACTGCGCGCCACTGGCGGTGGCGGCGGCACATGGCTACTTCCGTGACGAAGGGCTGTCGGTGCGCCTGCAGCCGCTTCGTTCCTGGGCGGCGGTGCGCGACCATCTGCACACGGGGCTGATCGACGGTGCCCAGCTTCTCGCCCCCATGGTGCTCGCGGCCAATCTCGGACTCGAAGGCGGCGGGGCACGCCTTGCCACGGCGCTGACTCTCAGCCTCAACGGTAACGGCATCACGCTCTCGCGCGAGCTCGCCGAGCGGCTGAGCCGGTATGCGGCCGTCGATCCCCGTTCGCCCCAGGCCGTGGCGCGGGCGCTAGCCGAGTACCTGCGCGTCGAGCAGCCGCGACGGCGCCCCCGCCTGGCGAGTGTGTATCCGTTCTCCAGCCACCATTACCTCTTGCGCTACTGGCTGGCGGCGGGCGGCGTCGACCCGGATCGGGACGTGGAACTGCGCGTGGTGCCCCCGCCGCTGGTGGGGGAGCATCTCGCGGATGGCCGCATCGACGGTTTCTGTGTCGGTGAGCCCTGGAACAGTGCGGCCGTTTCCCGGGGAACCGGTGTGCTGGTGGCCTCCGGGTATCGAATCTGGAACAACGGTCAGGAGAAGGTGCTCGGCGTGCGCCGGGAGTGGGCCGAGGCACACCCGCAAACCCATCTCGCGCTGGTGCGCGCTCTGCTGCGGGCATGTCGCTGGCTCGATCGCCAACGCCACCGCGCGGACGCGGCGCGCCTGCTCGCCGACGAGGGCTATGTCGCCCTGCCGGTGGCCGATCTCGAGCGCGCCCTGTGCTGCGGCGCCGATGTGGATGAAGAGGACTTCATCGTTTTCCATCGCTACGCGGCGAACTTTCCGTGGCGCTCCCACACGCTGTGGTTCGCGCGCCAGATGCACCGCTGGGGGCATTTGCCGGAGACCGCGGACGTGGCAGCGGCGGCGAGCGCGAGCGTGCTGCCGAAGGTCTATCGGGACGCTGCCGGCGGACTCGGACTGCCGTGCCCGGATACCGACGTGAAGAGCGAAGGGCGGCATGCGCAACCGTGGATGCTGTCCGCGGGGGATACAGTCCTTCCCATGGGGCCGGACAGGTTCATGGATGGTGCCGTGTTCGAGCCGATTGGTATTGGATAGATGCTTTAATTTTTGGGTGAGTTTAGTCCATAGGGTTCATTTTGGTTTTACTCTGACCTATGCTGTGTGACGTCCGGCACGGGCCGGACCGGTCCGGGCTCGGAGGCCCGCAGGGCGGTGTCGCCGGGCCCTGTCACTGGCAAGGAGGCAGGAGAGACCAATATGTTTCCAACCCGACGACTGCGCCGGTGTCTCGCCGGCGCCCTGGCCGCCGGCCTGATGGCTGGAGGCGCCACGGCACAGGCTGCCACGCAATTCATCCCCTACCACTATTCCTGGGCACAGGGTAATGCTCAGTACTTCGCTCACGACCTCGGCGATCTGCCGCCTGGCGTGGAGAATGTCCTCGTATCCTTCGCACTGGGGGAGCGCGGCGAGATCGTACTGCAGGCGAACGACCCGACAGCGCTGCGTGCCGAGATCGCCGCGGCTCAGGCCGACGGCGTGTCGGTGGGCGTGTCCACCGGCGGGGCGACGGCAGGCTATCTCACGGATATGTCCGGAACGCCCGACGAGATCGCCGCGAAGTTCGTTGCCTTTATCGAGGACTGGGGCTTCGAGTTCATCGATGTGGATTTCGAAGGCAGCTATGTCGAGAACCCCTCCCAGGTGGATCGCATGGTCGCGATCATGAAGTCGGTGCACGAGCGTCTGCCCGGGCATCCGATCACGCTCACCGTGCCGAGCTACGGGGGTGACCAGGGGCTGTCCGAAAGCGTCGTGGGCATGGCCGAACGGCTCTACGATGCCGGGGCCCTGGACGCGGTCACGGCGATGTCCTTCGATTACTACGGCCTCAACCGCGACGTTCGCCAGGCCGCCCGCGTATCCGTGGGCAAGCTCGCCAAGCGGCTCACCGGCGAGTGCACGCGGACCGTGGCGAGCGAGTGTGCCCAGGACTTCGATCAGTTTCCCGAGGCACGGGGGCTCTACGGGATCATCACCATGATCGGTGAGGCCGACGACGGCGACGTGACCACCGTTGCGGAGCAGCGCGAGCTCACCCGGTTCGCCAAGGATAACGGCCTCTATTCCATCGGCTTCTGGGCGCTCAATCGCGACCAGGGCGCGGGCTGTACCGGTGGTCTCGCCGTGTGCACCAACACCGACAGCGCCGCCGGTGCCTATACGGCTGCCACGGCGGAGGCCCTGGGTCTCATCGACGGCGGTGGCCCGGGGGATCCCGGCGGTGGTGATCCGGGCAACTGCCCGGTCACTTGGGACGCCGGCAATGTCTACACCGAGGGCGACGAAGTGCTCTGGCAGGGCAGTCGCTACCGGGCGCGCTGGTGGACGCAGGGTGACGAGCCCGGAACCACCGGCGAGTGGGGCGTCTGGGAGCGCGTCGCTGCCGATGGTTGCGCGGGTGCCGGCAACGGCGCAGGCGACGGTTCCGGCAGCGATGGCAGCGGCGGTGACTGCACCGCGACCTGGGATGCGAGTACCGCTTACAGCGGTGGCGATGTCGTGCGCTGGCAGGGCGTCGCTTACCGCGCCCAGTGGTGGACTCGTGGCACGGAGCCGGGTACCGACGCGGACAACGGTGCCTGGCAGGTCACCGATCCACCCACCTGCGGCAGCTGAGCCGCGGCCCGGCGGGCGGTTTCACCGCTCGCCGGGCGCTCCGGCGAATGCCTTACCCCGCGGCGGGTAGCCGTGGACCGATGAAATCGAGGAACGCACGTACCTTCGCCGGCAGGTGCCGACGCTGCGGATAGACCGCATAGACTCCGATGTCCGGCAGATGCCACTGCGGCAGCACTTCCACCAATTCGCCGCTGGCGAGGGCATCGCCGACGATGGACACGGCGGTCTGCACGAGGCCCAGCCCGCGCTCGGCGGCGAGGGTCAGCGGCAGACCATAGTTCGCCTTGAAACGCCCCTGCACCGGCACGTCGACGCGGTTGCCACCCTGGTGGAACGACCACACGACCGGGCCGCGGAAGTTCGTGTAGTGAAAGCATTCGTGTCGGGCGAGCTCGCGTGGATGCTCGGGGACGCCGTGACGCGCGAGGTAGTCGGGGGAGGCCACGACCAGGCGCCGATCCCGGGCGATGCGGCGTGCGACGAGCCGAGAGTCATCAAGCCGGCCAATGCGGATCGCGAGATCGAACCCTTCCGCTATCAGGTCCACGTAACGATCGTCGAACTGGGCATCCAGGCTCAGCTGCGAGTGGCCGGCGAGGAAATCGGGGAGCTGTGGGGCGACGTGCAGGCGCCCGTAGTTGACGGGCAGCGATACGCGTAGCTCGCCCCGAGGGCTGTCGCTTTCCGCCCGGACGGCGGTGGCGGCGTCGGTGATGGTGTCCAGGGCGGGAACGATGAGCGCGTGATACGCCTCGCCCGCCGGGGTTAGGCTCAACGCCCGGGTGGAGCGGTTGAGCAGGCGCACCCCGAGCTCGCTCTCCAGTGCGTTGAGGCGCCGGCTGACAGCGCCGGCGCTGATATCGAGGCGCTCTGCGGCGGCCGTGAGGCTCTGGCAACGCACGACGGCATCGAACGCTCGCAACTCCGCGAGAGTAACGTCGGCCATAATTGAGAAAAGTGCAAAACTCATTTGCATCCTACATTATTTTTTTGCGTGTGATTAAGCGCGACGCTGTCCGCCAGTCCCAATACGAGGAGACGGATGATGCGTGTCTACGAGCTCGAGGGTTTGGGGATCGGCCGCCTGGTGGAGAAGCAACGCGAGACGCCGGTGCCGGGGCCGGGGGAGGTGGCCGTGCGGGTTGCCGCCGCGTCCGTGAACTACCGTGACTACGCGCTGGTGCAGGGAACCTATCAGCCCGACATGCCGAAGCCGTTCGTGCTGCTCTCCGACGGTGCCGGCACCGTGGCGGCGGTGGGCCGCGATGTCACCCGGTTCGCCCCCGGCGACCGCGTCGTGGGCCATTACACGACCGGTTGGCTCGACGGGCCTTTCTCCTCGGCGAACCATGCGACCAAGGTGGGCGGACCGCTGGATGGCTGGCTGGCGGAGACGGTGGTGATGCCCGAGGATGCACTGCTTCCCGTGCCGGCGTACCTGGCGCTGGAGGAGGCGGCGACACTGCCGGTGTCCGCGCTGACGGCGTGGGCCGCGCTCGATGGCGCGCAAGCGCTGAGCGGCAAGCGTGTGCTCATCCAGGGAACCGGCAGCGTTTCCCTCGCTGCGCTGCAGATCGCGCACGCCGCCGGGGCGGAGACCGTGGTCCTCAGTGCGAAGACGGCACACCATGACGACCTGCGCCGCCTCGGTGCCGATCACGTGCTCGACTACCGCGGCAGCGGCGATCTGCCTGCGGCAGTGTGGGAGGCGACCGAAGGGCGTGGCATCGATCGCGCCGTCGAGGTGGTTGGCGGTGACCGTCTGCCACAGACGCTCGCGATGATGGCCGACGGTGGGGTCGTGTCCGTCGTGGGCTTTCTCCAGGGGGTATCGGTCAACGGCAACCTGATCGGTCCGATGATTGCCCGCCAGCTCTCCTTGCGGGGCGTCAGCGTGGGCAGCCGTGCCCAGTTCGAGGCGTTGCTCGGGTTCATGGAGCAACGGCGCATCCGCCCGGTGGTGGGGGCACGCTATGGCTTCGACGAGGCGCCGCAGGCGATTCGCGACCTGGGCGAGCGGCGCGGCTACGGCAAGCCGGTCATCACCATGACGTGATTCAGGCGCTCATGTCCTGTCTGCATGCCCGGCTGCCTGCACTGCCATGGATCCAGGGGAACGGTAGTCTCTGAAGGGGGCGGCCGGGGAATTCCCGGTGGGGTGGTGTGATGGGCAGAGGCCGTCGTTCACGGGCAGCGATTGTCGCGCACCGGTCTCGCCGGTGATTACGATAGAATCGCGTTGGTTTTTTGCTGGTACCGGAAAGCTCGCCCATGGCACGGACACGCTTTGGCCACACCTGGTGGGGGGCGCAGTGGCTGCAGGCCCTGCACGCGGTCGACTGGGACAACCGCCTGCCGCGCGGTCGCCGCTATGCCAACAACGGCTCCGTGCAATCCCTGCGCATGGACGACGCTCGGGTGGCGGCCAAGGTCAAGGGCAGCCGGCGCACGCCGTATGCGGTCACCCTGGAGATGCCGGCGCTGCCCGCCGAGGCAAGCGATCGGCTCGTCGACGCCATTGCCGCGGATCCCGCCCTGATCGGCCGGCTGCTCAACCGCGAGCTGGATCCGGCAATCCTGGATCACGCTGAAGCCCAGGGCATTCATATCTTCCCGCGGGACTGGCAGGACGTGGACATGCACTGCTCCTGCCCGGACTGGGCTACCCCGTGCAAGCACATCGCCGCGGTTATCTATCTGCTCTCCCGCGAAATCGACGCCGACCCGTTCCAGGTCTTCCGCCTGCGGGGGGTGGAGCTCATCGAGGCCATGGAACGGCGCGGACTGGGTATCGCCCAGCAGGCGCGTGCCGAGCTGCCTTCCCTCGCGGACATACTGCCGGGGCAGACGGCGGCTGCCGGTGGCGATGCACCGGCCAAGCCGCCGGAACGCATCGATTTCACCGCCTTGCCGGCGCTGCTGGAGCGTCTGCTGCACGCCCTGCCTCAAGACCCCGGTTTCAGCGCGGCGACGACGGCACACAAGGCGTGGCGCACGCAGCTGCGGCGTGTAGCGCGTCGCGCCACACGCACTCTGGACGCCCTCGGCGGCGATACCTCGGAGCCCACGGACACGGTCCATCACCTCGGCGCCGAGGCGGACCCGACCGTGACCGTCGACCGGGAAGGCGGCATCCGGGTAGAGGACGCCGATGGCGAGAGCGACCTGCACACCCTTCTGGAGCTGCTCGAGCGACTGGGCAGCGATGCCCTGGTGGATCACTCGCCGCGCCTGGCCGGCTGGCAGCACGTGCGCAGCGCCGCGCTGCACCTGTTGGCCGCGGGCGCTGCCGTGCCTCGGTTGTTCGCACTGCCGCGCGACGGGGCGGGCTGTTTATGGATGCCGGCGCTGCTGGATGCCGAAGTCAGGGCCGTTCTGGGCGCACTTGCCGCCGCCTTGCCCGCCGACCTGGTGCGTCTGCAAAAGGGGCGCCGCCGCGAGCCACTCATGCCGTTGGCCCAGGCCAGCCTTGCCTGCGGGCTGATGATGGATCACTTCATCCGTGAATGGGCCGAAATCCCCGCCGGCCAGGTCGACGATAAGGTGGTAGGCCTGCTCTTCGTCGACGGCTGTGAGTATTTCGACGCCCCGGGGGAACATGGCCTGGCCGAGCGCATGCACCTGTGGCTGTCTCGCCTGCAGCTTGCCGAGCGAACCTGCAATCCCGTGCTCAGCCTGACCGAGGACGCCGCCGACGATGCATTCCACCTGGCCATGGCGGTGGAGCCGCGAGGGGGCGCCGCGGCGCGACCGGTCCCGCTGGCCGAGGTGCTGGCCGACGATGGCTGGCAGGACGCCCGCGCCGAAGTGCTGCAGACGGCCTCACTGCTCGCCGAGTTCTATCCCGCGCTGCATGACTACGTGAGCGCCGGGGCGCGGGAGCCGCTGACCATTCCGGCGCTACAGATGCCGGAGCTGCTGTTCAATGTTTTCCCGGCCATGCAACTGCTGGGAATCCGCGTGCTTTTGCCCAAGGCGCTGGAACGCACCCTCCGGCCCCAGGTTTCGGTCGCCGTGGAGGGTGAACAGGAGGCACCTAGCGGTTACCTGTCGGCAGACGACCTGTTCCGGTTCGACTGGCGTGTGGCGGTGGGCGAACATTCGCTCACCCGGGAGGAGTTCGAAGCCCTGGTTGCCGACGCTCAGGGCGTGGTGCGGTTTCGCGGTGAGTACGTCTTTCTCGACCCCGGGGAGATCGAGCGCCTGCGCAAGCAGCTCGACAAGCCACCTCAGCTTTCCGGCACCGACGTCACCCGCATTGCGCTTGCCGAAGAGTATGCCGGGGCGCCGGTCACGCTGGACGAGCAGGCTCGGGACCACATCCGCCGTCTGACCGACACCGAGGAGGTCGCACTGCCCGCCGGTCTCCAGGCCGAGCTGCGCCCCTATCAACAGCGCGGCTATTCGTGGCTGTATCGCAACGCTCGTGCCGGGCTGGGCAGCATCCTCGCCGACGATATGGGCCTGGGCAAGACGTTGCAGACCATCGCTGCCATCCAGCGGTTGAAAGAGGACGGCGCGCTGGAGCAGGCATGGGCCCTGGTGATCGTCCCCACCAGCCTGCTCACCAACTGGCAGCGGGAGGTGGAGCGCTTTGCGCCGGCGCTGTCCGTGGCCGTCTATCACGGCTCGGAACGCAGCCTGGAGTCCGATCACGGTCTCGATATCGTGCTGACCACATACGGCACCGCCCGCCGCGACGCTGCCCGACTCAAGCGCCGTGCCTGGCGGTTGCTCGTGGTGGACGAAGCACAGAACGTCAAAAACCCCAGCGCCGCGCAGACGCGCGCCATCAAGTCCATCCCCGCCCGGGCCAGCGTGGCCCTCAGCGGCACCCCGGTGGAGAACCGCCTGGTGGAATACTGGAGCGTGATGGATCTGGTCAACCGCGGCTATCTCGGCTCACGCAAGGCCTTCGAGAGCGACTACGGCAAGCCCATCCAGGTCCACGGCGATGAGCACGCGGCGGAACGCTTCCGGCGCATTACCGCGCCGTTTCTCATGCGTCGCTTGAAATCGGACAAGCGCATCATCAGCGACCTGCCCGAGAAGATCGTTCAGGACCAGTTCTGCGAGATGACCCCCGAGCAGTCCGCCATGTATGAGTCCGTGGTGCGCGAGGCCATGCAGGTCATCGAGGGCGAGTCCGACACCTTCCAGCGCCAGGGCCTGGTGCTGCAGATGATCATGGCGCTCAAGCAGGTCTGCAATCACCCGGGCCACTACACGAAACAGGCCCAGCCGGACGTGGCGGGCTCCGGCAAGGGGCTGCGCTTTCTGGAGCTGCTGGACGCCGCCTACCGCCAGCAGGAGAAAGTGCTGGTGTTCACCCAGTTTCGCGAAATGGGCGAGATCCTGCGCCGCTGGGCCGGCGAGCGCTTCGGTCAGCCGCCGGCCTTCCTGCACGGCGGGCTTGGCCGCCGCCAGCGCGACGCCATGGTGCGCGCTTTCCAGGACAACCCCGCCAGCCGCGTGCTCATCCTCTCGCTCAAGGCCGGCGGCACCGGGCTCAATCTCACCGCCGCCTCCCAGGTCATCCACTACGACCTGTGGTGGAACCCGGCGGTGGAGGATCAGGCCACCGACCGCGCCTACCGCATCGGCCAGACCCGGGGCGTGCAGGTCCACCGGCTGATCACGCGGCACACCTTCGAGGAGCGCATCAACGAGATGATCACCGCCAAGCGCGGTCTGGCCGACATGACCGTCACCGCCGGCGAGCAGTGGATCGGTCAGCTAAGCGATGCGGAGCTGCGTGAGCTGTTCACCATGCACGAGCCCGGGGCCACGGAACCAGCCGCCGTCGGCGGCCGGCGCGCGTAGGCGCTCAGTGACGCTCGGCGAACCGACGTTTCGGCCGCTGCTGTCCGATCCCCGGATATCTGCTGATCAGCCGTATGGACGGCAAACATTGGTCCGCGACGGTGACCTGACGCCTCCTCACACGCCGTGCTCCTGCACGCGAGACGATCTCGGTACCGCTGGAACTCGCCTCGAGGTGGCCGCCGGGTGAAGCCGGACTCCTACAGGACTGGGAGCACCCTATCCATTGCAGGGGCTCGATCACTGTGGCCTCGCTGACTTCCGGATACGCCTCGAAGTCGGCAATGAGGCGGGGTGCTGTCCGCAAACTTCCCTGACTTCGCAGGTCGCCGCTGAAGGCTTTGCAAGGTATCGGCTCCTTGACGATTCGCGACATCGACGAGCGGCGGGGCTATGGCAAGCCGGTCATTACGATGACGGGAGCCTCGCAGGCGGTTTCCGCTGACCCCGGCGGCTAGGCCGCCGGCGTCAACTCCGTCTGGTACACCGCCTCACCGCTCGCGTCGCGCAAGGCGACGGTCATGACGCCCGTGTCGCCGGCAATGCGCACGTCGCCGAAGAACTGCAGGCCGGCGCTCGGGGGCAGGTTCGCCTGGCCGTCCGACGGCGCCTTCTGGAACGCCACTTTCGGGCCGAAGGTGTCGTCGAGCTCGTTGGGGCCGAAGGTGCCGGCGTGCAGCGGCCCGCTGACGAATTCCCAGAAGGGGCGGAAGTCGGTGAAGCGTGCCCGGCCCGGGTCGTAGTGGTGTGCCGCGGCGTAATGCACGTCGGCGGTGAGCCAGACGACGTTATCGATGTCGTTGTGGTGGATGAAGCGCAGCAGCGCGGCGATCTCGTGCTCGCGCCCCAGCGGCGGGCCGTCGCCGTTGGCGGCGTTCTCGAAGGCGCTGTCGCCGTCGCGCACCATGAGCCCGATGGGCATGTCCGAGGCGATCACCTTCCACGTGGCCGTCGATTCGAGCAGGGCGCGCTTGAGCCAGCGAACCTGATCGCCGCCGAGCAACGCCGACTGCGCTCCGGCCTCCTGCTGGCGGTTGGCACTGTTGGCGCCGCGGTAGCTGCGCATGTCGAGGAAGAAGACCTCGAGATGCGGCCCCATGGGGCAGCGGCGGTAAATGCGCTCCGGGTCGGAGGCGTCGGGGCGCAGCGACATGTAGTCGAGAAACGCCCGCCTGGCGCGGGCTGCGAGCAGCGAGGCGCTCTTGACGGTGTAGCGCTCGTCGTCCGCGAGCAACTCGCCCGGATACCAGTTGTTGCGGGTCTCGTGATCGTCCCACTGGGCGAGGGTGGGCACCTGGGCGTTGAATGCCCGCAGGTTCGCATCCAGGAGGTTGTAGCGGTAGTTGCCCCGGAACTCGTCGAGGGTCTCGGCCACCTTGGCCTTGGCGGGCGTGAGGCGGTTGCGCCAGACCTCGCCGCCGGGGAGCTCGACGCGCTCGGCGAGCGGTCCGTCGGCGTAGATGCTGTCGCCGCTGTGGATGAAGAAATCCGGCTCCAGCCGGCGCATGGTTTCGAAGATGCGCATGCCGCCGCGGGATTCGTCGATGCCCCAGCCCTGACCGGCGACGTCGCCTCCCCAGGTGAAGCGCACGTCCGCCCGGCCGGCGGGAGGTGTGCGGAAATGCCCGGTCACGGGCGCGCTCATCACGCGCGGATCGGCGAGATCCTGGAAGTAGGCGCGATAGAACACGGTCTCGCCCGAGGGCAGGCCGCGCAGATCCACTTGAGCGGTGAAGTCCCGTTCCGCGAGTGCCGCCGGGCCGCGAACGCGTCGGGCCCCGCGGAATGCGTCGGTGGGCGCGTGCTCGACGATGAGCCGCGCAGGGCGGTCGCAGCGGCTCCAGACCATGGCGCCGTCGGC
>CAZHBN010000106.1:0-12199 GCA_964530405.1 uncultured Ectothiorhodospiraceae bacterium
CACCATCTCGGGGGTCATGCGCGCGTTGGCCGAGGCGAACATCATGGTCACCGGATCCCCCGGCATGATGCGCGGCAGCACGAAATTGATGGTCGCCGCCACCAGAAAGGCGACCAGGTAGAAACTCAGTCGTCTCAGGAAAAATCCCATTGGCTCGAACTCGTGTTGACCGCCTCGTCGATACCCGCAGATGCCTGGTGCGCGCGTGAACGCGAATCAGAAGGGGGGCGGCCTTCGGGCCGCCCCAAGACGAGCCCTCACTGCCTGGGCTTCAGGTCGAGGACATGGAGGAGACGCTCGGGAATGCCGGCCCAGATCATCGGGCGCCCGCGCGCGTTGTCTTCGTTCCACCAGCCGGTGAGATCGCTGGTGTTGTACTGGTAGAAGTACGCGCTGCAGTACACCGGCACCGTGATCTGTTGCGAGGCGATGCGCTCCTGGATCTTGTGCACCACCCCCTTGCGGGCCTCCTTCGTGGGGGTTTTGAGGAACGAGTCGATGAGGTTGTCGAGCTTCTCGTCCTCGAAGTGGTGCATGGCGAATCGCCCGAACTGCTCGCCCGCCTGGTACTTGGAGTTGTAGGCGCGGTCGAAGTAGGTGAACGGGGTCGGACCGTAGAAGTAGTTGGTGAAGGAGACGTCGTAGTCGCCGCGGGCCATTTTCTGGTTGAGCACGGCGAACTCCGGCGTCGACGCCTCGGCGCGGATACCCACCTCGCCGAGCATCTCGGCGGTGATCATTCCGACGTTGTTGAAGTCGGTCCAGCCGTTGGGCGTGATGATGGTGAGCTCGATGGGCTTGCCGGAAGGCGTCTCGCGAAAGCCGTCGCCGTCGGCGTCGGTGAAGCCCGCCTCGTCGAGCATGGCCTTGGCCTTCTCCGGCGTATAGGTCATGTACGGCTGGTACTGCTCGTAAACCGCTTCGTCGCGCCAGGCGGCCTGGTTGGCGCAGATGCCGGAAGCGTCGTGGTTGGGCGCGCCGTAGCCGTAGGCGGCGAAGTCCACCACCGCTTCGCGATCCACCGCCATGGACAGCGCCCGGCGGAAGCTGATGGAGTTGATGGCCTCACGGTCGCCCTCGGCCGGAGCCTCGTAGTTGAGCACCAGCGCCGTGGTGCCTGCCTCCGGGAACCAGTAGTTGTAGTTCTCGCTCTTGGAGGCGTAGGTGGCCTCGATGTCCGGCACGAACGACGATGTCCAGTCGAGCTCGCCGTTGATCAGCTTGGCGAGTAGCTGATCGTTGTTGGCGATCTGCGGTACCCGCAAGCAGTCCACGTCCAGGTTGCCCGCGTCCCAGTAATTCGGGTTCTCGCACTGGACGTAGAGGTTCTGGGAGAAGTCCCTGATCTCGGTGAACGGGCCGGTGCCCACCGGATTTTCGTTGGTGTAGGTGACCGGGTTGTCCACATCGCTCCAGACATGCTCGGGAACGATGGGCGTCAACACGATCTCGTTGGCGATCAGGCTGTTGGCGGCCTTGAGCTCGTAGCGCACCGTGTGCTCGTCCACCTTGACGGCACGCTCGACCCACTCGTTGATGCCCTCGATATCCAGCTCTTCGTTGTCATTGACCAGGTTGAACGAGAACACCACGTCATCGGCGTTGAACGCCTCACCGTCGGACCACTTCACCCCCTCGCGAAGAGTGAACGTGATGCTCTTCAGGTCGTCGGCGAGCTCGTAGTCGGTGGCCAGGCGGAAGACCGGCTCGTTGCCGTGGGCCTCGTTGAACACCGCCAACGGCTCATAGATGAACTGCTGCGTCGTATGCAGGCGGCTGGAGAGGAACGGGTTGAAGTTGCGGGTGAACGCCGTATAGAACTCCGGCACCACGGTGACGCTGGTGGTGTCGTTCGCCACCGCGCTACCGGTATAGCCCCCCAGCGCCGCGGCGAGTCCCAGTGCCGCCGCGGTGCCCACGCCGAAAATCCGTTTGCTCATTATTGCTCTCCTCGTTGATTGCGAACGAGCAGCGGCGCAGCCGGCGGCACCGGCCGCGCCGGCGCCGCCTAGATGTTCAGCGGCATGATGATGTGGAACTTCACGTCGTGCTCGGACTGGAACATGTTGGGGTAGTACCAGCTGCCGAGCTCATCCTGGTGGTTGTTGTAGTTGGTGTAGTGCAGCTTGAATAAGGTGCCCTTGAGATTGCCTTCCTGGACCTTGTAGGAGAGGTCCAGGTTGATCGCCGACTCCTCGCCGGTGGGCGCATCCGGATCGTCCACCCAGTCGCCGTCGGCGGTCTGAATCTGCTTGGTGGCATCCCAGCCGTAAGCGGCGGAGACGCCGGCATTCCAGCCCGGGGCGCCGACCCAGTCGTCGAGGTCGCGCCAGACACCCAGGAACACCGCTTTCTCGTTGTGCTCGTTCCAGTCGGAACGGGCATCCCACCAGATCTCCAGCCCGCCCTGGGAGTTGGAGTAGCCACGGGTCAGGCGCGGAAGATAGTTACCCTCCGCCCCTTCGGCCTCCACCGCGGTGAACTCCGCGCGGAAGGTGTAGGGGCCGCTGCGCAGCTTCGAGGTGAGCGCCTGCAGCCAGGCCATGTCCTCGTAGTAGCTGAACTCCCCCTCCGTTTCGGTGCCGTAGAACTGGTAGCTCACGTCCAGTCCGTCGAGCACGTCGTAATCGTCGGACAGCTTGAGGTGATACGACTGCGAGAGATCCTCGGCCTCGCCGTAGCCCGCCTGGATACCGAAGCCGTTGTCGAAGCTGTACCGGGCGCCGATACCGTGGATGAAATCCACCTCGGCGTCGTCGCCGGCGCTCGGCACGTTCCATGCCTTGACCGCACTGAACGGGGCCGTGCGCTTGTACCACGGCGCCTTGTACTCATCCGCCCAGGCATAGGTGAGGTAGAGGTTGTCGAAGTTGCCTTCCACCTGGGCGCCACGGTAGGTGCCCGGCTGGTAGGACCAGTTGACGCCGATCACACCCGGCACGGACAGCTGTGTAAGACCCGCCTTGGCCTTCACGCGGCCGTCGAGGAATTTCACTTTCGCCGCGGCCTGGGAAATGCTGATGCCGCTCTCCGGCGGGCAGTCCGCGGCAGTGCAGCCCTCCTCGAAATACTCGGCGTATTCGTCCTCGAAGAACGCGAACTCGTGATCCGGTGCGCTGCTCTCGTCGAACACCAGGTCATGGGCGCCGAAGGCGGAGAAATCGAAGCCGACGGCGTCCGCCGCGTAGCCGGAGCTGAAGGCCACGTTGGCCTGGGCGGTGCCGTGATTGAGGCTGGTGACGTAGTCGCCGTCGTCGTTCTTGCGCACCCGGTTGCGCTGGAAATAGTACAGGTTGGCGCTGACGTCGGAATCGTCGATGAAGCCGGCAGCCTGCGCCGGGGGTGCATAACCCCCGGCCGCTAGACCACCACCGAGTGCGGCGGCCACCGCCAGTGCGGTGGTAGGCAGATGCGAGCTTTTTCTCATTGTGCGCTCCCCTCCTGTGTTGGCGCATTCTCTTTTGCAGGGAAAGTCCGGACCGGGCCTTCA
The DNA here is from genome assembly GCA_964530405.1 of uncultured Ectothiorhodospiraceae bacterium. GTDB lineage: Bacteria > Pseudomonadota > Gammaproteobacteria > Nitrococcales > Nitrococcaceae > Arhodomonas. Next base: position 3,491 of record CAZHBN010000106.1, read on the forward strand.
CCCGCTCCCCGAACTCCGGGAGAGCCGACGCCCCCCTCTGGCGTCATTGGCTCTCGCTATCCCTGGGACGCCCGCTTCTGCCGTGCCCGGCGCGGCCCGGGGCGTTATCCGCCCCCGCGGATAACGCCCAGCAGCCCCGTCGTGGAGCCGTCGAACGTCCCGGCATCCGCCCCGGGCTGCAGCGCGCCGCGCAGCTCCCCGGCGAGCGTCTTGCCGAGCTGGACGCCCCATTGGTCGAAGGAGTTGATCCCCCAGATCACGCCTTCGACGAAGATCCGGTGCTCGTAGAGCGCCACCAGGCGGCCGAGCCCCGTTGCGTCGAGCCGGTCGAGAAGCAGGGTGTTGGTGGGCCGGTTACCCTCGTGCACCCGGTGGGCGGCGAGGAGATCGAGGCGATCACCGCTGATGCCGTCGGCGGCGAGCTCCGCGCGCACCGTCTCCTCGTCGACACCGAGCATCATCGCCCGCGATTGCGCCAGGCAGTTGGCCAACAGCTCGCGGCGATGTTCCGGCAGGTCGTCCTCGTCGGCGACCGCGCAGATGAGGTCCGCCGGCACGATCTGGGTGCCCTGGTGCAGGAACTGATAGAACGCGTGCTGGCCGTCGATGCCGGACCGGCCCCAAAGCACCACGCCCGTATGCGTCGATACCGGCTCGCCCTCGCGGGTAACCCGCTTGCCGTTGCTCTCCATTTCCGCCTGCTGGAGATAGTCCGGCAGTCGGCGCAAACGCCAGTCATACGGCAGGATCGCCTGGCTGGCGGCGCCCATGGCGGTGGTGTTCCAGACATTGAGCAGCGCGAGAAGCACCGGCAGATTCTCCGAGGTGGGCGCCTCGCGGAAGTGGCGGTCCATATCGGCACCACCGGCGAGGAACTCGCGGAAGGCCGAAGGGCCCAGGTGCATCATCACCGGCAGGCTCACCGCCGACCACAGCGAGTAGCGGCCACCGACCCAGTCCCAGAGCCGGAACCGGCGCTCGGCGGCGATGCCCAGATCCGCCAGCTTGTCCTGGCTGGCGGAAACGCCGGCGAAATGCCGCGAGAGCACCTCGGCGCGGTCAACGCCGTTGCCGAACCAGGCGATCGCCGTCTCCGCGTTGAGCAGCGTCTCCCGGGTGCCGCCGCTCTTGCTCGCCACGACGAACAGCGTGGTCTCCGGGTCGAGCCCGCGGAGAACGGTGGCGATCTCGGCGCCGTCTGCGTTGGAGACGAAATGCAGGTGCGGCCCGCCGGCGGCCCATGGCGCCAGCACGTCGGCCATCAGCCTCGGGCCCAGATCGGAGCCGCCGATTCCGATACTCACCACGTCGGTGAATGCGCGACCACTGATGCCGGTCGCCTCACCGCTGCGAACCGCCTCGGCGAACGCGGTCATGCGCTCGAGCTCCCGGGCCACGGCCTCACCGGCGTCATAGCCATCGACGGGCCGCGCGACATCCGGTTGCCGCAGGGCGACGTGGAGAACCGCCCGGTCCTCGGTGTTATTGATGTGCTCACCGGCGAACAGCCGTTCACGCCACCCGGCCACGTCACGGGACTCCGCGAGTGCCAGCAGGTCCTCGCGCGCCGCATCGTCGAGCAGGTTCTTGGAATAGTCGAGCAGCACGCCTTCCGCACGATGGGAATAACGCTCGAAGCGAGCCGGATCGGCGTCGAACAGGGCCTCTATGCGGTGCGCCTGGAGACGCTCGCTGTGCGCCATGAGCCGCTGCCAGACAGGATCGTTGCGTAGTGCCGTCATCTCGTTCACTCCTCTGTACTTCCGGCCTGCTGTGCCGCCCGTCGCTGGGCGGGCACGCCTGCCGTCTGGTGCTGGATTTCCACCACGAAGTCGTAAGCATCTCCGGGAAACCAGGAGCGTGTGAACTCTACCGGAGTGCCATCATCGAGGAGACCGAGACGTTCTATGTAGAGCACCGCGCTGTTGGGCGCGATGTCGAGATAGGTAGCACGCTGCTCGTCCACGGCCACGGCCCGCAGACGCTGAAGCGCCCGAACCGGCCGCAGGCCACGTGCACCGAGAACCTGGTAGAGCGAGCCTTCCACCTCGAACGGGTTCGGCAGAAACCGTGTCGGCGTCGTCGCGAGCTCCAGGCCCATGGGCTTGCCGTCGGCGGTGCGCAGGCGGAAGAAGCGTGTCACCTCGTCGAATTCTTCGAGGGCAAGCGCACGCTTCTCTTCCTCGCCGGGCATGGCGACGGAACGCTCCAGCCAGCGCGACCCCGGCTCCTGACCGCGCTCGCGGATGATCTCGCTGAAGCTGCGCAGGCGATTGAGCGGTTGCTCCACGCGGTCGGTCACGAAGGTTCCCGCACCCTGACGCTGGGTGAGCAACCCCTCGTCGACCAGGTCGTCGATCGCCCGCCGCACGGTCACCCGCGAGACCCCCATGGCGTTGGCGATCTCACGCTCCGGCGGCAGAACCTCACCGGCGCGCAACGCACCGTCGCGCACGGCTGCCCGCAGGCGCGCCTGCATCTGCATGTAAAGCGGTGCCCCCTCCCGGGTGAGCGATCCCGCTTCGCCGAACAGCCCGTATATTCGTTCTTCAAGCTGGCCCATTGGCTCCTCTCCCTTCGCGTCGCTATGAGGGCAATGCGGTCGCACCGGCGGCCACACCCTGATGCCAATGGTATGGCAATAGCGACGCCCGCGGCGAGCAACGGGGCTCGAGCGGTGTGGTACCACCGACCAATCCTCTGTTTGTCGCACCCACCGCTTGATCACACCAATCCTCTCCTTTGGGAGCCGGCCAGGCTTGTTCGGCCTTCATTGGGCTGTCCGATGGCCGATAGAATAGAACCATTAAGCATCCATTGCAACCCGAACGTCACACCTGTTGTGCCCCGAAATCCCGAATCGCCCACCCGATCGGTATTGCATAGACGCCGGGAAAACCGGTATTGCGGCCGTGGTATTTGAAAGGTATCTTTTGACTCACGCTCACGGCGCAGACAGGCCGGCAGGCCCCGGCGAGGAGGAAATTTCGATGCGCGTGATCATCACTGAGAGCGCGGACCACGTGGCCCACATCGCGGCGGATTTCGTCTGCGAGACGCTTACCCCCGGGCAGGATCGCGTTCTCGGGCTCGCCACCGGCAGCACACCGGTTCGGCTGTACGGCGAGCTCGTTCAACGGCACCACGCTGGTGCGGTGAGCTTCGCGCGCGCGTCCTCGTTCAATCTCGACGAATACGTCGGACTCGCTCCGGAGCACCCACAGAGCTATCGCGCGTTCATGAACCGGGAACTCTTCGATCACGTGGATATCGACCCGTCCCGTGCCCACGTTCCCGACGGCCTTGCCGACCCGGCCGACGAGGCGCGACGCTACGAGCAGGCGATAAGCGACGCGGGCGGCATCGACCTGCAGGTGCTGGGTATCGGACGCAATGGCCACATCGGGTTCAACGAGCCGACCTCCAGCCTGGCGTCGCGCACCCGACTGAAGACCCTCGCCCCCAGCACCATCGAGGCGAACAGCCGTTTCTTCGCCCCGGGCGAGACGCCGCCGCGGCTGGCGATCACAATGGGCATCGGCACCATACTGGAAGCCCGGCGGGTACTGTTGCTGGCTACTGGACGCGCCAAGGCGCCGGCGGTTCGCAATGCCGTGGAAGGCCCGCTGAGCGCCATGGTGCCGGCATCTGCGCTGCAGTGGCACAACGATGCGGTAATACTCGTCGACCGGGATGCCGCCAGCCTGCTGCAGCAGATCGAGTACTACGAACACGTCGAGAGCGAGGCCCGGCGATTCGCCGCGGAGCAATGTCATGGCTGACATCCGCTATTACGTAGGCGTCGACGGCGGCGGCACCGCCTGCCGCGCACGCCTGTACGATCACGCCGGTCATGCGCTCGCCGAGGGCCGCGCCGGTTGTGCGAACGTCCAGCGCGGCGTGAACACGGCCTGGACGAACATCGTCGCGGCGACGGAGCAGGCACTGGCGGCGGCGGAACTGGAACCGTCGGTGCTCGCACACACGGCAGTGGGGTTGGGTCTCGCCGGTGCCGTACGGGAATGCGACCGGACGTCGATGCTCGCTCATCCGCATCCGTTCGCGCGGGCTCGCCTCCTCACCGACGCGCACACCGCACAGCTCGGTGCGTTCGCCGGCGGTGACGGTGCCATCCTCATCATAGGCACCGGTTCCTGCGGCATGATCCGCCACGGCAACCACTTCCGCAGCGTCGGCGGCCTGGGCTTCCCGGCCTCCGACCACGCCAGTGGCGCCTGGCTGGGGCTGCTCGCCCTGCGCGAGTCGCTACTGGCACTGGACGGCTTCCGCCCCGCCACGGTGCTCACCGAAGCCGTGCTGGCGCACTTCCAGCGGGACCCGGACGCCGTGGTCGGCTGGCAGCGCACCGCGACGCCGAGAGACTATGCGCGCTTCGCTCGTCTCGTCTGCGACCACGCCGACGGCGGCGATACGCTGGCCCAGGAGCTCATCGCCCGCGAGCTGGCCGAGGTGGAAACGTTGATAAAGGGGATGCTCGAGCTGGGCGCTGAATGTGTATGCATACTGGGCGGTCTCGGTGAACGGCTGAGCCCGGCCATCGGCGAACCGTTACGCGCGCATCTCGTCGCCGCCCGCGGCGACGCCATGGACGGCGGACTGATACTGGCCAAGGATGGGAGTCGCTAATCTTCTCAGAGGTACTGGCATGCGTCAGCCGGTGTGTGCGCCGATGGGACAAGGCGCGAGGCGTGCAGTGTAGCCAGGCTACGTGAGCGGCGGCAACGCAGACCCCATCGGCGCACAAAGCGACCCGGTGGCGACGTTGCCCTCGCTTGACGTGACCCGGCCACGCCGGCGCGAGCGCGCCCTGCCCCCGAACCGCTCTGGCGCTCTGACACATGACAATACCTCTGAGAAGATTAGTAAGGCCTGCCCGACGCTTCCGGGCAAGACACGCCCGGAACCAGGTACACGGCCCATGGGAGTGACTGCATGAGAGCGCTTTGCAACGCACGGGTATTCGACGGCGACCGCATGCTGGACCGGCATACGGTGTTCGTCGACCGCGGGCGCGTCGTGAGCGTGGTCCCCGAACCGAGCGGCGTTGACCCGATCACGGATGCCGTGGATCTCGACGGGCAAATCATCGCACCGGGATTCATCGACACCCAGGTGAACGGCGGTGCCGACGTACTCTTCAACGACGACCCCAGCGCCGGGGGCATCGCCCGCATCATCGCCGCTCACCGGCGCTATGGCACCACCGGCCTTCTGCCCACCCTGATCTCCGACGATCGGGCGGTGATGGAGCAGGCCCTGAACGCCGTGGCCGAGGCTCGCCGCTCTACTATGCCCGGGTTGCTCGGCATTCACCTGGAAGGGCCTTACCTCAACCCCAAACGCAAGGGTATTCATCGCGAGGAGAAAATCCGCACACCGGAGGCCGACGCCGTGGCGCTTCTTTCGCAGCTCGGCGACCAGGCGACCACCCTCGTCACGGTTGCGCCCGAGCGCGTCAGGGAAGGCTTCATCGCCGAGCTCAGCGAGCGCGGCGTGATCGTCGCCGCCGGGCATACCGCCGGCACCTACGCGGACATCCGTCGCGCCCAGAGCGAAGGTCTGCGGGGGTTCACGCACCTGTTCAACGCCATGACGCCCATGACCAGCCGCGAGCCCGGGGTGGTCGGCGCCGCCCTCGCCGGCGAGAACACCTGGTGCGGGCTGATCATGGATGGACACCACGTCCACCCGGCAACCGCCCGGGTCGCGGTAAGCGCGAAGATGCGTGGGCGTATCATGCTGGTCACCGACGCCGTCCACGCAGCGGGCTCGACCCACAAGGAGCTCGAGTTCCTCGGCCAGACCATTTACCGCGCCAACGGCCGTGTGACCAGCGCTACGGGCACCCTCGCCGGCTCCGACCTCACCATGGACCGCGCGGTGCGCAACGTGGTGGACCTTCTCGCCCTACCCCTGGAAGAGGCGCTGCGCATGGCTTCTCTCTACCCGGCCGCCTTCCTGGGCATCGATGCCGAGTATGGCCGCATACGCCCGGGCTATCGTGCCGATTTCGTCGCCCTCGACGATGACCTGCGCGTCATCGGTACCTGGGTCGACGGCGAGGCCGATACTAATGCTCCGACCGGGCACCTGGCGCAGGCCTGAGACGATGCGAGGGTGACACCGTCACCCCCGCATACCGATGACTACGGCTGCCTCCACACCAGGGCCACCTGGCCGCCCCACTGGCAGATGTCCGTGAAGCCCTGCTGCGTCACCAGCGCGTGATGGGTCGCCTGATCGATGACCGCCGCCACCATGAGGGGCTCGAACGCCCCGCGGTCGAGTCGCGCGAGCTTGTCCAGATCGTCCCTGACCGCCCGCACGAATCGATCCGTGGGGTATTTGTGTGTCTGCGCCTTGAGCTCAACGGCCCAGTGTTCGGCATTGAACGAATTGTCATTAATGAGCCAGTCGAGACGAACGCCTTCAACTGGCACTTCCCGGCGAAAGTCGTATTGCATCTGGCTGCTGACATCCAGCCAGGCCGGGAAATCGATCTGCAGCCAGTATTCCCAACCGCCTTCGACATAGAGAATCGGCTCGAGTAGCCGGTCGGACAGCCACGCTGGCAGGTCATTCGGTAAACGGTTGATGTCGTACGGCTCCATCTATTTGCCCCCTGTATTATTCGGTATTCCGTGATTGCTCACCGAAAGGAATTCGGCGTGCCAAGGAATTGTCACACCAAGAGATCCGGCTGCGACGCAGCCGGATCAGGGCGGTGACGAACGTCAATCGTCCTTAGGCGTGAATTTCCCGAGCTGGGCGTTGTACTGCAGGGTGATATCGTTGACGCCGCCACCGAACTTCGCGACGGTGTGCGTACCGAAAATCCGGCTGATGATCGTCTCGCTGCGGAACTCCGACTGCAGCCAGACATAGACGTAGGTGAACGGCGTCATCGTCACCGACTGGGTCGCCAGCACCGGCGTCGCCGAAATGGGTTTGCGCTCAGCGGGCTCCTGGTTGATTAGCGCCGACTGCGTGAGCCCGAACGTCAGCGACGGATTGGCGTTGAAAGGCACATGGTTGTGCGCCGCGAACGTCCCCCGGGGCACGTTCTCGTCGGAAACCGGCCCCTCGAATACCGTCTCCGGCGTCAGCGTGTAGAACGCACCATCCTGCGCCGGCACCCCGGTCTCGGAGATCTTGACGATGTTGGCACCGTGCTTGAACGCCGCGTTGGAAGCGTAGATGCCGTACTCTTCCGACCAGGTCACCTCCGTGCTCTGAAACGGATCGATGGACAACCAGATGACGTTCGGCGACTCCCCGTTGACCGGTTTTGCCAACATGATCCGTTGCTTAGCGTCCTTGATCTCGCGCAGCGCCTTCTTGTCGACGAGCAGTTGCAGGCTGTAATCGACCATGGGAATGCTCCTAGCTGTTCACTGGATAATACGCGCCATTGTCCTGACGCCTTTCGCCGCTTTCGCCGTGCTTTCAAAGAAACGGCTAATTGCGACGATTTCAGTCTCTCCCGGAGTTCGATTTCGCCGTTAGTCAGCGCGTATCGGGAATTCGTCCAATCGTTTCAATCATTGGACCCAGCGTATCCGGTTGCGCCGTGAACCGGCTGAAAAGCGAATCACACCGGGCCCGTACGCATTTCCGTGGGAATCAGCACGCACCCACCCGGCGGCGATATTCCCGTGGCGACACGCCATATCGCCGCCGGAAACTCTTGCCGAAGCTCGACTGGTCATCGAAACCGCAGCGATCGGCGATCACACCGATGGGGACCTCCGGTGCCGAGTTCTCGAGCAGCCAACGGGCCCGCTCCAGGCGCGTGTCGCGAATGCATTGGCCGACGGTCTGTCCACGACGCGCGAACATGCGATAGAGCGCCGCCCGGGAGCAGCCAATGCCGCGGGCGACGTCGGCGGCGGTGAGGTGATGATCGCCATAGTGGCGTTCTATGAATGCCCGAGCGTGGTCGAACAGGCTGTGCGTATACCACTCGCGGGACGCGATCGTGCTATCGGAGTGAGAGTCATCCATGGCGCGCTGCGACCTCTCCCTGTGGACTGGCCGACGTGTTTGCACCGGTTACGCTACCCACGAGCCTGGAAAGGCGAGCCCGGCGGGAAAATACCTCCGATCACGTAGTCGCAGACGACACCAAGGCGCTCGCCTCGATCATTACCCGTCGCCACCGGACGACCCGGCACCGGTCACCAGCCGAACGAGCGCCGCCACATTGTGAACGCCGAGGGTACGCATGGCCTGCTCGCGGTGCTTGTCGACTGTGCGCGGGCTGATGCCACCGAGCTCGCGGGCGATGCGCTTGCTGGTCATGCCGGCGGCAATGCCCGCCACGACCTGGCGTTGCCGCGGCGGGAGTCGGCTCATGGTGGCGGTATCGAAAAGGCGGGACACCGGGCCCGGCCGCCTGTATCGCATAGGCGGTCAGTTGGGCGGTGCTATCGAACCCGAGCTTGCGGCAGATATTCGCGCGGTGCTTGCGTACGGTCTGCTCGGAGATGCCCAGCGCCTGCGCCAGCCCGCGGCAGCTCAATCCAGCCCCGATCAGGCGCAGTACCTCCCGCTCCCTGGGTGTAAGCTTTTCCATGCCCCGGAACCGATTGGGACGCGAGCCGACCGGGATTACTAACCTTGCAGGAAGTCCGGTCAGGTCTCAGTGGCCGTGTGCGCCGCTGTTCGCTTCGACAAGCCGTGGCGGTA
>CAZHBN010000107.1:0-12159 GCA_964530405.1 uncultured Ectothiorhodospiraceae bacterium
CCGCTGGCGGAGCTGGTGAAAATCGACCCCAAGTCCATCGGCGTCGGCCAGTACCAGCACGACGTCAGCCAGGTGGAACTCGCGCGCACGCTGAACACCATCGTCGAGGACTGCGTCAACGCCGTGGGTGTCGACCTCAATACGGCCTCGGCAGCGTTGCTCGCCCGGGTGTCCGGGCTCACGGCGTCGCTGGCCGAGCGGATCGTCGCCCACCGCGACCGCCAGGGCGCCTTCCGCAACCGCAAGGCGCTGCTGGAGGTGCCGCGCTTCGGCGAGAAGACCTTCGAACAGGCGGCGGGGTTTCTACGCATCCGCGACGGCGACAATCCCCTGGACGCCTCGGCGGTGCATCCGGAGGCCTACCCGGTGGTCGAGCGCATTCTCGCCGAGACCGGGCGCGACGTACCCCAGATCATCGGCGACAGCGCCCTCCTGCGGAAACTCGACGCCCGCAAGTTCACCGACGAGCGCTTCGGCGTGCCTACGGTGACCGACATCCTCGGCGAGCTGGAGAAGCCGGGCCGCGACCCGCGCCCGGAATTCCGCACGGCGAGCTTCCGCGAGGGCGTGGAGAGGCCCGAGGATCTGGAGCCCGGGATGGTCCTGGAGGGGACAGTGACCAACGTCACCAACTTCGGGGCGTTCGTGGACATCGGTGTCCACCAGGACGGGTTGGTGCACATCTCCGCGATGGCGAGTCGCTTCGTGAAGGACCCGCGCGAGGTCTGCCGCTCCGGCGACGTGGTCAAGGTGCGGGTCATCGATGTGGACCTGGCGCGCCGGCGCATCGGCCTGTCCATGCGTCTCGACGACGAGCCCGGCGAGAAGACCGGCAAAGGCGGCGGCGGAAAACCCAAGGGCAGGCAGCCCCAGCGGCAACGTGGCAGCGAACAGAAGCCGCAGACGGCGATAGCCGCGGCATTCCAGGAGCTCAAGGGCAAGCGCTGAGGGGCTCACCCGTCTCGCCCCGGGTTGGTACTAACCTTTGCGAAAGTATTGCCATGTCTCAGCGCCACTGCGCGGTGTCTCGGCAAGGCGCGGGAGCGCCGGCGTGGCGAGGCTCACGTCAAGCGAGCGCAACGCCGCCGAGGCGCCGCGCAGTGGCGCCCTGCGGGTGGCCGTGTGCGCCGCTGTGGTCTGCGTTGCTCGTCGCTCATGCAGTCCTTGCTGCACCACGCTCCTCGCGCCACTGACCGTCGAGGCGAGTGACTCGGGATACCGCAAGCCCACAGTGGCGGCGTACCGCCACGGCTTGTCGAAGCGAACAGCGGCGCACACGGCCACTGAGACATGGCAATACTTTCGCAAAGGTTAGTATCATGGCGGCCGTGGTTCGCTGCGATCGTCTGCCATCCTCATGAGCCCTCCGGACCGACAAGACGAGCCGCGTCTGCCGCGGCGCCCGGTGGAACCCGATCTCGACGAGTGCTGCGGCACTGGTTGTGACCCGTGCGTGTTCGATCTCTACGAGGAGCGCCTGCAGCGCTGGCGCACACGATGTAACGAGATCCGGGCCGCCCACGGCCTGCCGCCGGAGGAAGAACCGCCGTGCTGATCAAGCTCCTGGTGTTCGCCGCCGTGGTTGCAGGCGTCATCCTGTGGGTCTCGCCACAGGCGCGCGAACGCCTGCGCCCGCACCTGCCGCGGTTGCTGCTCATCGGCGGCATCGGCGCAGTCGCGTTGCTGGTCGTGACGGGACGGCTGTCGTGGATCGGCGCGGCGATCGCAGCGCTGATTCCCCTCGCCCGCCGTGCGCTGCCGCTAGTGCTCAATGCCGGCAGTCTCGCCAGCCGGCTGTTCGCCTGGCGCGCCTCGACGACCGGCGCCGGAAACCCCGACGACGCCGCAGCGCCGGCACGCGGCAGCATGACCCGCGCGGACGCGCTCGCCATCCTCGGACTGGAGGAAGGCGCCGATCGCGCCACCATCCTCGCCGCCCACCGTCGGCTGATGCACCGCTGCCATCCTGACCGCGGCGGCTCCGACTACCTGGCCGCGCGCCTCAACGAGGCGCGTGACTGCCTCCTGGAAGGCTAGCCGGACCATAGCCTGTTAGACTGCATCGTCAGTTCCGTCCCAGGTTCCCGAGGATGTACCACCGCTTCTACGGTCTCGACCACGATCCATTCCGCCTGACCCCGAGCGCCGACACGGTCTACCACCATCCGAGCTTCGAGCGCGCCCGGGCCTATCTCGAGTACGCCCTTATGCAGGCGGAGGGCTTCGTGGCCGTCACCGGACCACCGGGCAGCGGCAAGACCACCCTGGCAGCGGACCTGACAGCGCACCTGCCGGCCTCCACGGACGTGGCCCACATCGTCACCTCGCGGCTGGATGCCGACGACCTCCTGCGCATGATCGCCTCGGCCTTCGACCTGACCCCAGCACACCGGGACAAGGCCGGTGTGCTGGATACCCTGCACAAGGATCTGGCCCGGCGCTCAGCGGCAGACAGACGCAGCCTGCTGGTAGTGGACGAGGCGCAGGAGCTCTCCACCGAGGCCCTGGAGGAGCTGCGCCTGCTGACCAACCTCACCACCGCCGGCAAACCGCTCCTCCAGGTCGTGCTCCTCGGGCAGCATTCACTGCGCGAGCACCTGCAACGCCCGGAAATGGAGCGCCTGCACCAACGGCTCATCGCGTGCTGCCGGCTGGAGCCCCTCACCGAGGAGCAGACCCGCGCATACGTCCACTACCGCCTGGACCAGGCCGGCTGGCAGGGCGATCCGGCGTTCACGGATCCGGTCCTGCGCCTGCTCCACGCCGCCTCCGGCGGCGTCCCCCGCCGCATCAACCTGCTCGCCGGCCGGCTGCTGATGGACGCGTTCGCGGCGGCACGCCACCGGGTGGGCGTCGCCGACCTCCACGGCGTGCTCGAGGAGATGCAGGAGGAAACCCTGGAGACCGCATGGCGCCCCTTGGTCGACGAGCTGGCTGCCGAAGAGGGGCGCCTGGCAGGCAGCGCCCCCGGGAAACAGGCCAGCGCGGCTGCAGCTACCGCCGAAGCACCTACCGCACCGGCCCCCGCCGCCACCGACCCGGATGACGGGCAGACGCCGGACATCGGGGTCGCCCCTCTCGACGATGCCTGGCAACCGGAGGTGGAAAGCCTGCCGCCGCTCGACCCACCCCGCCGGGGCAGACACGAGTCGCCGCGGGAACCGATCCTCACGGACGTCGTCTCGCCCCGGGAGACACGGGACCGCAATCGCGACTCGCGACAGCAGCATCCATCCCAGCGGGAAGATCGTCAGCGACACCATCACACCACGAGGGTGGTGGCAATGATGCTCGCGGTGGTCGCGCTGGTAATCGTGGTGGCAGCGGCAACGCCGGCCTTCGATGGCCTTCAGCAGCTGGTCAACGGCTGGATCGGCACGCTCACCGGCACCGACATCCCCCGGGATTGACCCTCAATGGGCTAATGGCGTCATTCGGGGCGCTGATACAGGCCCACCAGCTCCGTCTGTGCCAGCACCAGGCCGGACATGGCACGCTCCAGCGACGCCCGGTTGAGCGGAGTATCAGCCACCGCCAGCGGCGCGGCGAGCGCATACAGGCGAAAGAAGTAACGGTGCCGGCCGATGGCCGGCAATGGTGCCGCATAGCCCACCCCATGGCCGTCGTTGATCCCCTCCGCTGCCCCCTGCGGCAGCGCAGCGGCGGTCACGCCCTCCGGCAACTCACCCTCTCCCCCAGGCAGATTGTAGACCAGCCAATGGACGAACGGCTGCCGCGGCGCCGCCGGATCCGGGGCATCCGGATCATCGACGATGAGCACCAGGCTCTGGGCCTCGGCAGGCACGCCGTGCCAGGCGAGTGGCGGCGAAACCTCGGCACCGTCGCCGGTATAGCGCATTGGAATCGAATCGTTATGATGAAAAGCGGGGGATTCCAGTTCGAACGTCATCGACCAGCCTCGTGGCAACCCACACGTGCCCAGTATTGCTGGTGCGCACGGACACGCCAAGCCCGCGAACGGTTTGCGCGCAATGACCCATCGTCGTCAGGGAGTCGCCATGGTCGCCGCTTTCCTCGCTCTACTCGCTTGTCAGCTCACCGGTGAAATTCTCGCCCGGGGCCTGGCGCTGCCGCTTCCGGGGCCGGTACTGGGCATGCTGCTCCTCGCCGCCGCCCTCGCATTGCGCGGCCGCGTGCCGGAGAACATCGCACGGGTCGCACGCGGCCTGCTCGACAACCTCTCGCTGCTGTTCATCCCCGCCGGCGTAGGCATCATCGCCCACCTCTCCCGGCTCGCCGACGCCTGGCTCGGCCTCGCGGTCACGGTGCTGGTGAGCACGGCGGTCACCCTGGTGGTCTCGGCAGCGACCCTGCGCTGGCTGATGGGTGCCACCGGCGCCACCGAGGAGTGAGGCGATGGAAACCATTACGCACATCTGGGTCTACCTCGCCCAGCAACCCCTGCTCTGGCTCACGGTCACCGTAGGCGTCTACACGGCCGCACAATGGCTTTTCCGCCGCAGTGGGGACAGGCCGTTCGCCAACCCGGTGCTCGTCAGCGTGATCGTGCTCGTGGGCGTGCTCATGGTTACGCACACCGACTACACCACCTATTTCGACGGCGCACAGTTCGTGCATTTCCTCCTCGGACCCGCAACGGTCGCGCTGGCAGTGCCGCTCTACGGTCAGCGAGAACGCCTGCGCCGACTTTGGCTGCCGATTGGCGTCGCGCTACTGGCGGGCTCGGTGACGGCGATCGCCTCGGCAGCAGCCGTGGGCTACCTGGTGGGCCTGGACCCCGAGACCCTGTACTCCCTGCTGCCCAAATCCGTGACCACGCCCATCGCCATGGGCATCGCCGAGCAGATCGGCGGCCTGCCGTCACTGACGGCGGTCCTGGTGATTCTCACCGGCATCACCGGTGCGGTGCTGGGCATCCCCATGCTCAGGCTGCTCGGATTCCGCGATCCCGTCGCCAAGGGCTTCGCAGTGGGGGTCGCCGCGCACGGGCTCGGCACGGCACGTGCGTTCCAGCACAGCGAGGCCGCGGGCGCGTTCTCGGGGCTCGCCATGGGGCTGAACGGTGCCTTGACCGCGGTGCTCGTACCCGCGCTCGTGTGGCTACTGAACTGAGACCCCGCGCGATGGTCCGAACGGATGTCTCTCAACACGGAGTCACGCCATGCATGCACGGATCGCCGCCGGTCTCTGCGCCGGCCTGAGCGTCGCCGCGGCCAACGCCGCAACGGTGGACACGAAAAGCCTGACCCTCTACCAGGGCGGAGCGGCCCTGGTCACCGCCGAAACCACCGCCATGGTGGAGCCGGGCCTCGGCACCTACGCCCTCGAGGGCTTACCCCAGCGGCTGCGCTTCGAGAGCCTGAACGTCACCACCGGCGACGGGGCACACGTCACCACACTGCACCAGCAACCGCCGACCGATGTGCTGGCGGAGCGCGTCGGTGAGTCAGTCCTGCTCGTCAATGGCGACGGCGGCGAGCGCCGCGGGCGGCTGGTACAGCTACGTGGCGACGGTCGCGTCGTGGTTGCCGTGGACGACCGCCTGGAGGTCATCGCGCCGGGCGATCCATGGCGGCTGGTGTTGCCCGCCGACGCCGAACCCGCGGCAGAAGGCATCGCGGCGACGATCGACGCGGCGACAGCCGGCGAGGCGTCCCTGGCGATCACGTATCTCGCCGACGGCCTCGACTGGCAAGCGGACTACACCCTGCGCATGAGCGACGACGGCACCACCCTCGCCGGGGCCGCCACCCTCGGCAACGACACCGGCGCGGACTTCGATGCTGCCTCGCTGCTGCTGGTGGCCGGCGACGTCAACGACGCCGGCGGCGGTGGACGCCCCGCACCCCGGGAGATCGCCATGGCGGCGCGGGCCGACGCCGAACCCGCCCGCGAGACAGCCGGCGACTGGCACGCCTACCGTCTCGACGGCGAGCATGCCCTTGCCGAAGGCGAGCGGCTGCGCCTGCCCTTGATGGCACCGCAGCGGGTGGATACCGAACGGCGCTACGAGACGGTGGGCAACGCCAATGGCTGGATGGGACGCGAGCCGCAACCGGCACCGGTGACGGTACGCCTGGAAGTGGCGCCCGACGGCGAACGCCGGCCGTTGCCGGCCGGCACCGTGCGCGTCATCGATACCACCCGCACCCCCGCGTTCTTCCAGGGTAGCGATCGCATCGGGCACACGCCCGCCGGCGAGGGCTTCAATCTCACCCTGGGGCGCGCATTCGACGTGCGAGCCGAGCGCAAGCAGACCGCCTTCGAACGCCTGGGCAGTGACAGCCACGAGACGGCCTGGGAGGTGCGTCTGACCAACGCCGGCGCGGACGCGGTCACGGTGGACGTCGTCGAGCGCATCGCCGGAGACTGGAAACTGCTGGAAGCTAGCGCCTCGCCCGCTGAGCGCGACGCCCGGCACCTGCGCTGGGCGGTAGAGGTCCCCGCCGAGGGCGAGACGACGCTGCGTTACCGGGTGCGCATCAACCGGTGACGCCACTCCCCGCCCCCGTTCGCCGCGCGGGGGCGGGGCTCCCGGTGACACGGCACGGATCACACCGAGCCCGGCACTGACCGTTCAACGCCCGCTCGATGGTGCGTTGATACCGCCCGGGCAGTCGTTGCACCTCTTCCATCCAACCGAGCTGGCCCGGAGCGACCAGATTGTAGTACTGCCAGACGACCTCGCCGGCGGGGTCGAGCTCGAACGCACGCCCCGCCCGCGACTCAGTGACCAGCAGGTTACCGTTCGGCAACCACTGATGCTTGCCCATGATGTCGGTGAAGAACGGCTGCCGCTCGCTGCCCTGGAAATAGACCTCCGGCCGGTCATCGTCGGCCGACAGGATGACTATCCGGCTCTGGGGCGTATCCGCGCCGGGCGACAGGTTATTGTTGTCGAACACCGAGATCGTGTCCCCGTCGATGAAATCCGGATCGTGCTGTCTCACGAACCGGCCGATGGCCATGTACTTGACGGTGCGGTCGTTCTCGCGGAACACGAGTATCGCATTGATGTTCCGCAGCGAGATCATGATGTCACCCGGAGCGAACGCCCCCGGCGCCATCTCCGCCGGAAACGTCTCCGCGTCATTCATATGCAGGGTATCCCCGGTGACGGTCGGGGTCAGATTGTCCGTCGTGCTCAGGTACAGGAGACCGCCGAGACCATTCGCCTGCAGGAGCTCCGGTACGGAGATTTCCTCGAGGATTTCACCGTCGGGGGAAACCTTCAGGAGCGTGAATTCCAGAAACGGCGGCTCGTAATTGGGAAACCGGGGGTCGCGCTCGGTGTGCGGTATCTTGCCGGGCACCCACAGGTTGCCGTCGGCGTCCACGTCGATGGAGTGATGCGTGCGGTAGGGCAGGCGCCAGACCACGTTGCCGCAGATATCCAGGCGCACGAGCCCCTTGTCGAGGTAATTGAACACGAGATCGCCATTGGCCATGATTTCTGCGCCATGGATATTGGTGCCGGGCGGCGATTTGGGAACCTCGGCCTCCGACAGGTGTTGCGGATCGGGCCAGATGTCGAACCAGTCCACGTCCCACGCGTGCACGACGGTCCCGTCCATGGCGACGATCTCCACCGACAGGCGATCGCCGTCCGCAATGGAAGTAACCAGGTTCACGCCGTCGTAGGTATCGCCGCGGCGGTGGATGTCCACGCGCTCGGTCTGCGAGGTACGCCGGTAATACCACGCGAGGGCGTCACCCCGTGACAGGGCGACGAGCTGGACAATGCCGTCACGGACCTGGGGGTAAGGCGCGAGCTGGAATCGCCCGGCGAGCATGCCGTAACTCAATGCCAATAACACAGCGGAGAGAATGAAGGTTCTAAGCGCCATGCGCGCCGGATCGAAGAACGATCGGCCACCGCCGCTAGCCATCAGCCCCCGTGGTGGCCGACAACGCGACCGATCCCGGCGCGCGGTCATCGACTGCCCCCACTGCAACGCTCCAGTTCGGCATACACGGCGTAGGCCCGCTCCAGGCGGCACGGCTGGCAGCACGACGCGCCGGCGCCATCCGCGCGCCGTTGCTGGATTCGCGGCGCCTTTGCCACCAGGCCGGCAACGTCATGCACGCCACAAAGCCCGGCGACCCGTTCCAGCGTCTCAGCAGGCCTCCTGCACAGAGCGTCGTGGGAGACGAAGCAGACGGAGTGCTGCTCGGCGCCCCGCACCAGCGACGCGTAGGCCGCGATCCAGTAATCGACCCAGAAGGCCAGCGTCGTCGGGTCCCGCGCGTCGCTCGTGTCGAGCCAACCGCCGAAATCCACCGGTCGCAGGTTCGCACCGAAGTCGTAGTGGCCGATAGCGTCCATATACGTCCGCACGAAGGGGTCCCGGCGATGGAGGTCGAGGAAGTTGAGGTGCTGCCTGAGTAGCGAACCGGCATGGGCGAGAGGATCACGATAGGCGACGAGAACCGTCGCTTGCGCGAAACTTCGCCGCAGCAGGGCGATGCGGGCAATGTTGAGATTGTTCTTGGAAACGTAGCGCCAGGGCCCGCCACTGCCGGCCGTGCGATTGAGCGCGATGACCTTTTTCAGGTGGCTGGCGAACGCCCGCTGGAAATCCGGCTTCGTGACGTGCGTCCATGGCCTCACGCGGTCGGATTCGTAGTGTTCCGGCCAGTAGGAACGCCAGATCACCTCCTCGAGGGCTTCGGGCGTGTCCGCATCAATGAGCATGCCGTCGCCGTGAGCCCGTTCCTGGGGACATCCGGGTCGGCGAAACGGCGTCGATACCCGATCCCAGAGCATGGGTATCCACACGAACGGCATGTTGCGGTACGTATGCGCGGCGAACTCGTCGAGCCCCGCCAGCAGCTCCAGCAGCAACGTCGTGCCCGCTCTCGGCAAGGCCGTGATGAAGACCGGCGTCCGGTCATCGATCTCGGCCAGGCGATGCTGGAAGATGCGATCCTCGATCTCGGCGACGGCCTGCTGGAGCGGCTCCATGCGGAATGCTATGCGATGAAGCGCCCGATCGAACGCGCCGTAACGGCTCGTGAAGGTCACGACACGCCCTTCCGCTGGATCGCCAGTGCCGCCAGCGCGGCGCCGAAAACCGCCAGCACGAACCACCAGGAAACCGCCACGTCGACAACGTCGCCCAGCTGCAGCAGGCCCAGTCCATCCAGTGCCCATACCGCAGACAGCGGTAGCGCCAGCGCGATTAGGCCTGCCGTCGCCAGCATGACGAACAGCCTCGCGAGTAACGTCGCGTAGCCACGCAGGACGCGTTCCTTGGCTTCGTCGGTCAACGATGGGTCGCTGAGCACACGATAGGCCGAGCGACTGCAGGTGAGTGCATCGAGAGCGCAGGTGACAACGCCGAAGGCCCGCATAAGGGCGAGGCAGCCGGCGACCAGGAACACGGCACCGGCGACCGCGCTCATGGCTGCGACCGCCTCCCCGCCGAACGTCCACGCTGACGAGCGTTGGCGCGGATCCGCAACAACCGCCGCAACGGCAACCAGACGAAGCCGGCGATCGCCACCACGACAGCCGCCAGCAGCGCGATTAGTGCCCCCAGCGCGGAGAGCCCGGTTCCGGGCCCGATGTACGCAGGAGCCGGCGAGGTCGAGAACATTGAAGCGGACGCGACCGCCAGCGCCGGAAGGACCGCCGATCTACCGCGCATGAGGAGACCGTACGCGGGGCTTCCGTGGTTCCGAGCCCATCGATTGCGGCGTGCCATGCGCCTCCCCCTCTCGTTCGACGCAAACGGTGTCGATCGGCGGTCGAGGCCAGGGCCGGATCAGGCGCCTTGCAGGTTCCGTGATCGCTGCTTCGCCATTGGCCCTGACAGGTTCGTCGATCCCTATCGACAAGCATGGACGCGCGGAAGCAGAGGGCGTAGGAGTCCCTTGCACGCGGGTTGGAATATCTTGCGCTGAATCCAGCGCACCGGGCATCGTTCGCGGTAACACACCGGTATCACAGGGACGCACGGAGCGCCGCAAAGCGCGGCCCATGGACGTCGGCGACGAATCGCAGCGGGGCTGCAGGGGGAAGACGCGAGGTCACCCCGGCGAAACCGGGGCAACGTCTTCGGGTGAGCCATGACGCGCCGGGATACTCCGAACCGATGCTCGGGCACACCGGTCGGAATGTGGCATCACCGCGCTTGTACGCGGCGCGCGACAGCGTGCGTACTACAGCGCCTGAATGGCCTGTTCGACGGGGGTGTCGCCAGTGAGCAGGCCCACCTCCCGGCGGATGGTATTGCGTGCCGGAAGAATGGCGGCAAGCGCCGCGGCCACATCGGCACGGGAAATCTCGCCGTAGTCCGGCTCAGCGATCCCGGGACCGCACTCGAAGGCATGCACGCGGTAACCCGCCGGCTCATCGTTCAGGCGACCGGGCCGAACCACGGTCCAGTCGAGGGAGGTGGCCATGAGGTGATCATCGGCGATCCGCTTGGCGTCGAGGTAATGACGCAGCTTCTCCGGCGCCTGTTCCGGCGTGCGGGTGCGCAATGCGCTCACCATCACGAAACGTTTCACGCCCGCAGCGGCCGCGGCATCGATCAGGGCAATGGCGCCGTCACGATCCACGGCGAGTGTCTTGTCGGCACCGGTGTGCGGTCCCGAGCCGGCCGTGAAGACCACGGCGTCGACACCATCGAGTGCCGCGTGCAAATCACCTTCTTCCAGGTCCGCTACGACCGTCTCCGCACCGAGCGCCTGCAGCGCGGACGCCTGTGCCGGATCGCGAACCATCGCTCGCGCATGCAGCCGCGCACTTTCGTCGATGAGTCGCACCAGCTCGCGGCCGATCTTGCCGTTGGCGCCTGCGATCAGGATGTTCATGAGGCCCCCTTCTCGAGTGTCAGATCCACTTCCACGGTGACCTCCCGGCCGACGGTGTCACCATTCGCCCACTCGCCCTGCCCCACGCCATAGCGCGTGCGGTCGATCGCCACCCGGCCCTCCATGTTCGCCATCTCGCCATCGATCCGCCAGTCGAACGGCAGCACCACCTCATGGGTGTTGCCGCGAATAGTGAGCTCTCCCACCGCCTCATAGGCGAACTCGCCACCATCCACGGCGCGAATCTCCCGGGTTACGAAGCTGGCCTCGGGGTAGCGCTCGAAGTAGAACCACTCCTGCGCCGGAAGCTGCTCGTCACGGTCGCCGCTGCCCGTGGTAATGCTGGTTACGTCGATGGTGACGTCGAAGCCGCTGCCGGCAAGGTCGTCGGGGGAGAAACGCATGGTGGCGTCGAAGGCGCGAAAGCGCCCGTCGAACTCCCCGCCCTGCTGAGTGGCGGTGAAGCCGAGCCGACTCTCCTCGTACTGGACGTCCCAGTCGGTGGCCGCCGCGACGGGCGAGACGACGAACGCAAGCAAGGGCAGGGCAATCAGTCGCTGCATGAATACCTCTACGACGATTCGTGGCCGCGACGAGCCCCCGGGAGCATACGCAGGAGAACGTCGTCGCGCAGGATGACATGATGGCGCAGCGCTGCGGCAACGTGCACCGCGAGCACGGCGAGCAGCACCCAGCCGAGCACTTGGTGCACGAGGGTGGCGCTCTCCTTGAGAGACTCGCTTTCGGCAATCACGTTGGGAATGGAGAACCAACCGAAGACCGAGAGCGGGAAATTCGCGGCAGAGTTGATGACGTATCCGGCTACGGGCAACGCAACGAGCAACGCGTAGAGCAGAACGTGGCTTGCATGCGCCGCGCCCCGCTCCCAGCGGGGCGTGTCCCCCGGCAACTGCGGCGTGGGATTGGCGAGACGCCAGGCGAGACGCAGGGCGACGAGCACCAGGATGGTGATGCCGAACGACTTGTGCCAGCTGTAGTAATCGAGCTTGGCCGGCCCTAGCGGCAACCCCACCATGTACCAGCCCAGTGGAAACATACCGACAACGAGCACAGCCATGCCCCAGTGCAGGAGCTGTGCGATGCCACCCCAACGGTCATTGGAGTTGCGTAATCTCATGCGTGCTTCTCCGCTCGACGGGCGTCCCGCGCCATTAGATGCGGCTGATCGCGAATGGTTCAAGTCCGTACGATATCGCCACCGGCGTGCCGGTCACTTCAGCCCACGGGCGCGGCGGATGGTGTCGTAGGCCGCCTGGATCTCCTGGGTGCGCTCCTTGGCAACGTCGATCATCTCCTCGGGCAGGCCCTTGGAGACGAGCTTGTCGGGATGGTGCT
>CAZHBN010000108.1:0-12148 GCA_964530405.1 uncultured Ectothiorhodospiraceae bacterium
AGGTCTACATGAGCGACGAGCAACGCAGACCACAGCGGCGCACACGGCCACCCGCAGGGCGCCACTGCGCGGCGCCTCGGCGGCGTTGCGCTCGCTTGACGTGGCCTCGCCACGCCGGCGCTCCCGCGCCTTGCCGAGACACCGCGCAGTGACGCTGAGACCTGGCAATACTTTCGAAAAGGTTAGTAAGTCACGATGCGCTATTTCCTGCTTGCATGCGTGGCCGTGGCAGCGCTCATCGGCGTGGCCGACTACCGGTATATCAACGCGGTAAGCGCCGTATACACGCTCGATCGTCACGCTTTCACCGAAACACTGCGCGCGGGCATCACAGGCGATGATCCGCGCATGGCGCATCGGCTGCGTGGTCTCGACGTCGTACCGGGCGCAAATCCCGACCAGCTCGGCCTGACGCTCGACGTGCGCCTGATCGATTTCTTCGGCGGCCCCGATGGCTGGTATACCGCGAGACTGATCGTGGACGTGGATACGTCGGTATCCGGGCGTTCGCTGATTCTCGAACGCCCATGTTTACGCACCGCGGAGCACAACATCGACATCCCCATGGGGCCCGGGGTGGAAAGACGGGTCCTGGAAACGGCCATCCGCCACGTTCTGGGCGGTTACCGCCGGATCCGTCTGCCCGCGCACGCATTCGGGCGGGACGAGGCTTACCGCTTCAAGCGACGGTTCAGCGATGTGGCGGTCAACGACGAATCGGTCCGACTGTCTGTCGGACTGCGCGACAACCGTCGACAGGCGCCGTCATCCCCCGTGGGCGGCGAGTGCGCCAGCGGGGCATGAACGCCTCAGTCCATCCGCACCAGGTCGCGGTAGGCGTGCCATGTCGCATGCCCCAGCACAGGCATCGTCACGATCAGGCCGAGCAGCAGCAACGCCACACCGGCGAGGGAAAGCACGACGATCATGCCCGCCCACAGCAGCATCGCACGCGGATTCGCCAGTACGACACGAACGCTGGTAACGACAGCGGTCACCACGTCCACCCGCCGGTCGAGCATCATCGGCACCGAAATAGCGCTCATCGCGAACACGACCGCGGCGACACCTCCACCCAATACCACATACGCCAACAGGAACGAGAATCGGTCCCCGATGAGAAACAACCAACCGCTGAATGCTTCCATTGTGGGCACATCACGCCCGTAGAAAAGGGCGAACAGGATCGCCGACAGCCTCTCCCAGAACACGAATGCGAACGCCAGGAACACCGCGAACAGCCCGATGGATTCCACGTTCTCCCGCCATGATCGTACGGCATCGCCCAACGTGGGCCGTTCGTGCTGCTCCAGACGGCGACTTATCTGGTAAAGGCCCAACGCAAGAAACGGTGCCAGCAGGAAGAACCCCGAGATCGCCGCCGTTACCAGATACGGTCGCGGTGCCGCCACACCGACGATGATGAATCCCAACACGGAAAACACGATTCCGAAGAACGTGCTCACCGGACGCGCCCGATTGAAATCCCGCCAGCCGGCAGCCAGCCATTGCCAGGGTCGGGAAGCCTCGACGAGGTGAATTCGAATATTCGGAAATCCGGGAACAGGGCGGGTGACATGCTCCATGGCCGTAACCCCCAGAAGAAGTGGCCTCACGAAGTCAGTGTAGTACGCGACACCCCCGTCCGCCTGCCGTCATTCGGGCCCGTACGGGACGCCAACTGCCGGGTTGCCCCACAGCTTGCACGCCGCCGGGTAACTTCGCGCATCCGGGCTCATACATTTCGTTGACCCTGACGTGGCGTGAGACTCTAGAGTACCCAGACAAGCGCACGTCGCACCGTTCGGGCTGCCGCAGGGCCGGAGCTGCAACGATGTAACGACCGCCCGTCAGGCAACACCAGCCTCCCCGCATGCATGCACACAGGAGCCGATCGATGTGGTTGAAGATTGGTGAGCTGGCCCGACGTAGTGGCCTCACGGTACGAACCCTGCGCCACTATGACGACATCGGTCTGCTCACGCCCTCCTCGCGCTCGTACGCCGGCTATCGGCTCTATGCCAAGGCGGACGTTGCCCGCCTTCATCGAATTCAGGCATTACGCCGACTGGGCATAGCCCTGGCCGATATCCGTGCCATTCTCGAAGCGGACGAAATATCACTACCGGCACTCATCGACCAACAAATCCATGACCTCGACGCGCGCATCGAACGATCGATGCAGCTACGCGAGCGACTGGCGCAGTTCAGGGATCGATTTGACGCCGGCGGTGAGCCCGAGCTCGAGGAATGGCTAACGACCCTGGAACTGATGAATGCGTACGAGCAGTATTTCTCCAGCGACGAGCTCGCGAAACTGCCCATCTATTACGCCGACGAATCGCGGGCGCGCGAGTGGGAATCCCTCGCCACCGAGGCTCGAACCCTGATAGACCGGGACGTGCCACCACGAAGCGCCGAGGCCCGGGACCTATCCCGTCGATGGATGCGGGCACTGGAAGCGGACACGGCCAGCCACCCGACGCTATTGCGCAAGCTCGATGCGATGCACCGCAACGAGCCGACGATGCAGAGACATACCGGTGTAGCCCTTGGAACGAGCGATTACGTTCTGGAAGCATTCGCGGAGACGAAGCTCGCAATCTTCGAACGATATCTCACACCGGCGGAATACGCGTTCGTGCGCGAGCGTTACGCGGCTCAGATGAAACGATGGCCGCCGCTTCTTGCCGAGCTGCGCGAAGCAATGGAACGGGAAGAGAAGCCTGATTCGCCGGAAGTACTCCGCCTCGCCCAGCGATGGCTGGAACTCTTTCGTGCCTACGCTGGAGACGACCCGGAAACCCACCGCAAATTGCGAGCGGCCATGGAAAACGAACCGGAGCTCAATGAGGGCTCCTGGTTGGACGAGCGCACCAGGAGATTTCTCAACGAAGCGGTCAGCGCGCTGATGTCTGCCGACGAACGCTCATCGCTTCTCCGGGCAACGCAATGATTGCATCGCGTCCACGAGATGCGGGAACTCCGGTCACTCAGCCATATGAGACAATGGCCCTTAGCGCCGGGCGAGCAACTGGTCCAGGTGCCGGGCGAACGCTCTGCGATCCGCCTGGCTGAGTGCCGGGGGACCGCCAGTATCGACGCCGCTCGCGCGTAACGTCTCCATGAAGTCCCGCATGGTCAGTCGCGCACGCACATTGTCAGCGGTAAAACGCTCGCCTCGTGGACTCAGGGCTTCGCCTCCCTTCTCGATCACCTCCGCAGCGAGCGGAATATCCCCGGTGATGACAAGGTCACCTGACGACACACGCCTGACGATCTCGTTGTCGGCGACGTCGAAACCGGACGCAACCTGCATGGCGTCGATGAACGGCGACCGCGGCACCCGCAGCGGCTGATTCGCCACCAACGTAACCGGCACCTCAGTCCGTTCCGCCGCCCGGAAAAGTATCTCCCTGATTACCCCCGGACAAGCGTCCGCATCTACCCAGATCTTCATGTACTAACCTATTCGAACGTTTTGCCAAGCCTCAGTGGCCGCGTGCACCACTGCGGCAAGGCGCGAGGAGGGCAGTGTAGCAAGGCCTACATGGGCGACGAGCAACGCAGTCCACAGCGGCGCGCAGGCCGCCCGCAGGACATCACTGCGTGGGCGCCTCGGCAATGTCGAGCTCGCTTTGACTGAGCCTGGCCACGCCGACGATCCAGCGAGCGCATACGGTACTCTGGCG
Source organism: uncultured Ectothiorhodospiraceae bacterium (assembly GCA_964530405.1). Classification (GTDB taxonomy): domain Bacteria; phylum Pseudomonadota; class Gammaproteobacteria; order Nitrococcales; family Nitrococcaceae; genus Arhodomonas. The sequence goes on from CAZHBN010000108.1 coordinate 3,693, forward strand.
GCAACCGCACCGTGCGCCATCATCCTCGGGGGCGCATTTACCCAAGACAGGGGCGACTCTCGCGGCGGTTCGCAGCAAGCAACTCGCGGGTGGCGGCCCCCGGTTGGGCCTGCCGATGCGCGGATTGATGAATGACGTCGACGAGCAATTCATAGCGTTCCGTGGCCATCCCCGTGGCGGCCACCCGATACGCGAGATCCCCGGTACGCCAAGCACTCAGGCGTGTACCGTTGAATGTGGTCCGCTCCGGGCGGTCTGACAAGGCGGTTCTGCCGGCACGGGACACGAAAACGCTGAGCCGGCAGCCACGGGTTCCGGCATAGCCGAAGTGCAGCGTGCGCCCCAAGGCGGCGAGCTCGACCCATTGCCTGTGCACGAGGCGCAGACTGGCGGAGTCCAGCTCGGGGACCAATACCCCGTTCTCGAAGCCCGGTCGACGCGGTAGCGCAGCAGCGCTCAGCCTACCGGTGACACCCTCCGAGGTGGTCGCGCCTTTCGCCCAGGACTCATGCGCCGTCACGACGGCGCTCCGGGGATCGACGTGGCGAGCCCGAAACGGGGCCAACGCGGTCACTGACACGAAGACAACCACCAGCAACGAGGCCACTGCGAGCGACGTCCACCCGCGCCAGCGCCGCTCCGTGCCACCGTCGGCGCGGCGCTTGTGTAGTGCGATCTTCCGCGCGTATAGCGCCTCGAGGCGCGCCCGCGTCGCCGCGTCACGCTCCACGTGGGCCTCCACACGGAAACGGTCAGCGCTCGAGAGCTTACCGTCGACGTATGCGCTGAGTGTTTCCCAGTCGATGCGGGACGAGCGTTGGTGCTCCTTCACCGCCGTGCTCTCCAATTCGCTGCCGATGAACTGCCCGCTTCCGGACCCGTTGACTCATCCGGCGACCAACGTGCTCACTCGAAGGTATGTAACTTACGCCCGGCTCCGGACAGCAGCGTCTACCGCGTACGTGTACCCGACGACGTGCACGAGCACAAGTATTGCCGGAAACCCGATTCGATTCCCGCCCACACGCTACCAGCAAGCCCGATTCCGAAGAGCCGTTACCAACCTTTCCGAAAGTGTCAGGACCGCCGGAGTTCACCCCCCATGCCCGCGGCGATCCGAGCCAGCGCGCGCTCGTCCCGCAACTCGATCAAGCCGCGCTCCAGGTGCACGAGCTGTTGGCGTTCGAACTGTTTGAGCAGACGGCTGATTACCTCCCGGGCTGTACCAAGCTCCACCGCGAGAGCCTGGTGCGTCGTCGAAAGCACCCCCTGCCTCTGACGGCTGATCAGGTGATCCGCTAGCCGCTGATCGAGACGTCCGAAAGCGACTTCTTCGACGACAAGCATCAGTGTTTGCAGGCGTTCGCCGTAGCTGTGCAGCACCGCCGCACGAAACCCGGGTGCCTCGGCCATGAGCCGATCGAACGCGACAGCCGGCACGACCAGCACGCTCGCCGCGTCCTCGACGATGGCCTCGGCCCGGTATGCCGCATTGGCGAGCAGGCAGGAAACCGACAATGTGCACAGTTCCCCGGCAGCGATGCGATAAAGCACGATCTCGTTGCCGGACGCACCGGTCATCTGAACCCTTATCTCTCCGTCCACTACCAGCGGTAAACCTTCGCAGCGTTGCCCCGGCGCGAACACCCGCTCCCCCGGCGCCAGATTCATGCGCCGACTGCGTGCCATGAGCGCCGCGCGCTGATCCGCGGTCAGTGGTTCGAGGGCGGGATGCATCGCCACGCCGTTCATCGCCGGATTTCCACGTCGTTGTGTATCGTCACCGTCACGCACTCCTGTGTGACTTCATCACTGACCCCGTACGGCCACGGTAGTGAACTGATGGCAGTTTCCACGACATGAGGAGACCGCCATGTTCTCGCCCAATATCGGATCGCTCGATCGAGCCGTTCGCGCCATTGCCGGTATCGCCCTCATCGCCGCCGCCCTGCTCGGAGACGGAATGGCGTGGGGCTGGATCGGCCTTGTTCCCCTGGCCACGGCAGCCGTGAGCTTCTGCCCCGCTTACCGCATGCTGGGCTTGAACACCTGCAGACTGCGCCAGGGCGCCGGGCCATCACGGTAAAAAAACGGCGGCGCCCGGAGGTAGACGCTACACGATTGCGCACGTCATGGACTTGCGCGGAATCAAGCACATGCTTGGGCGCCCGCCAAGCGGGCGCTCACAAATACCGATCCGATCACAGGTAACGCCGTACCCTCTCCCGGTAACGGCGATAGGCGTCGCCGAATGTCACCTCCAGGTGGCGTTCCTCGCGCCGGATGACGCCGTAATGCATGACAACGAGCAAGGGCATGAGGAAAACCGGGCCCCAGAGACTGTTCACCAGGGCGCACAACCCGAGGAACACAACATCCAGCCCCACATAGAGCGGATTCCGAGACACCGCGAATGCGCCGGTGGATACGACGGTGCGGGTGGCGCGATAGGGATTGATGGGCGTACGGGCCTTGCGCAGGGAATAGGCGCCCCAGACATTCATGGCCATACCGGCCACTAGCAGCGCCGCGCCGATCCACGTCACCGCCGGGTGGTCGAGCAGCGGCACCGGCCACAGCCAGTGGCCGGTCAGGACGGCGGCGAAAGCCGCGACATACAGTAGCGGTGGCGGAGCGATTACGTCGGCGTGATCGCTTTGCGTCGTTTGCCGATGATCGCTCGATGCCGCCATGGCGCGACCTCCTGATACCGATCTTTTCGCAAGAATTGCCGGGTCCCGGTGGCGGTGCGCGCCGTTGTTCGCTTCGACAAGCGTCGGCGGTATGCCGCAACACGGGCTTGCGATGTCCCGAGTCAGTCGCTGCGATGGTCAGGTGCGCGAGGCGTACGTGTAGCCACGCCTACGTCGGCGACCAGCAACACTGTCCACAACGGCGGCACACGGCCGCCCGTAGGGCATCACCGCGCGCTGCCCTGGCGAGGTTGCTCTGCCCTGCAACGTGGCCGTTATGGCGGACCGTCACCACGTGGAAAGGCGAGCGCACCAACCGCCGTCGTGCGGAGCTACCCGGATGCAACGCCGGTAACGCCGTAGCTCCAGTCAGCCTACGCCACACCCCCTATGCTTATCGACAGGTGCCCACAGTTCACCGGTGCGAGACCATGAAGAACCGTCTCCTTTCACTGACCGCTGCGTGCATCGCGCTCATGAGCATGACCACCCTGGCCGCCGAGCACGCGCTGACCGACTACGTCGCCAAGCCCGACGGGGATTACAGGTGGGAGGTCAAGCGCCGGGGAACCGTGCTCGGCGTAGACTATGCGCTGCTGGATCTCGTCTCGCAGCGCTGGCAGGGCATCACTTGGCGACATCAGCTGTGGCTGATCGATCCCACCGACGGCGTCGGCGGACGTCACGCGCTGCTGTTCATCGGCGGTGGCCGCTGGCCTCGGCAAGGAGAGCCTTCGACCGACCTCCCGTCGGACGCCCCCCTGTTCGCCACCATCGCACGCCGGCTGAACGCCCCGGTGGCGGTGCTCCGACACGTGCCTTTTCAGCCTCTGTTCGACGGGCTGACGGAGGACGAGCTCATAGCCGCGACCTTCGCCCGTTTCCTCCGGTCACCGCGGGAGACGCAATGGCTGGCATTGCTACCCATGGTCAACAGCGCGGTCCGCGCCATGGACGCAGCCCAAGCATTCAGCCGCGAATGGGCGCAACCGATCGAGACGTTCACGGTCACGGGCGCCTCCAAACGCGGCTGGACGACATGGCTGACGGCAGCCGTGGATGACCGCGTCCGTGCCCTCGCCCCGATGGTGTTCGATGTGCTCAACATGGGTCCGCAGTTGCGCCATCAGCGCGAGGTCTGGGGAGAGCTCTCGCCCAAGCTCCACGACTACGTTGACCTCGGCCTCGACCGGCAGCTCGATACGGCGGCCGGAAGGAAACTGCAAAGTATCGTCGATCCCTATCACTATCGCGATCGCATCACCCAGCCCAAGCTGGTGGTACTCGGTACCAACGATGACTACTGGCCCATCGACGCACTGAACCTGTACTGGAACGAGCTCGCAGAGCCACGTTATGTGCTGTATCTGCCCAACCAGGGCCACCACCTGCGCGACTACCGACGGCTGCTGCCAACGCTGGACGCATTCCACCAGCACATCGCCCGCGGCCTGTCCCTGCCGCAGCTGGACTGGACATTCGCACGACAGGGCCGGGCGCTCACCCTCAGCGTTACCGCCAAACCCACGCCCGTGAATGCGAGCGTATGGCGAGCCCAGGCGCGAGAGCGGGATTTCCGCAAGGCGGACTGGGTCGCCACACCGATGCACCAGCAGAACGGTACCTACGAATACACGCAGGAACCCGCGCGTGACGACTACACCGCCATGTTCGCCGAGTTCGAATTCACACTGGAAGGCGGACGCCGGATGACGCTGTCGACTACGGTCCGCGTCACCGCGCCGGTGGATACGCCAGTGCCCCAGGCGACGGCAACCGGCGATTGACCCCGCGGTGCACGCTATGGCCGGCGGGCGACGTACGCGAAGTAATTGCTGCTGGCAAAGAAAACGCCCGCCTCGGAATCACGCCGCAGATCCGCGGCCCAGGCCTCCGCCTCGTCCGCCGTCATAGCACCCGCCTTTGTGAGAAGCGTCCGGTATGCTTCGATGGCCGACGCCCAGAAATCAGCTTCCCCCACCTCGGCGAGCACGTGTGGAAATGCTGCGACGAGCTCCAGTCCCGCCGTACGGAGCAAGCGCGGCATCTGCCGCATGATCCGGGGATTCGTCACCACAGCGCTGATCAGGGCCTCGTCGCGGGCCTTCGCCTGTTCCGCATCGGCGTGACCGAACGTCAACGACGCGTAGTCACCGTCGAAAATGCCCAGCATGCCCCCGGGCCGAACGACCCTGGCGGCCTCCCGGACCATCGCCGCCGGGTCCCCCGCGTGGCTAAGCAACGTATGGGCGACGACGGCATCGAACGTGCCGTCGGCCACTGCGAGGTCGCTCGTATCCCCGCTGCCGAAGGTCGTGCGCCGGGCAACGCCTTCCTCGTGGGCCAGGCGGTCAGCGACCGCTGCCAGGTAGGCACTGAGATCCACACCGGTGACGTGCCCGGTGAACGCCTCGCGCCGGGCGATGGCCCGCCCCGCCACACCAGTGCCGCACCCCATGTCCAGTACGGCCCCGGCCCGGTCGATGTCCATGGCGTCGAGATACTCCGAGAGCATCGTCGCGAAAAGCGGGTGCTGCCCACGGGCCTCGAAACGTTCAGCCAGCACGGCAAGCGTCTCCTCGTCGAGCTGGTCGGTTCGGCCGAACGGATCCGCCCTGCTCATCACGTCACCTGCCTAGCGCCCGAAACGCCATGGCCCGCCCACCCTGGATGCCTGTCGGACGATATCGAGAGGCTTTCGAAGCAGTGTAGATACCGCGATTAACGATGCCACCAGCCACCAGATGGGAGGCGCATCGCGGACCGGGGAGCTATACGTATTGTCCCGCCGCGTGCCCGGACGCCCAGGCCCACTGGAAATTGTGCCCGCCGAGATGGCCGGTGACGTCCACGACCTCGCCGATGAAGTAAAGACCGGGATGGTCACGGCACGCCATGGTCTTGGACGACAAGGCGTCAGTGTCCACGCCGCCCAGTGTCACTTCCGCCGTGCGGTAGCCCTCGGTACCCGACGGCCAGACCGTCCACGACTTGCACGCCTGTTCCACTCGGCGGATATCCTCGTCGCCGAGCCGCTCCAGGGGCTTGTTCTCGAGCCATAGCTCGCACCAGCGCTGGGCGATCCGTTTGGTCATCACCTCGCCGAGCAGATTTTTCAGCTCGAGTTTCGGCCGTTGCCCGCGCATGCTTCGCAGGTGCTCGACGATATCGAGTTCGGGAAACAGGTCAATCTCCAGCGGCTCGCCGGGCTGCCAATAGGAGGAAGCCTGGAGCACCGCCGGCCCGCTCAACCCGCGATGCGTGAACAGAATGTTCTCGCGGAACGCCACGCCACCGGCTGCCGTTGATGTATCCAGCGACACGCCGGCGAGATCCCGTAGCTGGCGCAGCCGCCGCCCTTCCAGGGTGACCGGCACCAGCGCTGCGCGTGTCGGCTGGACCGGAATGCCCAGCGATCGCGCGAACTCGAACCCGAAACCGGTTGCCCCCATCTTCGGAATGGAGTAGCCACCGGTCGCGATCACGAGCGATTCACAGGTCACCGGCCCCTGGGGCGTGTCAAGGCGATGCGGCTCACCCGTTCGGACATTGGAGACCGGTGAGTGGGTGCGCACCTGTGCGTTCACGGCTTCGCATTCGGCCAGCAACAGACGGACTATGTCTTTCGAGGAGCGGTCGCAGAAAAGCTGTCCGAGCTTCTTTTCGTGATAGGGAATGCCATGTTGCTCCACGAGCGCAATGAAGTGCCAGGGGGTGAAGCGACTGAGAGCGGACTTCGCGAAATGCGGATTCGCGGATATGAAGTTGTCCGGCTCCGAGTACATGTTCGTGAAATTGCACCGGCCACCGCCGGACATGAGAATCTTCTTGCCAACCTTGTTGGCATGATCCAGCACCAGAACGCGCCGGCCACGCGCGCCCGCCGCGATCGCGCACATGAGCCCGGCGGCACCGGCGCCGATGATGACCACGTCCCAGTGCCGGGATATCTCGGTAGCGTCTGTCATGCGGCGGGATTCTACGCGAACGTCACGGCGACTCGCTCCACCCGGGCATTATCGAGGCGCCGGGCACCCCGAGTTCAGCCATCCTCGATGGCCTGGGACGCACGGCCGGTGATGTAGCGACGCCGCGAGCATGCGCTGCTACCGAACCGTACAAACGCTCGGAAGCGCGGCGTACTAACCTGTGATCCGATCAAGGCCCCCCCAGGCGATCCGGATTGAGTTGCCAGCTCGCCAGTGTGAGCGCGACGGCGAAAGTCACCCACGCGAGATACGGCAGCATCAGCACGCCGGCAAGCCGCCGAACCCGCCAGAATGCCACCGCTGTGGCGACGATCAGGACCCACAAGGCGCCCGCATCGAGCAGCGCCAGCGCCCCCTGGCGCCAGACGAAGAAAAGCCAGCTCCACAACCCGTTGACCATGAGCTGCATGACGAACAGTCCCAGGGCCCAACGTGCTCCGCCAAGGCCGCTTTGGCGCCAGACCAGCCAGGCGGCGACAGTCATCGCGAGGTACAGTGCACTCCACACCGGCGCGAACGCGGCCGCCGGCGGTGCCCAGACCGGGCGGGCGAGCTGCTGATAGAATGCCGCCGCGTCCACCGATGCCGCCGCTCCGATGGCGGCAGCGGCGAACGTCACGGCGAGCCAGACCAACAGGCCGGCGAACTGCTTCCACGGTGACATGTCGTTGTCGACCTGCTCAGCGGCCGTGCCAGGGCCATGCATCTCGGCGATGCTTCGCGCGCCCGCCTCCGGCGTTGACGCCGGCGGTAGCGTAGCCGCGTTCACGCTGCCAGACCGCGCGTTCCTGCCGATACACGCGGACAACCCTTCCGTGATACTGCGCCAAGCCGGACACGTGGAACCCGGTTTTCTCGACGACGCGCTGGGAGGCGCGGTGGTCAGGCTCAATGAGCGCAACGACACCGGTCAGCCGTCGATACCCGAAGGCGTGAGCGAGCACCGAGGTAACGGCCTCCGTCGCAACACCACGCCCCCAGAACGAACGCGCGAAACGGTAACCGACGTGCACCTCCGCCTTTTCGTTGACGATCGTCGGACTCAGACCACAGAAACCCGCCAGAGCCCTCGTCTCCTTATCCACGACCGCCCACGGACCGATACCTTCACCCCCGTACAGGGCGCGGCTCCATTCGATGAAATGCCGGGTTTCCGCTTCGCTCAATACGCCGCCGATGGAATACCGCATGACCGCGGGATCCGCCAGCATGGCGGCGAGCCCGGGCAGATCATCGAAGGTGAGCTCTCGCAACAACAGCCGGTGCGTCTCGGCAACGTTCATGGTTCCCTCCCTGGCACTCAACGGCGGCAGGCGTACGGCTGCCGGCCATCATGACAGCGACGTCTCCAGTGCGCCGGCACCACCCAGCATGCCCGGGAACGCGGCGACGCGCCAATACAGCGTCGCTCCCCAACGGGCGCAGAAAGAACGCTCCTGACGGATACTTTCGACGCCACCGTCGCCACACAACGACCCCCGTGGACACCGCCTCCCGCCCCAACGTAGTACATCGCCACGACGGCGTCGCGCCGCCGTCCTGCGGCGTCACGCACCAATCGTGAACGCCTTGGTTGCCCATGCGCGAGCGATCGTAGGCACGGCGCGATTGCGGCGTCATACCGGCCGTCTATACCGTTCGCTCATGGAGGAAATATCCGTGAGGGCGGCATGGACCGCTGCGGTCACATACTAACCTTTGCGGCAGTATCGCCAGGTATCAGTGGCCGTGTGCGCCGCTGTTCGCTTCGACAAGCCGTGGCGGTACGCCGCCA
>CAZHBN010000109.1:0-12137 GCA_964530405.1 uncultured Ectothiorhodospiraceae bacterium
CCACGTCGAGCTGCGGGTCGCCGATCATCGGGTACGTGACCTTGTGACCCTGGGTCTCTTCGATGTCCTTGGACCAGGCTTCGTGATTGTCCACCGGGTCGACGCTCAGGCCGATGATCTTGCAGTTGCGCTTCTCGAACTCCGGCCGCAGCCCCGCCATGTAACCCAACTCGGTGGTGCACACGGGGGTAAAGTCTTTCGGATGGGAAAACAGCACCGCCCAGCCGTCGCCGATCCACTCATGGAATTTGATGGTTCCCTGGGTGGTTTCGGCGGAGAAGTCGGGGGCCTCGTCGTTGATGCGTAGAGCCATGGAACACCTCCATACATGCGCCGTTCGCACATTGACTGGCGTTCGGATCGTCCCTGCCTCCGGGGTGATGAAGCAGCGCTGCCCGGGAGGTTCCGTCAGCGACCGGTCGGGAACACTTCCCCGGGACCCTGGAGAGGGTGCACAGAGTATAGTTCCCGCTGTCGACAGTGCCTCCGCGCCGTCCGGGCGCACAGTGGGGTGCCGGCGTTACCGTTCGGCGGTGTCGTCCTCGCCGGCCTCCGCGCCGCGGCCCTGTTCGCAGTCCTCTACGTGGCTGCAGTCCTGCTTGGCTTCATCGCTGCCCGGATTGGCCTCGGCGAGGCCGAGCCACAGCGTCGTGGTGACGGCGAGCAGTAGGTGGGCGGCGGGAGTGAGTCGACTCATCGGGGGCTCCGGTTGTTGTACCTGTTGGTGCAGATGCGGGTGGCAGGCGCCTTTTGCAAGGCTTGGCCGCATTCGTGGTCAGCGTTCATTGTTCGCGCTCGAGGGAGCTGCGCCACCGCTCGAGCTGGCGTTCGACGGCGTCGGCGTGATGGATTTGGGGCTTCGAGTGCGTGTCGATACCTTCGCGCCGCTCGCGCTCGCGCACCAGTTCCCGGGCGTGCTCGAAAGCGGCGAGCAGTGAATCCGTTTCGGGGAGTGCTTCGGCGAAAAGCGCGCGGCCGAAGTATGTGAAGTCATTGCCGTCGGCGCAGCCGAAGGATGTCCGGTCGGCGCTTGCCGCCGTGATCACCAGGGTGCTGCCGTCGTCCAGGGGCGGGATGAAGCCGCCGGCGTAACACGCGGATATGACCACGACTTTGTGCTCGACGGGTAGGGACGCCAGCATCTCGGCGAGCTCTTCAGCCGGAAGGTCCGGCAGCGCGATACCTTCCTGATCCAGCACGAGTTGGTGATCCCGTGAGCCGTGACTGGTGAGGTAGAGGAAGAGGATGTCTTCGGCCGGGTCCATGCGCGCGGCAACGGATTCCAGGCTGCGCGCCAGGCTCGCCCGTGAGGCCAGCGGCAGGCGGTCGACGGCATCGCGGCTGTTGGCGAGCACTACCTGGCGCCCCCGAGCACCGAAATGCTCGGCGAACTGATCGCGCACGTATTCCACCTCGCGGCGGAAAACGGCCTGGGAGCTGTCGCCGGCGACCGCCACGGTATAAAGATCGATGGCCTCCGGGCGTTGCGGCCGCACGGCGGCCAGGGCGTCGTCCAGCAGTTCGTTCTGCCGGTACAGGGCGTTTTCGGCTAACAGCGCGGCCGGGTCCGCCGGTGCGCGTTCCGGGGCCGAGGTGCCATTTCCGGTGAACGCATCGATGACGCCACCGAGCATCGTCTCCGCGACCTCGTCGTTTCCGCCCCAGTACTCGCCGTGGCGGAACCAGCCCTCGCGCACCTCCCCGTCGGCAGTGACCAGTCGCCCGCGCCCGTGGAACCGGTCATCCCGGAACCCGCCTTCGTAGTGACTGCCGTCCGCGCCGTCGTAGCTGCCTTCCCCCTGCAGCCAGCCCTGCTCGAATGTGCCCCGGTAGACGTTGCCGTCGGCGTCGGTGTAGACCCCTTCGCCGTGGGGGCGCCATTGCTTGAAGTGACCTTCGTGGCGGCTGCCGTCGGCGGCCTCGTAGACACCCTCGCCCTCGAAGACGCCGTCGACGAACTCGCCCTCGTAGACGTCACCGCCGGTGAGCTCAAGGTGCCCCTCGCCGTGCATGGTCAGATCCCGCACTTCGCCGGTGTAGACGGTACCGTCGGGCTCCGTCAGCCGGCCCTCCCCGAGTGCACGGCCATTGCGGAAAGTTCCTTCGTAGATGGCGCCGCGTGGCAGCTCGAGGCGTCCCTGGCCGTGGGCGACGCCGTCGCGGAACTCACCCACGTAGTGACTGCCGTCGGGGTAATCCCGCGTTCCGTGTCCGTTGGGGGAGCCGTTGGCGAACTCGCCCTCGTAACGTGCCCCTTTCGCGGGGCCGGTGAGCACCCCCTCACCGTGCATGCGGCCATCCTCGAAGCCGCCTTCGTAATGTGCGCCGTTGGGCCATTCCAGGCGCCCCTGGCCCTGGGCGAGACCATCCTCCACGGGGCCGTAGTAGCGGCCACCGTCCGGAAAAACGGCGTCGGGCCCGGCGGCGAGTGCCGTCGGCGCGGAGAGCATCAGGCAGAGCAGCAGGGCCAGCATGTCGCGCATGGGGATGTCTCGTCCGTTGAGATGACAACCCCGGGAGCTTACTAAGCTTCTCGACAGTATTGCCAGGTTCCAGCGCCACTGCGCAGCGTCTCGGCAAGGCGCGGGAGCGCCGGCGTAGCGAGGTTCGCGTCAAGCGAGCGCAAGGCCGCCCTGCGAGTGGCCGTACTGTCGAAAAGGATAGTGGTACTGTCGCGGGCCGCCGTTAGCCACTACCCGGTCGGAAACGCCGTTGTCACGAAGCTCTCCCGCGCCGCGAGTGCTTGCCATCCCGCCAGCGATACTCCGGAACGGGCGACGAGCTCGGGCAGGCGGAAGGCCAGGTACTCTAGCGCGACCGCGATGACCAGCTCGCCCAGCCGGGGAGGGGCTTCGGGGGCAGCGTCATCGCAACGCCACTGGGCAAGGGATTCCAGGCTGCGCCGGATCGCGCGCCGGCGGCGCTGGCCGAGACGGGTCGCATCAGCGTCTGCGCCGTCGTGATTGTGGGCAATGACGGTTTGAAACGCGGCTTCCATGAGCCCGTGCCCGAGGCCCGCCAGAGCAAGCGTGCGTGCCTGGTCCTGTTCGGGGACCAGCGATGCGCCGACACCGGTGTCGTCCAGATATCGGGCGATGAGCAGCGATTCCGTCAGCGCGGTGCCTTCGTCGGTGATCAGCACCGGCACCCGGGCGAGGGGAGCGACCGCGAGCAACCGGGCATCGTCCTGCCACGGATTCACCCAGCACAGCTCGGTGCGCGCGGCGAGGCCTTTCTCGATGGCCACGATCCGGGCGAGTCGGGCGAACGGGGAAGTGGCGTTGAGGTAGAGCTTCATGACCGGCAGGCTCCTTCTCGTGTAGCGGCCGCTGACAGGTGATGCGGGCCGGTGTGGCTTGCCATGGCGGCGAGGGCCAGTGCCGCGGCGGCAACCGCGAAAAGCGGCGCGTAGCCGCTGGCGGCGTACAGGGCGGCGAAACCGTAGCCTGCGCCGGCTTGCGCCAGGGCGAATGCCGCGGTCGCCCAGCCCCAGACTCGTCGGTGAGCGGTGACGCCCACGATCTCCGCGAGCCGGCCGGAGGCCAGGGTCACGACACCGGGGACCAGTGCCCCCATCGCCAGGGATGACACGGCGAGGGCCAGGGGGGCCGAGGTGACCAGGGGCAGGCCGACGACCATGGCCTTGGCGGCGAGGGCGCCGGTGAGGGCGTTCCTCCAGCCCAGCCGTGTGGCCACCCGGCCGACCAGCAGGGGGCCGAATACGGCGCCGGCGCCGAACAGCGCCCACTGCGCGCTCGCCGCTTCCATGCCGAGGCCGAGCCCGCGGGCCAGATAATCCACCCAGAAGACGGTATGCGGCACGAAGCCGACGGCGTCCAGGGTGTAGGCCACGATGGCCATCGCGCTCCATGCCAGCAACGTGCGCCCGGGCGGGGTGCTCGTGGGCGCGTCGGATGCGGGTGCCTCGTGATGCCTCCGGGGGCGCCAGGAAAGGATCGTGGCGATCAGCGCGCACGCGCCGAGGGCCACCCACGCGGCCGTGAGACCGAGGCGAAGCAGTGTCGGAACCAGCAACGCCGAGAGCAGCACCCCGATACCGATACCGGTGAAGCTCTGTGCCGCAGTGGTGACGCGCTGTGCCGGCGGTGCCCCAGCGATGGCCGTGGACACACCGATTACCATCAGCACGGCACCGCCGAGCCCTGCGCCGAAGCGCCAGATGAAGAACCAGACGAACGGCGCGTCCGCGGCGCTGAGTACGAAGCTCAGGGCGACGGTGACGAACGATGCCCGCAGGCAGCGTATGACGCCCAAGCGCTCTGCCAGACGGTGGGCGATAACCGCCCCCACCAGGTACCCCAGAAGGTTGGCGGCCCCGAGATAGGCGGCCTGCGCGTCGGAAAACCACGCCGCATTCACCATGGCGGGGATCAACGGGGTATAGGCGAAGCGTGCCAGGCCAATGCCGACAAAAGTGGCGGCGGCGCCGGCGATGCCGGGCATGGCGGTGGGCAGCAAGCGCATGACGGCCTCCGGGCGGCAACGAATGGTTTCACGGTAGGCGGGTTCTGCAATGTTTAAAAGCGATTTGTTGTGAGCATTGCTATCATTTTTGATGATTACTATGACAGGTGACCGCACCATGCAGCTTCGTTCCCTGCGTCTGTTCACTGCTGTGGCTCATACCGGGAGCTTCGTGGCAGCGGCTGAGTGTTCCCACACCGTGCAGTCCAATGTCACCGCGCATATCAAGAAGCTCGAAGCGGAGCTCGGTCGGCAGTTGCTGACCCGCTCGGGAAGGGTGGGGCTGACCCCGGCTGGCCGTTCGCTGCTGCGCCACGCCGAGCGTCTACTGGCGCTGCACGACGCAGCGGTGACGGAGGTGGCGGGTGGTTCCGAGCCCGCCGGCGCGTTGCGCATCGGTTCTCTGGAGACGGCAGCCGCAGTGCGTCTACCGCCGTTGCTGGCCGGGTTTCACGCGCGGTATCCGGCAGTCGATCTGGAACTGGTAACGGGCACTACTGCCGAGTTGCTGGACCGCGTCACCGACGGCCGGCTGGATGGGGTGTTCGTGGCCGCAGAGGTGCCGCTTGTCGACTGGTGTGTGGTCGACGCGTTTCGGGAACGTCTGGTGCTCGTGGCGCCATCCACGCAGGTGGTGTTACCCGATGCCGATCGTCTCGGCCGTACTGCATTCATGGCCTTTCGTCAGGGATGCAGTTATCGACAGCGCATCGAACTCTATCTCGCCGAGCGGGGTGTGTCCGCAGCCCGGATATTCGAGTTCGGGACGGTGGAGGCGATGCTCGGCTGCGTTGCCGCCGGCATGGGCTATGCGATGCTGCCGCAGGCCATTGTCAGCGCCCAGGGGCCAAGGTTCGGAGTCCACGGTCTGGCGTTGCCGGGGCACGTGGCAGAGGTGGTTACCCGTTTCGTGTGCCCACCGTTGCAGGCGCAGTCGGCCGCGCTGCAGGCGTTCGTCGCCTGCCTCGAGGGCGCGACGGATTCCAACGCCGCCGCGGCGGCGCCTACAATGCCGGCATGAGTGAGGAACGACGACGCTATTGTCCGCAGTGCGGCGGCGGGCTGGTCACGCGTTCCCTGGGTGGCGTCCAGCGCCTGGCGTGTTCCGCTGACGGCTGCGGCTTTGTCTTCTGGGACAACCCCGTGCCGGTGGTGGCGGCGATTGCCGAGACCCCGGAGGGCCGAGTGACACTTGCCCGCAACGCCGACTGGCCGCCGGGCAAGTTCGGCCTGGTCACCGGTTTCCTGGAGCCGTCGGAAACGCCCGAAGAAGGCGTTCTGCGAGAGGTAGCCGAAGAGCTCTGCGTGGAGGGCGAGATTCGCGAGTTCGTGGGCATCTACGCTTACTACCGCAACAATCAGTTACTGTTGGTCTACCACATCGCACTTCTGGGCGCGCCGCGCGCGGGCGAGGAGCTCGCCGAGATACGCTGCCTTGACCCGGGGGACATCCGTCCCTGGCCTCACGGAACCGGCCCGGCGTTGTTTGAGTGGCTGCAAAGCCGCGGACACGCCCCGCAATGGGGGGCGTCGCAGCGATGAGCGAGGGACGGTTGCGCATCGGTACCTCCGGCTACGACTATCGCCACTGGCGCGGGGTGTTCTACCCCGAGTCGCTGCCGCGGCGTTCATGGTTGGCTTACTATGCCGAGCGGTTCCCGGCGGTGGAGGTCAACGGCACCTTCTACAGCCTGCCGGAACCGGCGACGGTGCGTGGCTGGGCGGCCACAGTGGGGGCGGACTTCCGCTTCGTACTCAAGTTCAGTCGCTATGGTAGCCACATGAAACGCCTCAAGGACCCGGAGGCGAGCCTGGAGCGCTTCCGGCCCGTCGCGGAGGCGATGGGCGACCAGCTCGGCGGTGTGCTGCTGCAGCTTCCGCCTCGTTGGCGTCCCGACGTTGAACGCCTGGACCGGTTTCTCGCCGCCGCCCCCGGGCTGCCCTGGGTGGTGGAGTTCCGCGACGAGCGCTGGCTGGCCGACGAGGTGCTCGCCGTATTGCGGGCACGCGAGGCGGCACTGTGCGTGCACGATGCACTCGCCGATCATCCGCGCTGTGCAACCGCCGACCGCGTCTACCTGCGCCTTCACGGCGTGGATTACAGCGGCGCTTACTCCGACGCTACGCTGGACGACTGGGCGGCATGGCTGGCGAGCGAATGCCGGGCGGGGCGCGATGCGTGGGTATTCTTCAACAACGATCAGGAGGGCCACGCCGTGGCGGATGCCCAGCGGTTGGCCGAGCGCCTCGATGACTCGGTTTGAGGACCACTTCGGCGGTCATGCCCGGGCGTATGCCGATGCCCGTCCGGACTATCCGGAGGAACTCTTCGACTGGCTCGCGAGCCGTACGCACGGCCATGCGCTCGCTTGGGACTGTGCTACCGGCACGGGGCAGGCGGCGTCGCGCCTGCGGGCTTACTTCGATCGGGTGATCGCCACCGATGCCTCGCCGGGCCAGGTAGGAAACGCCCGGGCGGCGCCGGGCGTGGGGTATGCAGTGGCGGACGCCGCGCGCGTGCCTGTCGCCGCCGGCCGGGTGGACCTGGTCGCGGTTGCCCAGGCGTTGCACTGGTTCGATGTCCCGGCGTTTTTCGCGGAAGTGCAACGGGTGCTACGTCCGGGCGGCGTGCTCGCCGTCTGGGGTTATGGCCTGTGCCGGGTGAGCCCGTCGGTCGACGCGGTGCTCGCGGACTTCCACGACCATCGGCTGGCGGCCTGGTGGCCGCCGGAGCGGGCCTGGGTGGCCGCGGGCTATCCGGGGCTGGAGCTGCCTTTCACGCCGCTCGCAGCGCCGGAGTTCGAGATGGTGCGGGACTGGGACCTGGCAACGTTTCTTGCCTACATCGCCACATGGTCGGGGGTGAAACGGGCGGAGGCGGCGGGCGAAGCACCGGTGCGCGAACTCCGCCGCGCCCTCGAGCCCCTGTGGTCCGGCGAGCACCGGGTGCGCTGGCCGCTCAGCGTCCGTGCCGCGAGCCGGCCAGCCGATGCGTGAAGGCGTCACGGGCGTACGAACAGGTCCAGCTGTAGCTGTTCCTCGCCGAGGCTGCTGTCCACCCGGTAGGCGGAGAAGTCACTGACACCTTCCTCGCGGAGCACCTGTTCGTCGATGAAGAACCGTCCCGTGCATTCTCGGCTGGGGCGGTTGAGGATGGCGTAGGCAGCGTCCGCCACGATCGTGGGGTAGCGCCCGCGCGCCGACATCTCCGGGCCGCCGAGGAGGTTGTCCACCGCCGCGGTCTTCAGCAGCGTACGCGGCCACAGGGCGTTGAAGGCTACTCCGCGATCCCGGAACTCCTCCGCCATGCCCAGCATGCACATGCTCATGCCGTACTTGGCGATGGTGTAGGCGGGATGATCGCGGAACCAGCGCGGGTGCAAGTCCAGCGGTGGCGCTAGCGAGAGCACGTGGGGGTTGGGCGCGTTGAACAGGTGTGGCAGGCACTTCTGGCTGCACAGGAAGGTGCCGCGGGCGTTGACCTGTTGCATGAGGTCATAGCGCTTGATGGGTAGCTCGAGGGTGCCGGAGAGATTGATGGCGCTGGCGTTGTTCACCAGTACGTCGATGCCGCCGAAGCGCTCCACGGCCTTATCCACGGCGCGCTCGACGCTCTCCTCGTCGCGGATGTCGGTGACCACCGGCAGCGCGTTGCCCCCGGCGGCTTCGATTTCCTCGGCGGCGGAGTAGATGGTGCCCGGCAGCTTGGGGTGGGGCTCCACCGTCTTCGCGGCGATGACGACGTTGGCGCCGTCGCGGGCGGCGCGAAGGCCGATCGCTTTGCCGACGCCGCGGCTGGCGCCGGTGATGAACAGGGTTTTGCCTGTGAGGCTCATGCGTGTTTCTCCCCCTTTAGGCATGGCAGCTCGGAGCATAACATACGGTTGCGTATGGTGGCAGCAACCGACATCAGCCACCCCCTACCGTCAAGCGTAACCATTCCGGAACGCGGCGCTCTAACCAGTAGTCGGCCGCCACCGGGTGTGCACCTTCGACGAATCCGACGTGGCCGCCGGCGGTGGTGAGCTCGAGGTCGACCGTCGGCGGCAGAGTTTCCGGGTCCGGCAGACTGGCGGCGGGAATGAATGGATCGTCGGCGGCCTGCAGCAGCAAGGTGGGCCGGTGAATACGATC
Source organism: uncultured Ectothiorhodospiraceae bacterium (assembly GCA_964530405.1). Taxonomy (GTDB): domain Bacteria; phylum Pseudomonadota; class Gammaproteobacteria; order Nitrococcales; family Nitrococcaceae; genus Arhodomonas. The sequence continues at coordinate 8,620 of CAZHBN010000109.1, forward strand.
GAGGCGGTCGCGGGTGCTTGCCCGGGCGTAGTAGTCGGCTGCGCCGGCGAAACCGTGCAGCGGCGCGGTCACCCGGTCATCGAACATTCTCAGACTGGAGAGCGCGCCGAGACGCTCCAGTGGCCAGGGTTCGTCGTCGCGATGACGGAATTTCGCGCGCATCAACCGGCGGAGGCAGGCGAGCAGGTGGGCCTGGTACACGCGCGCGAAGCCACGGTCGATGTGATCAGCGCACGCGGCGAGGTCGAATGGCGTGGATATCGCCACCGCGGCGGCGAGTGGTGACTGACGGCCGTGTGCTATGAGCCAGTTGAGGAGCACGCTGGCACCGAGGGAATAGCCCACGGCGCAAAGCGGGCGATCCGGGTAGCGCCTCCGCAACGCTGCCACGACCGCGTCCGGGTCGGCCCAGTCCCCGGCGTGATAGAAACGCCGTCGCCTGTTGGGCTCTCCGGCGGCCCCCCGAAACTCCATGGCGATGCCTTGAAAGCCCGCACGGGCCAGAGCATCGAGCTGGCCCCGGATATACGGCGATCCGGCGCAGCCACCCAGGCCGTGAAGCAGCAGTACCAGTGCGCCGGCACGGATCGGCCCCCAGTACAGGCGGACATGGTCGCCGTCCGGCAGCGCCACCGGCTCGCAGGATAGGGGCACCGGGGGCACCGGGCGGAAGACTGCCGGCCAGATCGTCTGCGCGTGGGGGCCGGGCAGCCACCAAGCCGGCTGGAACGCGTCGGTGGTCGGTGAAGCGGCTCGTTCGCTGGACATGGCACCAGCCTACCCCGCCCGAGGGCGGTGGTGCGACGATGCGGCGTGTCGATGGGGCCTGGGAACGCCGGTATGGCGGGGCTCACGACAAGCGAGCGCAACGCCGTCGAGGCGCCGAGCCGCGTCGTACTGCGGGTGGCCGTGTGCGCCGCTGTGGACAGCGTTACCACGCTCCTCGCGCCACTGATCACCGAGGCGAGTGACGCAAGATGCCGCACGCCCGTTGTGGCTGCGTACCACGAAGGCCTGTCGAAGGGAACTGCGGCACACTCGGCTCCTGAGATCTGGCAATGCTTTCGAAAACGTTAGTAAGCTCGGGAAACGGGCATCGTCCGTATGGCGAACCGGGCAGCGCTCGCGTGTTGGCGAGCATGCCCCATGGCCGAGGAGTACCAACGTGCAGCCGGCTCCCGTGGAACGACGCGACTTCTTTGCGGCCCATCCCCCGTTCGATGGCCTGCCTGCCGATCTCCTGATGCTGGTGGCGGAAACGGCGGTGGTGCGGGACGTCGCCGACGGCGATTGTGTCCTCTCACCGGAGGATGGTCCCCCCGGGACGTTGTGGGTGATCGCTGCCGGCCGCGTGGTCGCGGCCGGTGACGACGAGCCGGCAGCCGACCGGTTCATCGGTGAGGTGCTCGGCGTGGACGCGTGGCGAGAGGGACGTGCGGTGAAGGTGACCTACCGCGCCGCCGGTGCCACGCGGCTTTACGGTATTTCCGCGGACATGTTCGGTCAGTGCATGAGCGCCGATCCGGCATTCGCCGCATTCTGGGACGAAGGGGCCGTGGATCTGCTGGCGCGGGGCCACAACGCCGTTCGTCAACGCCCGGGTGACGAGCTCTCGCGTCTCACCAGCCTGGACGTCACCCTGCGCAGCCTCTGCGTACGCGAGCCGGTGACGACCTCGCCGGGGGAAAGCGTTCGCGCCGCGGTCGCCCGCATGCACCGTGAGCGCGTCGGCAGCCTGGTCGTCGTCGCCGAAGGGAGTGGCGAGCTCGAGGGCATCTTCACGCTGCACGACCTGCGCCGGGTCGTCGCCGACGGCGGCGATCTGGATGCTCCCCTGTCGGCGGTCATGACCGTCCATCCCCGGACGCTGCCGGGGGATGCCCTCGCCTTCGAGGCAGTAGTGCTCATGGCCCGTCACCACTTTCGTCACGTCCCGGTGGTGGCGGACGGACAGGTGATCGGGGTGGTCTCCGAGCGGGATCTGTTCGCGCGTCAGCAGGTCAACGTCGTGCAGATCATGCGGGCGCTGAACGCTGCCTCGGACGTCTCGGAAGTGGTCGCCGTGCGTCGTGGCATTCCCCCGCTCATCGACGGGTTGCTCGGCCACGGGGCGGGGGCGGAGCAGATCACCCGCGTGCTCACGCTACTCAACGATCGCACAGTCGCCCGGGTGATCGAGCTGTGTATCGCCGTCTACGGTCCGCCAGCCGTGCCCTTCACCTGGCTTGCCTTCGGCAGCGAGGGGCGCGGCGAGCAGACACTGCACACCGACCAGGACAACGGCCTGCTGTTCGACCCTGGCGACGAGGCGCCCGAAGCCGTGCGCGAGCGCCTGCTGCCCCTTGCCCACACCATCAATATCGCCCTCGATCGCTGTGGATTCACCCTGTGCCGCGGCAATATCATGGCGAGCAATCCGGCGCTGTGTCTGAGCGTCGGGGAATGGCGGGCGACGTTTTCGCGCCTCATCGCCACCACCACGCCGGAGCACCTGCTCGATTCCAGCATCTACTTCGACCTGCGTCCGGTCTGGGGGGATACGGCCCCGGCCTCGCGCCTGCGCGCTCACATGCGTGAGGAGGCGCAGCGCAACACGCTCTTCCAGCGGGCGCTCGCCGGTAATGCCTTGAGTCACCGTCCGGCGCTCGGCTGGCTGCGTGGTTTCGCTACCGAGCGTGACGAGGAAGGCCCCGGTCGCAGCTTCGATCTGAAGATGCGCGGCCTGTTTCCGTTCGTGGAAGGGGCACGCGTGCTCGCCCTGGCCGGTGGTATCGAGGCGACGGCGACCAGCGAGCGCCTAGCCGCTCTGCCGGGGGCTGGCATGGCGAGCGCGGAGGATGCGGCGGCGTGGGGGCACGCATTCGCCTTTCTGCAGTTCCTGCGCATGCAGGGGCATCAGGCCCAGGAGCGCGCCGGGGAATCCCTCAGCAATCGCATGGAGCCCGATCGTCTCAACCCGCTCGACCGTCGTGTGCTCCTGGAGGCGTTGCGCCAGGGGCGGGGGCTGCAACGGCGCCTGGCGATTCGTTACCAGTTGTAGTCAGACGCGCTCGTGGAGGTCGTCGATGAGCCGCGGATGCTCGGGGGGCTCACGGGCGGTTGCCGCTGTGGCGCCGGCATCCTGGTGAGTCTCGGCGGGCCGGAATGTCTGAACGCAAAGAGGGCCCCCGCGGGGGCCCTCCATCGGCTCGCATCGGCGAGCGCTTGCTAGTGCGCGGTCGCCTCCTTGGCACCCCGCGGCACGCGGACATCCTCGACCAGGTGCTGGATGTGCTCCGGCGGCGGAGCCGTCACCTTCGAGACGAGATAGGCGGCGGTCACGTTCAGCAACGCCCCCAGCGCACCGAAGGCTTCCGGCTGAATGCCCAGGAACCAGTACTCCGCGGAGTTCGGGAGCATGTTGGTGCCAGGGATGAACAGCCAGCCCTTGTAGGTGAAGATGTAGACCAGGGTGCTGGTCAGGCCCACCAGCATGCCGGTCATGGCGCCGGCGCTGTTCATGCGCTTGTTGAAGATGC
>CAZHBN010000110.1:0-9646 GCA_964530405.1 uncultured Ectothiorhodospiraceae bacterium
CCGGGCATGATGAACGTGCGCCCGATATAGCGGTTCTTGATGAAACCCTCGCGGTAAGTCACGCCGAGCTCATAGGCCATGTCCAGCGCGGCGGTACGACTGGTGTCGGGCACGGGGATGATCACGTCGATATCGTGATCGGCCCATTCGCGCATGATCTTGCGCGCGAGCATCCGCCCCATCCGCAGGCGCGACTTGTAGACCGAGACGTCATCCATGATGGAGTCCGGGCGGGCGAGGTACACGTACTCGAAAATGCACGGGGCGAGCACCGGGTTTTCCGCACACTGACGTGTATGCAGGTTGCCCTCGAGGTCGATGAAGACCGCCTCGCCGGGCGCGACGTCCCGGATACGCTCGAATCCGAGCACGTCGAGGGCCACGCTCTCGGAGGCGATCATGTACTCGGTCCCCTCCCCGGTATCGCGGCGCCCGAAGCACAGCGGACGAATGCCGTAGGAATCCCGGAAACCCACCACGCCGTAACCGTTGATCATCGCCACAGCGGCGAAGCCGCCGCGGCAGCGCCGCTGCACGCCCTCTACGGCGTTGAAGATATCCTTCTCGTCGATGTGCAGCTTGCGCATCTCGCCCAGCTCGTGGGCGAACACGTTGAGCAGAATCTCGGAATCCGAATTCGTATTGATATGGCGCAGATCCTCGAGGTAGAGGTCGCGCTTGATCTGCTCGGCATTGGTGAGGTTGCCGTTGTGCGCGAGGCTGATGCCGTAGGGTGAGTTGACGTAGAACGGCTGCGCTTCCGCGGAGCTCGCGCAACCCGCCGTGGGGTAGCGCACGTGGCCGATACCCACGTTACCCTGCAGTTGGAGCATGTGGCGCGTGCGGAAGACATCCCGCACCAGGCCGTTGCTCTTGCGCAGATACAGCCGCCCCTGATCGTAGGTCATGATACCGGCGGCGTCCTGCCCCCGATGCTGGAGCACGGTCAGGCCGTCATACAGGGACTGGTTCACCGGCCCACAGCCGACCATGCCGATCACACCGCACATTGCGTATCGTGCCTCCGCTTGCCGTCTTCACTCAGAGGGTCGACCACCCGGCCCCGTCTCCGGTAGCCGCGGGTCGCCGCAGAATCCGCGCCAGTAGTCCCGCGCCGGCGTTCCCTCGGTCACGCGCTCGTCGTCGAGCGGCGAGTAGACCCGCAGATCCGCGAGCCAATGGCGTACACCGAGGTCGCAGACCCGGGGCTGAAACCACGTCACGAGCGTCGATTCCCGCCACCAGACCTCCCGCGGGACAGCCGTGAGCCCCGCCATCAGGACGGCGACCCCGATGATCACCACCCCGCGCAGGCCGCCGAACACCACGCCCAGGGCGCGGTCCGTGCCGGACAGCCCGGTACGCCCCACCAGCTGCCCCGCCGTGTAGTTGACGATCGCCCCGACGAGGAGAACGCCGACGAAAATCAGCCCGAAGGCCGCTGCGATCCGAAACGTCGGGGAATCGATATAGTCGGCGAGCCAGACCGATGCCGTCTGTGCATGGCGAATACTCAGCCACGCCGCGGCACCCCAGGCGACGATGGAGAGGACTTCCCTGACGAAGCCCCGAACGATGCTGATGAGAACGGACACGGCGATGACGCCGAGCAAGACGAGATCCAGCCAGTTCATGCACCAGCCCGCACGTTGCACGCATACTCGGCCCGCCGGTCAACCGCACCGGATCGCCAGGGGCGAGCCCTGTTCAATGCCAATGGCCCCAACCTGTCGACGACCAGCGAAAGCTCCATAGTGCCGGGGGTTGCGCTCAGTCTGCGGGTCAGGGCCACGAAGGCAACAGGAACGATGACCGCGAGTCTACCAGATGCCCGTCCTCCGTGTCCCTTCCATACGGGCGCGCCCGCCGATCGGCACAGTGGCCCCACACCCCCGCAGAGCGGGAACCTTCGTTCAACGGCTCACCACGAGTACCTGCAACCCCTGCTCACGGGTAATCCGCTCAGCCAGCGCCTCGGCGTCCGTGCGCTCGAGCACCGGACCCACACGCACCCGGTAAAGCGGGCGGCCATCGGAGCTCACCCGATCCACGTAGACGTCGAACCCTGCCTGGCGAAGGCGGTCGCGGAGGGCCACGGCATTGCCCCGCTCACGAAAGCCGCCCACCTGAACAGCCCAGTCACCGGGGCCGGGACTCTCCTCCCGTGATGCCCGTGGCGAAGCCGGGTCTTCACCTGAGCGGGCCGTCGAACGGTCGGCCTCCGGCTGTTCCGGGGGGTCCGGCTCCTCGGCGGCCGCCTGCGACGACTCCTCGGTGGGCTCCCGGGACGACTGGACCGGTTCCGCCGATGCGGTGGCCGTCTCCACGTCGTCGGTGGTCTCTGGCGCGGACGGATCGTCACTCTCATCACGGTCAGCCGTGACCACCGGCGCCGGCACCTCTTCCGCGTCAGCGCCAGGGTCGGGCTGTGTCGCGAAATCTTCCCCGGGAAGCGATTCGACCGGTGCCACGTCCGGAGGCGGCACCTCCATGGGCACGGTAATCCGACGCTCTTCGACCGGGCCGTCGAGTAACATGGGCAGAAAAATCACCACCAACGCGACGATGATCGTCGCGCCGGCGAGGCGGTGTTTGAGTCGCGTATCCACGAACGCTCCCAAGTTCGCGCGGGCCTTCGTGGCCTCATGTTACTAGGGCCTGTTGACCATTCCCAACCGCGTCATGCAGGCGCTTGTCCCCCGACCACGGGTAACCCCCCGTATCAGAGCGCTTGTGCGATTCGGCTACGGCGCGCGCGGGCGAGGGCGTGGCACAAGTCGAACGAGCGCAACGCCCACAGCCGAACCCCACGAGCGCCGGCTTCCAGCGAGCCTGTCGGGCACCCGGACACGTGGCTTGCCCTGTGACCGGATTAGTACGACCGGGCCGGTAACAGGTGTTCGTGGGCAGCCAGCACTTCCTCGGCTACTCGAAACGAACCGAACGCCACTACCCGATCCGTGGCCGCTGAAGCGCCATCCAGCGACGCCATCAGTGAAACCGCATCGCCGCGTTGCCCCACCGACGCGCCGGCATCGCGCAGCAGATCGGCCAGCTCGTCAGGCGCGCGCAATCCGCGATCGTCCATCTCGATGAGGTGCCAGACGTCGATTTCCCGGCGCATCGCGGTGACGATACCCGCGGCGTCCTTACGCTCCATGAGCGCGAACACGGCGTGGGTTCGCCCTGCGCACGGCTCGCTGGCGAGACGCTCGGCGAGTGCCGTCGCGCTGTCGCAGTTGTGAGCGACATCGACAATCCACGGCAACCGTCGCTGCAACCGCTGACACCTCGCCGGCGGCACGGCAGCGCCCAGAGCACCGGCGACCGCGTCGACACCATCGGGCAGTCCATTCCGCAGCAGCCCGAGTGCGGCGATGGCCGCCGCCGGGTTGGACAGCAATCGTGGTGGCACGCCACCGGGCGCCGGCAATCCCGGCATTCGGCGATCGCCGCTGACGTAGTCCCAACTCCCATCGGCGCCGGGCTCGACCTCGAATGCCCGGCCCAGGCGATACACCGGGCAATCGAGCCCTACGGCGCGATCGAGGACGCTCTGTGGAGGCTCCGGATCGGCACAGACCAGTGGCGTCCCCGAGCGCAGAATGCCGGCTTTCTCCCGGCCGATAGCCTCCCGGTCCGGCCCCAGCCATTCCGTGTGGTCGACGCCGACACTGGTAATGACCGCCACCGTGGGCGCGACCACGTTAGTGGCGTCGAGTCGCCCACCCAGGCCGACTTCGAGCAGCCAGATATCACAGCCACACTCCCGGAAACACCACAGAGCCGCCAGCGTGCCGTACTCGAAATAGCTGAGTGTGATCTCCCCACGCGCCCGATCGATGGCGTCGAACGCGCTCAGCAACAGATCGTCGGACACCGGTTCGCCGTCAACGGCAATGCGCTCGTTGTAACGGCGCACGTGCGGGGAGGTATAAGCACCGGTACGGTTTCCGCTGGCACCTGCCAGGGCGGCCAACGCCGCAACGGTGCTGCCCTTGCCGTTGGTTCCCGCTACGGTGATCACGGCAGCGTCGGGGGTATCCAGCCCCATGCGTCGCGCCACTGCCGCCACCCGCTCGAGCCCCGGGTCGATCTTCCTCGGATGCAGGGTCTCGAGCCAATTCAGCCAGTCGTCGACCCGTGTGAAACGCAAGGTACCGTCAGCCGTCGGTAAGACGCCGCACATCCGGCGCCGGTTGATGGGTCAGCATCGCGATCAGGCTGGCCAGGCGGTCACGCATCTCGCGCCGATCGACGATCATGTCGACAACACCGTGCTCGAGCAGGAATTCCGAACGCTGGAAGCCTTCCGGGAGCGTCTCGCGCACCGTCTGCTCGATGACGCGGGGACCGGCGAAGCCGATCAGCGCCTTGGGTTCGGCCACGTTCACGTCCCCGAGCATTGCCAGACTCGCCGAAACCCCACCGGTGGTCGGGTCGGTCAGCACGGATATGAACGGCACGCCCGCTTCACGCAGTCGTGCCAGCGCCGCGCTGGTCTTCGCCATCTGCATGAGCGAGAACAACGCTTCCTGCATACGGGCGCCGCCACTCGCGGTGAAGCACACCAGAGGGCAGCGTTCCTCCAGCGCCGTCGAGGCCGCCCGAACGAATCGCTCACCGACCACCGAGCCCATGGACCCGCCGAGGAAGCGGAATTCGAACGCAGCGGCGACCACCGCAAGCTCGTGGACATGTCCGCGCATCACCACCAGCGCATCCTTCTCGCCGGTATTCTTCTGTGCCTGCGCCAGGCGGTCCTTGTACTTTTTGCTGTCCCGGAACCGCAGTGCGTCCACGGGCTGAACGTCCGCAGCGAGCTCCGTACGGGTATTCTCGTCGAGGAACCATTCCAGGCGCTGACGAGCACCGACGCGCATGTGGTGGCCGCACTTCGGGCAGACCTCGAGGTTGCGCTCGAGCTCCGGCCGGTAGAGCACCGCATTACACTCGTCGCACTTGGTCCACAGCCCTTCCGGAATGCTGCGATTGCGGTTGGCACCCGCCTCGGTACGGATGCGCGACGGCATCAGCTTCTCGAACCAGCTCATCGATCCTCCTCAGGCAACGCCCACCGAGCGCTCATCCAGCGCCCGCCGCATGCCACTGACCAGCTCTCCAACGGCGGAGCGTGCCGCGGCGGGATCGTCGGCATGCTCCGCGATCAGCTTCACGATGGCGCTCCCGACGACCGTTGCGTCGGCAACCGCGCCGACCCGGGCGGCCGTCTCCGCATCCCGGATGCCGAAGCCCACGCCCACGGGCAGCTCCGTGACCCCGCGGATCTCCTCCACGTGCCGGGCGACATCGTCCACGTCCAGGGAATCGGCACCGGTAACGCCCTTGAGGGAGACGTAGTACACGTAACCGCGTGCCACCCGGCAAATCGCCTCGATACGCTCGCGGCGTGTCGTGGGCGCGATCAGCCAGATCGGGTCGAGATTCTCCGCCAGCAAGGCCGTGACCAGGTCGTGGCTTTCCTCCGGGGGAAGATCCACGCACAGCACACCGTCCACGCCGGCACCGGCAGCCTCGCGGCAAAACGTCTCGTAGCCGATCTGCTCGATCGGGTTGAGGTACCCCATGAGCACTACCGGCGTCGTCGTATCCTGCTGGCGAAACTCGTTCACCATGGCGAGCACGTCCCGCACACTCGTGCCATGGACCAGCGCACGCTCGCACGCCGCCTGTATCACGGGGCCGTCCGCCATGGGATCGGAAAACGGCATCCCCACCTCGATGAGATCGGCGCCGGACTCCACCAGCCCGTGCATCATCGCCACCGTGGCATCGGGGGCCGGATCACCGCCGGTGATGTACGGAATAAGGGCCTTGCGCCCCTCGGCGCGTCGCGCACCGAAACACTGCTCGATTCGACTCATAGCTCCATTCCCTGCAGCGCCGCGACGGTATTGATGTCCTTGTCGCCGCGCCCGGATACATTGATCACGATACGCTGCTCCGGCCCCATCTCCTTCGCGAGGCGGGCGGTGTAGGCAAGCGCGTGCGCCGACTCCAGTGCCGGCATGATGCCCTCGGTGCGGGTTACCTCATGAAAAGCGGCGATCGCCTCGTCGTCCGTTGCCGCCACGTACTCCACACGCCCCAGATCGCGAAGCCACGCATGCTCGGGACCGACACCGGGGTAGTCGAGCCCGGCCGACACGGAGTGCGTGCCGATGATCTGGCCATCCTCGGTCTCCATGAGATAGGTGCGATTGCCGTGGAGCACACCCGGCCTCCCGGCGGTCAGCGGCGCGGCATGACGGCCGGTGGCAACGCCCTCGCCACCGGCCTCGACGCCGATCATTCGCACGCCCTCGTCCCCCAGGAACGGGTGGAACAGACCGATGGCGTTGGAACCACCGCCGACGCAGGCGACAAGCGCATCCGGGAGCGTGCCGGTTCTGGCGAGCATCTGCTCCCGGGTCTCACGCCCGATCACTGCCTGGAAATCGCGCACCAGCAGCGGATACGGATGCGGGCCGGCCACCGTTCCGATGATGTAGAACGTATCGTCGACGTGCGCCGCCCAGTCTCGGAAAGCCTCGTTCAGCGCGTCCTTGAGTGTGCGCGAGCCGGACTCCACGGGGACGACCGTAGCGCCGAGCAGGCGCATGCGGTAGACGTTGACCGATTGCCGGCGCACGTCCTCGGCGCCCATGTACACCACGCACTCCAGACCCAGCCGCGCCGCCACCGTGGCCGTGGCAACGCCATGCTGTCCCGCCCCGGTCTCGGCAACGATCCGGCGCTTGCCCATGCGCGCGGCCAGCAGCGCCTGCCCCATGGTGTTGTTGATCTTGTGCGCCCCGGTGTGGTTGAGGTCCTCGCGCTTAAACAGCACCTGTGCCCCGCCGAGCTTCTCGCTCCATCGTGCCGCGTGATACAGCGGCGTCGGCCGGCCCACATAGTCGCGCAGATCGTCAGCGAGCTCGCGCTGGAACTCGGGATCCTCGCGCAAGCGCAGATAGGCCTCGGTCAGCTCCTCCAGCGGCGCCATCAGAAGCTCCGGCACGAAACGTCCGCCGAAGCGCCCGAAATGCCCGCCGGCATCCGGAAACCGCGTGAAATCGACAGTGGCCGTGTGGCCCTCAGCAGTCTTCGACACTGGCAACCTCTCTCGCGAAAGCCTCGATACGAGCGCGGTCCTTGAGTCCCGGTGCGGACTCCACGCCGCTGCTCACGTCCACCGCCCACGGCCGCGTAGCGCTGACCGCCGCGGCCACATTCCCGGGAGACAGCCCGCCCGCCAGAATCAGTGGCCGGTCGATTCCCCGCGGGTAGCGCGTCCAATCGAAGGCGCTGCCCGTTCCACCCGCTTCGCCGAGCGCGTGGCTGTCGAGAAGGAATCCGCACGCGCCGGGGTGCCCGGCAGCCTGCTCCGCCGCCGCTGGTGCATCGCCGCTCATGGCAAGCGCCTTGATGTAGCGGCGGCCGAACCCCTCGCAGAACGCCGCCGGCTCGCGGCCGTGAAACTGAAGCAGATCCACCGGCACGCAACGCAGAACCTCGGCGACGCGGTCGGCGTCTGCATCCAGGAACAACGCGACGACCTGGGTGAAAGGGCGAACCGCGAACGCGATTTCCCGGGCACGATCGACGTCGAGCGCCCGCGGGCTCGGGGGATAGAACACCAGCCCGATCGCATCGGCACCGGCGTCACTCGCCGCCAGTGCGTCCTCGACACGGGTAATGCCGCAAACCTTGATGCGTGTACGCAATGGAATGGCCGCCGTCGTGCGGGTTGCCGAGAAGCGTTCGTGAAACAGACCGCTATCCTAACCCGCGGTAACAGGTCACGCAAAAGCCGGAAGCCGCCCCACCTGCGGCAGTCCGTAAGACGCCGGATATCCCACGCCGACCAGGTACAGCCCGCCCCCAGGTGCGGTCATGCCGGCCCGGGTGCGATCGCGGCCTGCGAGGACATCCGCAACCCAGTCCGGATCACGCTCGCCTGCCCCCACGGTCATGAGCGTTCCCGCAATGTTCCGCACCATGTGGTGGAGAAAGGCGTTCGCCTCGATATCCAGGTACAGGTAGTCACCCACCCGGGTCAGGGACAGGTGGTTCACGGTACGCACCGGGTGCTTGGCCTGGCACGCCACGGCTCGGAATGCACTGAAGTCATGCTCACCGAGGAGGTAACGTGCCGCCTTCTGCATGGGCTCCACGGCCAACGTCCGCCAGGTCCAGGCGACCCGGTCGCGATTGAGTGCCGGCCGCACAGGGTGGCTGAGAATCACATAGCGGTACCGACGTGCCGTGGCGCTGAAGCGGGCATGGAACCGTTCATCCACGCCACGCATCCAAGTGACCGCGACGCCGCCGGGCAAGTTCGAGTTCACACCGCGAACCCACGCCCGCTCCGGGCGCTGCACAGGCGGATCGAGATGGACCACCTGCTGGGTCGCGTGCACGCCCGCATCGGTTCGGCCGGCACAGGTGACCGTCACCCGTGCATTGGCAACCCGGCTCAGGGCCGATTCCAGCACGGCCTGTACGGAATCGGCGTGCGCCTGGCGCTGCCAGCCGCTGTACGCCGTTCCGTCATACTCGACGCCCAACGCGATGCGCACTCTCTGCAGTCCTCCCACCCTGTATTCGCCACCACCCGGCACGGCATCGCATATCCGGGCGAGTCACACGCCGGCGAGCCGCACCGCCGCAAACCCGCCGGCGGCGGCCAATGGTAGCAGCCACTGCCGCCACGGTGGTGTTGGGGACGCCGTCAGCGTCAGGGTCGGCAGGGGAGCGTTCTCGGCGCGCTCGAGCGTCGCCTCGATGGTGGCCGATACACTCGCGGCCACGCGCCGTACGCGTGACCCGCCCGCAACGGCCCGATTGCGATGCGACTGCTGCAGCTCGGTGAGATAATCGAAGACCAGAATGAGGCGGAGGGCGAACCGATTCACGGGACATTTCAGACGCCGTAGCGGCGCCAGCAGCCATATCAACCCGTCGGCGACACGATCCCTGGCGAGCGGAGCGAGCAACGCCTGGGCTCCCACGACCATGAGCATCAATATGGCGGCTCGCCGCGCACCGACCCAAAGGCCATCGCTCGATGGCATCCAGCCACTGGCCCCCGGATCGAACCAGCCATAGAACACGACGATGGAGAGTAACAGCCATCGTATCCGGCGGATGCCCGCCCACAGGGCGCCGCGCCGCGGAAAGCCACACAGCGTGGTGGCCGCGAGAAGACTGATCGCACCCACGGCAACGCTACTCCAGCCACCGCCGGTCGCACCGGCAGCGATGACCACCAGGAGGCTGATGCGCACGGCCGCCTCGAGCCCTTGCGCCTCGTCGCGGGCAGCGCCCCCTGTCGCCGGGTCCGCGTCCGTCAACCGGCCTTGCGCAACAATCCTTCCGCCTCGGCGCGCTGGCTGTCGTCGCCTTCCTCGATCACTTCATCGAGGAGCGAACGCGCGCCTTCGGCATCCCCCATGTCCATGTAGGCTCGCGCGAGATCCAGCTTCGTGGAGACTTCGTCCAGATCCTCCTCGCCATCCCCGCCCGCCTGGTTCGTCGATGCATCACCGCTTGCGGAATCATCGCCGAAATCGAGGCCGAGATCGCCAAAATCGAACTCGTCGAGCTCATCGGCTGGAGCCTGGCTCTCCCCACTCTTCGTGCC
>CAZHBN010000110.1:9746-12112 GCA_964530405.1 uncultured Ectothiorhodospiraceae bacterium
CCGGATCGCCGGACTCGGCGGCGTATTCGCCGTGGCTGCCGGTTTCCCCTTCACCCGGCTCGAGGTCGAAATCGAGATCGAAGGCATCGTCCTCCGCCGGAAACTCCGATTCCCCGGCGCTCGCGACGCCACCGCTTTCCTCGCCCTCACCGGGCAAGTCGAACGTGGGCTCATCGGCATCCGGACCCGCATCGAAACGCGGCGCATCCTCCGCGGGGGCACTCGCTTGCGGCGCCCTTTCGCCCCCGAACAGTGGGTGCTCAGGCGCAACCTGCCGTCCCCAGGCAACCACTTCCTGCCACTGCGGATCGTCTTCCGCGGGCATCTGGGTGTAGAGCACCTGCGCCTCCGCCTCGAATCCGGAACGGTCCTCCTGACGAGCGAGCACCTCCAGCAACTTGACGCGCAGCGCGCGATTGTCCGGATCCGCACCGAGCGCCTGATCGAGTACGTCCTGCGCACTCTCGTAACGCCCGTACGCCAGGAAGAAGTCGGCCTGCGCGATGGGGTCCCGTTCTTCCTCGGCCTGGTCCGTGGAATCCGTGGACATGGACTCCGCCGTCGGTCCGGTGGCGATCGCTTCCTCACCCTCGGCGCTGTCGCCCCGCCGACGCCGCATGACCATGACGAGCATCAACGCGAGCAGGATCAGCCCACCGGCACCGAGAAGCAGCAACCGGTTCGCCACGAGCATGTCGGTCACCGTGCCGACGAGACCGGCCGGCGCCGGCTGCGGTTTTGCCGGAGTTTCCGCGGGCTGGGATTCGGCGGCCGCTTCGGCTTCGGCCTCGTCGTCCGCCTGATCGGTCGGCTCCCCGGTATCCGGCGCCGCCTCACCATTCCCGGTCTCATCGCCGGTGGAACGATTCGCCGAGTCGGATTCCATGGGCGAAGCAGCCCCGAGGTCGCCCTCCGGCCCCTCGGCGGTATCCGCCTCCTCCGCCTCTCCAGTTGTAGTGGTCAGCGGCGACTGCGTTGCGTCGGCACCGGTCTCATCACCGGACATGGCCGCATCACCGTTCCCGGTGGCCTGCGCACCGGATTCCGACGCCGCGTTCTCCGTCGCCGTCTCCTGGCCGGCCTGACCGTCGTCCGGTACCACCGATTCGCTGGCCCCCGACTGGTCGCCACCGGCCGCCGCCGCACCCTCCGCGAGCGCACCGCCGCTGACATTGACCGCCCCTTCGAGGCGCTCCAGCTCGGTGCGCAAGGCTTCGAGCTCCGCCTTCAGGTCCTCGTTCTCCGACTCCAGGCTCGCCTTGTCCTCCTGGGCCGCCGTAAGCGCCTGCTGAAGCTGCGAGACGTTCTCCTCGCTCGCTTCCAGATCCGCCTGGGCGAGATTCTGAGTCGCCGACTCGCCACCACTGCTCGAAGGCGCGACAACGCGCAACTGCCCGTCAGCACCGGCATCGGCACCCGCGCTCGCCTGTGCCGAATCCGCCTCGCCGGCGCCGTCTTCCTCGGGGACCTGGGTATCCGCCGCGGCCTGCTCCTGCGGCTGCGCCTCGGCGGGCGCCGTCTGCTGAGACTGCCGCCAGCTCTCCATCTGGCGGCTGACCTCGCGCCGGGCCTCGGCATCGGTCACCTGCGTGGCAGCGTCCCCATCCGGGAGACGCAATACCGCACCGCGTTTCAGCCGGTTGATGTTGCCGTCGATGAACGCGTCCGGATTGGCGCGCAGCAACGCGATCATCGTCTGGCGCACGCTCGCGCCGGCCGGACGCACCTCCTCGGCGATGGCCCACAGCGTCTCGCTGGCCTTCACCGGTCCATAGGTCGCCTCGCCCGAGGTGGTCTCACCTGTCGAAGCCCCGGCCGTACCGGTAGCGCCGCTGACTGCGGTACCACCGTCCTCGACGGCGATATCGTCCGCGCCGCTCTCGGCGGGGGCGGCTTCGGCAGTGGACGGTGTTGCGCTAGGCGTGGACGCCTGTTCCTGAGCGTAGACGGGCGGGTCGAGAAGAACGGTGAACTCCCGCAGCAGGCTGCCCTGGGACCACTCGACGTTCACCAGGAAATCCAGAAACGGCTCCTGGATCGGGCGATCACTGGTGATGGTGACGAACGCTTCACCGGCGTCGTTGCGCTCCACCTCGAAATCCAGGCGGGTGAGGTAGAACGGCCGCGGGACTTCGGCACGGTCGAACTGCTCCGCGGTGGCGAGCCCTACGCGCATCTGCGCCAGATCCACGTCTTCCGCGGACAGGATCGGTATCCGCGCCGAAAGCGGTTCGTTGAGCCCCGAATCGGTTTCGATGCGTCCGAGGCCGACAGCCGCGACGTTCGTGGAGATCCCAGTCAGCGCAATGAGCGCCGCGGTAGCGAGTCTGCGTCGCATAGCATTCCCTTTTCCCAGCACCCCAGCA
>CAZHBN010000111.1:0-6783 GCA_964530405.1 uncultured Ectothiorhodospiraceae bacterium
GGCTGATGGTGGAGTAGGCGAGCAGGCCCTTGAGATCGTTCTTGAACAGCGCCTGGTAGGCGGCGAACACCATGGTCGCGAGGCCGACGCCGGTGACCAGCCAGAACCACAGCTGAGTGCCCGACAGCGCCGGGTACAGCCGTCCGATGAGAAAGACGCCGGCCTTGACCATGGTCGCCGAGTGCAGGTACGCGCTCACCGGCGTCGGGGCGGCCATGGCGTGGGGCAGCCAGAAATGGAACGGCACCTGGGCGGATTTCGCGAAAGCGCCGAGCAGCACCAGCACCAGGGTGGGCGTGTACAGCGGGCTCGCGGTGATTACATCCCCCGCGGCGAGTATGTCCTGGAGTCGGTAGCTGCCCACGATATCGCCGAGGAGCAGCGCGCCGGCGAGCAGGCAGAGTCCGCCCGCACCGGTGATCGCCAGCGCCATGCGCGCGCCCTGGCGGGCGTCGGCGCGGTGGCGCCAATAACCGATGAGCAGGAACGAGCTGATGCTGGTGAGCTCCCAGAACACCACCAGCAGCAGGATGTTGTCCGACAGCACGATGCCCAGCATCGCCCCCATGAACGCGAGAAGCATCGCGTAGAACCGGCCCATCGGGTCGTCCACGCTGAGGTAGTAGCGTGCATAGAGCACGATCAGCAGTCCGATGCCCAGGATGAGGCCGGCGAACATCAGTCCGTAGCCGTCCAGGAAGAACGCGAGCTCCAGGCCCAGCGCCGGCAGCCACGACCAGCTCACCGTCGGCACGGCACCGCCGAACACCGCCGGCGCCTGGCTGATCAGCAACGCGAGAGCGATCGCCGGCGGCAGCGCCGCCGCCCAGGCGCTCGCGCTGCGGCTGGTACGCACGACCAGGGGAGGGAGGATGATGCCTGCGAACGGCAACAATACGATGAGCAGAAGCGTCATGATCGTTGTCTCTGTGCTTATTCCCGGCGCTTGCCGTATGGCGCAATTGCCCGCTATACAAGGGCCGCCGCAGGCCCGTCGCGACTCTGGACGGGCGGAAAATGTCGCGGCAGTCTAGCAAAAGTCGTTGGGCCGATCACCGAGCGGTGGCCGGTCCATGCATGTGCGATTTTGTGAACGGGGTCTCACATCGGTCGGTGTCTAGACGGTTCCCATCGAAACCTCTGGGCGGGAGTGCCCACGGGGCATTAGTGTTGCGTCATCGGTGGTCGGGGATGGAACGATGAGCGCCAGAGACAAGATCGTGCTCTTGCAGGGAGGAGCGGGTGGCCGCAAGCCGGCGGTGATGGATGAGCTTCGCCGTCTGGCCACCGAGCGGCTGGTTCGTGCGGCCACTCGCACGCTCGATCGTGGCGACGATGCGTTGTTCGAGCGCGCAGAGCGTGCCAACCAGTCGCAGTCGCAGGAGGAATGCTTCGCCGCGATGCGCGAGCTGCGCCTGCAGCGCAGGCGCGTGGTGGCCCGTTTCCGGGAGCGTCTCGAGGAGGGCTTCCGGCGACTGGCGCAGGGGGACCTCGACGGTCTGGCCCGGCTCGAGCAGACGGAGCCGGCGGAGCTCTCGCTGGTGGATGATCACCGCCTGGAAGAGGACGTCGCGGTGGATTCCACGGGCGCTCGCCTGCGCGGGCGTCATGCCTCGCTGCTGGGCACGCTCGAGGCGCGCCTGGAAGACTTGCTGGAGGCCGAGCGCCTGCCGATGCACGCCAACCCCGTGCACCCGCACACCATCGCAGTCGCTTTCTCGCTGGCTCTGGCGGACGTGCAGATCACCCTTACGCCCCGCCTCATTCTCTACAAACTCCTGGAGCGCTGTCTCGACAGCGAGCTGCCGGCCGTCTACAAGGCGATGGACGAGCGCCTGGAGCGGGCGGGCGCTCGGGGACGACACCAGGTGCGCAACCTCGGGGCGGACGCCGACGCGGCCGATGCCGAGCCCACGCAGCCGGAATCGGTGGAAAGCGCTGCGGACGCCGGCGACGAGGAGGCCGAGACGGGCAAGGAGCCGCCGTCCGGCGAAGAGGCCGACGGTGAAGTCGTCGAACTGCTGGAGCGCCTCATCGGGCGCGCTAAGTATGGTCGCGAGCCCGCTGCGCCGGGAGGTGGCGCTGCTGGCGGCCCGGTCTCCGGCGGTGCCGCAGGCGGGGCGGCTGCCGGTGGCGGCGGTGGTCCCGGTGGTGGTCCGGGCGGCGGAGGCCCCGGTGGTGGTGGTGCCGGCGCCGGCGGCGCCGTCGCGGATGCGCGCCTGGTGCTGCGTGCGCTCACGTCGCTGCAGGAACATATCCTCGACCAGCAGCAGGAGGTGGACCCCGACCGCATCAAGGCCGCGGTGAACGCCTGGCTCGACGAGCATGGACACGCCACAGTGCTGGAACGCTCGGTGGACGATGTCATCGACATCGTCAGCATGCTCTTCGAGAACATCCTCGACGACCCGCGTCTCGCTCCGGCGTTGCGTGTGGTCATCGCGCGGCTGCAGGTGCCGGTGCTCAAGGTGGCGTTGCGCGACCGCCGCGTGTTCGGCCAGAGTGAGCATCCGGCGCGCTGTCTCATCAACGAGCTCGCCGATGCCTCGACCGGCTGGACTCAGCCCGCGGAGCCGGAGAACGATCCCCTCTACAGCAAGATGACCGCGGTGGTCGACCGCGTCGTCGAGCGTTACCGCGACGACGTGCGCGTGTTCGACGTGGCGCTGCGGGATTTCCGCTACTTCCGCGAGCGCGAGCGCGAGCGTGCCGAGGCCATCGAGGAGCGCACCCGTCAGGCCGCCGAAGGCAATCTCAAGGTCGAGGCGGCCCGTGAAGCGGTTCAGGCCGAGGTGGAGCAGCGCATCGATGCCCAGGTCCCGGACGTCGTGCGCCGTCTGCTCGAGGAGGCGTGGTTCCGGGTGCTGTTCATCACGGCCGTGCGTGAAGGCCGTGAGGGCGATGCCTGGCGCCACCAGGTCGGCGTGATGGATCAGCTGGTGTGGAGCGTTCGCCCGAAGAGCGATGCCGCCGAGCGCCAGCGCATGCTGGAGTTGATGCCGCGACTGTTGCAGGATTTGCGTGAGGGGTTGAATGCCATCATGTACAACCCCTACGAAATGACACAACTGTTTCGAGAGCTCGAGGCGGTACACCTGAAGTGCCTCACGCCCGGCGCGGAGCCGCCGGTGGGCAACGCCGGCACGGCACCGGTGAGTCAGGCGCAGACGTCGGCGCAAGACGCTGGCGGGCCCGCCGCCAACCGTAGCGTTTGGGGGGACCGGCCCGCGGACGCCGAGGACCTCGCGCGCGTCCAGGCGCTGTCCCGGGGCGAATGGTTCGATCTGCGGGATCAGGATCCCCCGGTGCGGGCCAAGCTCTCGGCAAGGCTGAACGGTGGCCAGCGTTACGTCTTCGTCAATCGCGCTGGTTTCCGGGTCGCCGAGTATAGTGCCGAGGATCTTGCCCGGGCGCTGCGCGAGGGGGACGTGATGGAGCTCGCCGAGGTGGTGGCGTTCGACCATGCCCTCGAGCGCGTGATCGAGACGCTCAAGGAGATTCACGGCCCATGAAGCGGTTTCTGCGTGTAGCGCTTGCGGGCCCCTACACGTTGGTGGGGGCCCTTTGGATTCGTGCGGCGGTCGCGTTCGATCGCCGCCAGGGCCGGGTGCCCCCGGCCGGTCTCGGACGTCGTGCCCAGCGCGCGTGGTGCCGGGGCATGTGCCGGCTGCTGGGCGTGCGCCTGCAGGTACGCGGGGAGCAGCCGAGCAGCGGACCGGTGCTGCTGGTCGCCAACCACGTCTCCTGGCTCGACATCGTCTGCATCGCGGCGTTGTGGCCGGTGGCCTTCCTCAGCAAATCCGAGGTCCGGCGCTGGCCGGTGGTGGGGCGCACGGCCAGCGCGCTTGGCACCCTCTATATCGAGCGCGGACGCCGCGCAGCGGCGGAGCACGCCATCGACGTCATGCGCGAGCGCCTTCAGGCCGGTGGCCGGGTGTTGTTCTTCCCCGAGGGGACCACCGGCGACGGCCGCAGCGTGCGCGCGTTCCGGGCGCGGCTTTACCAGGCGGCGATCGACGCGCGCGTTCCGGTACAGGCGGTGGGGCTGCGCTACGTCGATGTCAACGGCGAGCCCGTCGAGGCGCTGCCGTTCACTGACGATCAGAGTCTGATCGCCAACCTCTGGCAGGTCGCGGCCGAGCCGGCCGTGGACGTGACGCTGACGGTGGGACCGGCGCGCGCGAGCGTCCAGGCCAGCCGCAGTGAGCTGGCGGCGGCCACCCGCAATGACGTCGCCACCGCGCTGCAGCCCGTCGAAACCGCCGACGAGGCCCTCGCGGTCGCCGGCTGAGCGCCCGCGCCCAGCCGCTGTCATCGCGCTGTCACTTCCGCCTCGCATACTGCCGCGCGGTCACTTACGGAGGACGGATCGACTATGGCTGCGAGCATACTCATCGTCGAAGACGAAGCCCCTATCCGTGAGATGATCGCCATGGGGCTGGGGCGGGCTGGTTTCGACGTGCGGCATGCCGATTCCGCGGAAGACGCCGAGGCGGCGATTCGCCTCACGCGCCCGGACCTCATCCTGCTGGACTGGATGCTGCCCGGTCGAAGCGGGCTCGAGTTCGCGCGGGAGGTCAAGCGCAACCCCGACCTCCGGGACATCCCCATCATCATGCTCACCGCCCGCGGCGAGGAAGAAGATCGCGTGCGCGGGCTCGACACCGGCGCCGACGATTACGTGACCAAGCCTTTCTCCCCCCGGGAGGTGGTCGCCCGTATCAAGGCGGTGCTGCGCCGGACGCTGCCGACCGCCGGCGAGAACCCCATCGAGGTGGAGGGGCTGTGCCTCGACCCGGTGAGCCACCGCGTGAACGCGGGTGAGCAAACCGTCGATCTCGGCCCGACGGAGTTCCGCCTGCTGCACTTCTTCATGACGCACCAGGAGCGCGTGTTCACGCGCACGCAGCTGCTCGACAACGTCTGGGGCACGAACGTGTACGTGGAGGAGCGCACGGTGGACGTCCACGTGCGACGCCTGCGCAAGGGACTCGCGCCCACCGGCCATGATGAACTGGTGCAGACCGTGCGCGGCACGGGATATCGTTTCTCTGCACGGCGGTGAGGCGCCGCCGCGGACTGACTCATGATGCCTCGTAACCCCTGGCCTGCCGCGGCGCTTCGCGCCGCGGCAGGCTTCGTTGCAGCGCTGGTGATCGGCGTGCTGGTGGGGGCGCCGTGGATGGTGTTGAGCCTGGCGCTCATGGCCGGGATCGCCTGGCAGACGTATCAGGTGGTGCGTTTGGAGCGGTGGGTCCGCCGCGGCCGTCGCCGCCGGCCCCCCGCGCTCGCCGGCGTATGGGAGGACATCGCCGACCAGCTCGCCCGTCGCCAGCGTGCCCAGGCCCGGCGGCGCCGGCGACTGGTTTCGCTGCTGCACCGGTTCAAGGCCTCCAGCGATGCCATGCCCGACGCCACCGTGGTGATGCGGGCGAGTGGCGAGATGGAGTGGTGGAACCCCCAGGCGGCCTATTATCTCGGGCTGCGATGGCCCGCCGATCAGGGCCAACGGGTTGCGAACCTCATCCGTCATCCGGACTTCGGGGCGTTTTTCGCCCGCGGCCAGCCGGGCGAAGCGCTCAAGGTTCCCTCGCCGGTGGACGAGGCGCAGATGCTGGAATTCCGGATCGTGCCCTATGGCGAAGGCCGGCGGTTGCTACTGGCGCGCGACGTCACGCGCGTGCATCGCCTGGAGGTCATGCGCCGGGACTTCGTCGCCAATATCACCCACGAGTTGCGCACGCCGCTCACCGTCATCCAGGGGCTCGCAGAGACCCTCGCCGATTACGGCGGCGAGCCCGAGGACGTCAATCGCTCGCTCACGCTCATCGAGCAGCAGACGCAACGCATGGGCCGGCTGATCGACGACCTGCTCCTGCTCTCCCGTCTGGAGACCGGCGAGCGTCCGCGCGAGAACGAATCGGTGCCGGTGGCGCAGATGCTGGAGACCCTGGTGGAGGAGGCCCGCGCGCTCGGGGATCAGACGCAGACGATCACGCTGGACGCCGACGCCGGGCTGGTGATCGACGGCGATCACAACGAACTGCGCAGCGCGTTCTCCAACCTGATCGTCAACGCGGTGAAGTACACGCCACCGGGAGGGCATATCGACGTGCGCTGGCTGGAGGCCGGCGGCGTGGCTTCGATGTGCGTGGCCGACACCGGCAGAGGCATACCGGCACACCACATCCCCCGGCTTACCGAGCGCTTCTACCGCGTCGACGGAGGCCGCAGCACCGGCGCCGGAGGTACCGGCCTGGGGCTGGCCATCGTCAAGCACGTGCTCTCGCGCCACGGTGCGCGACTGGATATCCGCAGCCGGGTGGAGGAGGGCAGCACGTTCTGCTGCGTGTTCCCGGCCTACCGGCGCCAGGCCAGCCACGAACCCGCGGACTGAAAGCGGCCGGGCGTGGTGTCATGCCCACTTCACCTACCGGACATCGGGTTGTCATCGGCCGTCACCGTCTTGTCACATCTTGTCATTAGCATCCTCGGCGACTTATCGGGCGACAGCCACTTCGCCCGGGGGTGACGGCCCCGTCAATGGGGCTGGAATGAGCAGTACACGCAAACGAGGAGTTGCCTGATGCAGACCTGGAAGAAGACCGCTATCGCGACCGCCGCGGTCATTGGCATGGGTGTGGTCACCAGCGCGCAGGCGCGTGATCAGATCCGCATCGTCGGCTCGAGCACGGTCTATCCCTTCGCCAGCTACGTGGTCGAAGAGTTCGGTGCCACCACCGATTTCCCCACGCCGGTGATCGAGTCCACCGGTTCCGGCGG
>CAZHBN010000111.1:6883-9954 GCA_964530405.1 uncultured Ectothiorhodospiraceae bacterium
CGAGCCTGCCCGATCGCGAGATCGTGATCTACGGCCCGCCGACGTCCTCCGGGACCCGCGACGCCTTCGAGGAGCTGGTCATGGAGGCCGCTTCCGAGGAGATCGACGGCTACGACGGTGAGTACACCAACATCCGTCAGGACGGCGTCTACGTCCCCTCCGGCGAGAACGACAACCTCATCGTGCAGAAGCTCGCCCAGAACACCGACGCGTTCGGCATCTTCGGCTACAGCTTCCTCGAGGAGAACGGCGACAAGATCCAGGGCGCGAGCATCGACGGCGTCGAGCCCGAGCCCGAGAAGATCTCCTCGGGTGACTACCCGGTCTCCCGCAGCCTGTACTTCTACATCAAGAACGCCCACGTGGGCGAAGTGCCGGGTGTGCAGGAGTACGCGGACCTGTTCATGAGCAAGAAGATGATCAGCCGCGTCGGCTACCTCAAGGATCTGGGCCTGATCCCGCTGCCGGCGGACATGCAGGAGCAGTACCGCGAGCAGGTGGCCAACCTCGAGCCGCTGCAGGCCTCCGACCTGAAGTAAGTGCCGGCGGGGCCACGGTCAGTGGCCGCCGGGCACCCGAGACCGGCCATCCTTCGCGGGTGGCCGGTCGTTGATTGTCCGGGGATCGATCATCGGTGCGGGGTTGCACGCTCGCCTCGTTGACGTAGGCTTGCCCCGGCGATCGCGATCGGCACTGCAGACTCGCAAGACGGAGGACCCTGTGAACACGGGCGATGCCATCCTGATCTTCTTCGGTGGGCTGATTCCCCTGGGGTTTGCCGCCTACACCATGGGCCGCCGGCGGGCGTTCTCCGCGGCGGCGGATGCCGGCACCCCCATGCATTCGCGTCCACAGCAGTACGGCTGGTACGCGGTGGTGTGGATGGCCATTCCCGCCATCGCGGTGGCGCTGGTGGCGACGTTCGCTGCTTTGCTCGGCGTCGCCGATCCGCCGGTGACCATGACGTTCGTGGCCTCACTGGTGCTGGCCGCCGGCGGCCTGGCGGCGGGGCTTCACACCATCCGGCCGGAGTTGCGCGCGCGCAACCACCTCGACCCCCTCATCCGCTGGCTACAGCTGGGGGCGGCGCTGGTCTCCATCGTGACTACCATCGCCATCGTGCTGTCCATCGTCTTCGAGGCGATCCGGTTCTTCCAGGTCGTCAGCATCTGGGAGTTCGTCACCGGCACCGAGTGGGCGCCGGACAAGGCCTTCCTGGTGGGCGCCGGGCGTGCCGGTGAGGCCGAGGGCGCCAATTACACCTTCGGCTCGGTACCGTTGTTCGCGGGTACCTTCATGGTCACCGCCATCGCCATGGGCGTGGCGCTGCCGGTAGGGCTGCTGTCGGCGATTTTCATGTCCGAGTACGCCAGCCGTCGTGTCCGCGGCATGGCCAAGCCGGTGCTCGAGGTGCTCGCGGGTATTCCCACCGTGGTTTATGGCTTCTTCGCCGCCATCACCGTGAGCCCGATGATCGTCGACGTGGCAGCTTTCCTCGGCCTGGACGCCTCCTACAACAACATTCTCTCGCCGGGCCTGGTCATGGGCATCATGATCATTCCGTTCATCTCCTCGCTCTCGGACGACGTCATCAACTCGATCCCCCACAGCCTGCGCGAAGGCGCGTACGCCCTGGGCACGACCAAGAGCGAGACCATCAAGCAGGTGCTGCTGCCCGCTGCCACGCCCGGCATCGTCTCGGCGACGCTGCTCGGCGTCTCGCGAGCACTCGGTGAGACCATGATCGTGGTGATGGCGGCCGGCCTGCGCCCGAACCTCACGCTCAACCCGCTGGAAGACATGACCACGGTGACGGTGCGGATCGTCGACGCGCTCACCGGCGACCAGGAGTTCGACAGCCCCGCCACGCTCGCCGCGTTCGGCCTCGGGCTGGTGCTGTTCGTGGTCACGCTTTCGTTGAACATCGTCAGCACCGTGATGGTGCGGCGGTTCAAGCAGCAGTACGACTGACCGGTGGTGCCGCATGAAGCTCAAGGGTTCCAGAGACAATCCGAAACTCCGGCGCCGCTATAACGCGGAACGGCGTTTCCGTTTCCTGTGCGCCGGGGGAATCGCGCTGTCCGTGGCGTTTCTGGTGGCGTTCTTCGCCGACATCATCAGCCAGGGCTACAGCGCGTTCTATCACACCCAGGTACTCGCCGAGATCACCTACAGCGAGGAGACCGTGGAGCTGCCGCCGCTGGCGGTGAGCGACCCGCTGCGGCCCATCGTCTCCCGCGGGGTGCTGCGCACCATTCCCCAGGAAGTCAAGGCGGACGAGTCGCTGCTGGGCACCACACAGGAGCGCTGGGTGCCTGCCAAGGCGGAGATCGATCAGTTCCGCAAGGGCTACAGCCACGACCTGGATGATGACGTCGTCGCCACGGTGCGCGAGCTCGAGGAGGACGGGCGCGTCGCGTTCAAGTTCAACACGGCGTTCTTCACCAACGGTGACTCCAAGCTGCCGGAGATGGCCGGCATCTGGTCCGCCGCCGTGGGCTCGATCTACCTGCTCGCGCTCACGTTCCTGTTCGCATTCCCCATCGGCGTGATGACGGCGGTGTACCTGGAGGAGTTCGCGCCGGACAACCGCCTGACCCAGACCATCGAGGTGAACATCAACAATCTGGCGGCGGTGCCGTCCATCCTCTTCGGCCTGCTGGGGCTCGCGGTGTTCATCAACTTCTTCCACGTGCCGCGATCGTCGGCGCTGGCCGGCGGCCTGACCATCGGCTTGATGACGCTGCCGATCATCATCATCAGCACGCGCGCGGCGCTGCGCGCCGTGCCCGATCCCATCCGCCTGGGCGCGCTGGCGATGGGATGCACCCGCTGGCAGGTGGTGCGCGACCACGTGCTGCCGTTGTCGCTGCCGGGCATCCTTACCGGCACCATCATCGGGCTCGCCCAGGCGATCGGCGAGACCGCGCCGCTGATCATCGTCGGTATGATCGCCTACATTCCGGACGCACCAACGTCCATCACCCAGGCAGCAACGGTGCTGCCGGCCCAGGTCTTCACCTGGGCGGGCATGCCCGAGCGCGCCTACGTGGAGAAGACGGCCGCCGGCA
>CAZHBN010000111.1:10054-12070 GCA_964530405.1 uncultured Ectothiorhodospiraceae bacterium
TTCACCTGGGCGGGCATGCCCGAGCGCGCCTACGTGGAGAAGACGGCCGCCGGCATCATCGTGTTGCTGGCCGTGCTGCTCACCATGAACGCAACCGCCGTGTTGCTGCGCCGCCGCTTCGAACGCCGTTGGTAGCCAGAGGCCGCTAGACTATGTACTCTGCAGACACAGCTGAACACCGCTCCGAGATGGCCAACAGTCCCGCTCGCGAGAGCACCCGCGGGGGCAATCACCCCGAGCACCCCGTCAAGGTCGACGTGCGCGATCTGCGCCTCTGGTACGGCGATACCCAGGCACTGTTCGACGTGAGCGTCAACGTTCACGACCGCCAGGTCACCGCCCTCATCGGCCCCTCGGGCTGCGGCAAGTCCTCCTTCCTGCGCTGTCTCAACCGCATGAACGACCTCGTGCCCAACGTGCGCATCGAGGGGGCGGTGGAGCTCGACGGCGAGGACATCTACGACCCCTCCGTGGACGTGGTGCAACTGCGCTCCCACGTGGGCATGGTCTTCCAGAAGCCGAACCCGTTCCCCAAGAGCATCTACGAGAACATCGCCTACGCGCCGCGCCTGCATGGCATCGCCACCAGCCGCTCGGAGCTGGACGATCTCGTGGAGAGCAGCCTGCGGCGTGCGGGCCTGTGGAACGAGGTGGCCGACCGCCTCCAGACACCGGGCACCGCGCTTTCCGGCGGCCAGCAGCAGCGGTTGTGCATCGCGCGCGCCATCGCCGTGAGCCCGGAAGTGATTCTCATGGACGAGCCCGCCTCGGCCCTCGATCCCCTGGCCACCGCCACGATCGAGGAGCTCATCGACGAGCTCAAGGACAACTTCACCATCGTCATCGTGACCCATAATCTACAGCAGGCAGCGCGGGTGGCCGGCTACACCGCGTTCTTCCACATGGGGCGACTGGTGGAGTTCAATGATACGGACACGCTGTTCACCAATCCGCGTGAGCAGAAGACCGAGGACTACATCACCGGACGTTACGGCTGACGCCCGGGGGAGAGGCATCATGGTGGACAAGAAAAGCTTCTCGCAGCACATATCGCAGCAGTACAACGAGGAGCTCGAGCAGATCCTCAACCGGGTGATGGCCATGGGCGGGCTGGTGGAGCAGCAGCTCGCCGACGGGCTGGTGGCCCTCGTGGAGGGGGATACCAAGCGCGGCGAGCACGTGGTCACCAGTGACTACAAGGTCAACGCCATCGAAGTGGAGCTCGACGAGGCGTGCACCCACGTGCTCGCCCGCCGCCAGCCCACGGCGAGTGACCTGCGCCTGGTGCTCGCGGTGATCAAGACCATCACCGACCTGGAGCGCATCGGCGACGAGGCCGAGCGCATCGGCCGCATGGCGCTGCACCTGCTCGAGGATGACCGCCGCCGCAGCCCCATGGGCGAGATCGAGGCCCTGGGCGAGCACATCAAGCGCATGCTGCGAGGCGCGCTGGACGCCTTCGCCCGCATGGACGCCGAGCAGGCGGTGCGCGTGGCCCAGGAGGACATCAAGGCCGACGCCCAGTACGACAGCATCATCCGCCACCTCATGAAGTACATGGAGGAGCACCCCAAGGCGGTGCCGCCGGTCATGGACATCATGTGGTCAGCGCGGGCGCTGGAGCGCATCGGCGACCGATCGCGCAACATCTGCGAGTACGTCGTCTACTTCGTGCGCGGCAAGGACGTCCGTCACACCAGCTTCGAGCAGATGGCGGAGGAAGCCACCGGCGATCGCCGCTGAGGCAAGGGCATAGGCCGTGACCGCGCGCCTGTCATCGCGCGGTCATGGTCCCGTTATCGTGTCGTGATCCGGCCGCCGGAGACTGTGCGATCCCGTTCGCAGTCGTCCAAGGATCGCGATCATGACAAACCGTTTTGCCCGAGCGTCGCTTCTCAGCGCGACGTTGATGCTCGCCGCCACGCCTGTGGCCGCGAGCGACCTGTTCCACGAGGATTTCGCCGCCGACGGCTCGCCCACCCTGGGCACCATGCGCACCCACAGCGCCGCCTCCAA
>CAZHBN010000112.1:0-210 GCA_964530405.1 uncultured Ectothiorhodospiraceae bacterium
CCGTGGGCGCTGAAGATGACGGTGTTGCCGTCGGGCACCTCGTGGAGCTCCTCGACGAAGATCGCCCCTTTCTCCCGCAATCCGTCGACGACGGTGCGGTTGTGCACTACCTCGTGACGCACGTAGATCGGCGCGCCGAAGGCGTCCAGCGCTTGCTCGACGATGCTGATGGCGCGATCGACGCCGGCACAGAAGCCGCGGGGATTGGCG
>CAZHBN010000112.1:220-11936 GCA_964530405.1 uncultured Ectothiorhodospiraceae bacterium
AGGCATGTGTGGACACTGACTCGAACTGTTGTGGCAATTGTCGCATGCGCTGCGGCGCGCCGCCTACACCCGGCGCCCGCTTACCGTCACGACGATCAGGATCGCCACGCCCACGGTAATCGCGCTGTCGGCGAGATTGAATGCCGGCCAGTGCCAGCGGCCATAGTAGACGTCGAGGAAATCGATCACGTGTCCATACGCAAGGCGATCGATGAGATTGCCGACCGCCCCGCCGAGCACCAGCCCGAGCGCGGCGCCGGTCCAGCGCTCGCCACGGGAGAGGCTTCGCAGCCACCAAACGAGATACGCGCTCACGCCAATGGCAAGGGCGGCGAACAACCAGCGTTGCCACCCGGCCTGGTCGGCAAGGAAACTGAACGCCGCGCCGGTATTGTAGGACAGCGTCAGATTGAAAAACGGCACTACGGCTTCCGGGCGGTACGGCATCAACGCCGCCTCCGCCCAGAGCTTGGTCGCCTGATCGAGGCCCAGCACGAGGGCCGCGATCATCAGGCCGAAACGCAGCATGGCCGCTCCTCAGGCGTATTGACGTTCCTCGCCCTCGCCGGCCACGTTGCTCACGCACCGGCCGCAGAGCTCCGGATGATCAGCGTTGACGCCCACATCGGCCGTATGATGCCAGCAACGCACGCACTTGCGGTGCTCGGTTGCCGATACCACCAGAGCAAAGTTCGTACCGTCATCTAGCGCCGCCTCGACAGCGCCGGCCGGCCGGGCGTCGTAGGGATGCACCCGCGCCGCCGAGGTGATGAGCACGAAGCGCAGCTCCTCGCCAAGGCGCAGCCAGTCACTGTACAGCGGCTCAGGGCAGTACAGCTCCACCTCGGCCTCCAGCGTCGCCCCGATGACCTTGTCATTGCGCAGCTCTTCAATGCGCTTGGCGACGGCCTCGCGCAGGCCGAGCAGGCGCTCCCAGAATCCCCGGTCCAGGTCCGCGTTGCCCTCGAGCGGGAAGAGACCGTCATACCACTCGGCGACGAATACCGACTCGTCACGCTCGCCGGGGATATGCCCCCAGAGCTCATCCGCGGTAAACGACAGAATCGGTGCGATCCAGCGCGTCAGCGCCTCGACGATATGGTAGAGCGCGGTCTGGCAGGAACGCCGCGCCAGGCTGTCCGCCTGGGTGGTGTACTGGCGATCCTTGATGATGTCCAGGTAGAAGCCGCCCATATCCAGCACGCAGAAGTGGTGAACGCGCTGATAGACCTGATGAAAGTCGTAGCGGTCGTAGGCGGCGACCACGGCCTCCTGTACCTGACGGGCACGGTCCACTGCCCACCGGTCCAGCGGCAGCATGCGCTCCGGCGCCACCCGGTCGCGGGCCGGATCGAAGCCCGCGAGGTTGGCGAGCAGGAAACGCGCGGTATTGCGCATGCGCCGGTAACCGTCGGCGGTACGCTTCAGGATCTCGTCGGAGACGGCGATTTCGCCGGTGTAGTCAGTGGAACCCACCCAAAGCCGCAGGATATCCGCGCCCAGCTTGTTCATGACCGTCTGTGGGGCGATGACGTTCCCCCTGGACTTGGACATCTTGTAGCCGTTCTCGTCCACGGTGAAGCCGTGGGTCAGCGTCGCCTTATACGGCGGGCACTCGTCGAGCATCATGCCCGTGAGCAGCGACGACTGGAACCAACCCCGGTACTGATCCGAGCCTTCCAGGTACAGATCCGCGGGCTTGGCAAGCTCCTCGCGGCTTTCGAGCACCGCGGCATGGGTGGTGCCGGAATCGAACCACACATCGAGAATGTCCTCGACTTTCTCGTAGCGCTCGGCGTCCTCGCCCAGCAGCTCTTCGGGCGCCAGCTCGAACCACGCGTCGATGCCGCCGGCCTCCATGCGCTCGGCCACCGCCTCGATGAGACGCTGCGAGTCGGGGTGGGGCTCGCCGGTTTCGCGGTCGACGAACAGTGCAATGGGCACCCCCCAGTTGCGCTGACGCGAGATGCACCACTCGGGGCGGTTGCGCACCATCGCCTCCATGCGCCCCTCGCCCCAGTCAGGGAACCAGCGCACGGTGGGCAGCGCGGCCAGCGTCTTCTCGCGGACGCCATTGGCGTCCAGGTTCAGGAACCACTGGGGCGTGGCGCGAAAGAGAATGGGCGTCTTGTGGCGCCAGCAGTGGGGATAGCTGTGCTCGTAGGCCTCGTGGTGAAGCAGCGCCCCATGTTCGCGCAATACTTCCACGATATGCGGATTGGCGTCGTATACGAACTCGCCGGCGAAGAACTCCGTGTCCGGAAGAAAGCGACCATCGTCACCCACCGGGTTCGTCAACGGCAGACCGTAGCGCTGACCCACGACGAAGTCGTCCGCACCGTGGCCCGGAGCGGTATGCACGGCGCCGGTGCCCGCGTCGGTGGTGACATGATCTCCGAGGATCACCGGCACCTCGCGCCTGAGAAACGGATGGCGCAACATGAGGTGCTCCAGCGCCTCGCCCGCTGCGCGGCCCACCACGGCCCAGTCGCCGGCGCCATAACGCGCCAGGGCCTCTTCGTGAAGCGCGTCGGCGAGCACCAGGTACTCGCGGCCGCCGTCAACACGCACCATCACGTATTCGAGCCCCGGATGAACCGCTACGGCCTGGTTGGCCGGCAGCGTCCACGGCGTGGTGGTCCAGATGACCACGGAAACCGGCGCGCCATCGGTCTCGATACCGAACGCCCGCGCCGCGGCAGCACCGTCGGTGGCGGTAAAGCGCACGTCGATGGCCGGTGAGGTACGATCGTCATACTCGACCTCAGCTTCGGCGAGCGCCGACCCGCAGGCCGTACACCAATGCACCGGCTTGTAGCCGCGCTTGAGATGACCCCGGGCGACGATCCGCCCAAGCGCACGCAGGATATCCGCCTCGGTTCGGTAGCTCATGGTGAGATAGGGGTGGTCCCAGTCGCCCACCACGCCCAGACGTTCGAAATCCGCTTTCTGCGCTTCGACCTGCTCCTCGGCGAAGCGCCGGCACGCTGCACGAAACTCACGCGCCGAGACGTCCTCGCCGGCTTTGCCGATGGACTGCTCGACTTTGTGCTCGATGGGCAGCCCGTGGCAGTCCCACCCAGGCACGTATGGCGCATCGTAGCCATCCAGCGTGCGCGCCTTGACGATGATGTCCTTGAGAATCTTGTTGACCGCGTGACCGATGTGGATCTCGCCGTTGGCGTAAGGCGGCCCGTCATGAAGGATGAACTTCTGCCGGCCGGTGCGCGCCTGCCGGATACGCCCGTACAGGTCCTGCTCGCGCCAGCCGGCCACGCGACCGGGCTCGCGCTTGGCCAGATTGGCGCGCATCGGGAAGTCCGTCTTGGGCAGATTGAGTGTGTCTTTGTAGTCGGTCACGACGTCTTCCTGCGGTCTCCAGTCGTTGGCTTGTCGGGGTCGTTGCGGGCGAACCACTGACGCGCAGCGTCCGCGTCACGGCCGATCTGCGCGCGCAGCGCATCCATGCTGTCGAACCGTTCCTCGCCGCGCAGAAACGCCCGGAAGGTCACCCGGATATGGGCGCCGTAGATGTTCTCGTCAAAATCGAACAGATGCGTCTCCAACAGTGTGGCCCGGCCGTCGATCGTCGGTCGCGTGCCCACGCTGGCCACACCCTGTCGCTCACCACGCAGGCCTTCGACGGTCACCGCGAAAACGCCGTGCACCGGCGGCGGGGTGCGCCGAAAGCGCAGGTTGGCGGTACGCCAGCCAAGCTCGCGGCCGATGGCATCGCCCCGTGCGACCCGTCCGCTGATGGCATAAGGCCGGCCCAGCAACGCTTCGGCGACGTCGAGCTCGCCCGCGGCGAGCGCAGCGCGCACCCGTGTGCTGCTGACGCGCTCGCCGTCGGCAACCACTGTCGGCATGCGCGCCACTTCGAACCCATGGCGCTCACCCGCACGTTGCAACAGGGTGAAATCGCCACGCCGGCCACGGCCGAAGCGGAAATCGTCCCCGACCATGAGAAAGCGAACGCCGAGCCGCTCGACCAGCAGCGAGTCGACGAACGATTCCGCCGGCATCTCCGCCAGTTGGCGTCCGAAACGCAGGCAAAGCACACGGTCGACACCGCAAGCCGCCAGGGCATCGACCTTGTCGCGCAACGCCGAGATACGGCGATGCGCATGCTCCGGGGCGAAATACTCCAGCGGATGGGGCTCGAAGGTGATAACCATCGCCGGCAACCCCAGCGCCCCTGCACGCTCGCGCACACGCTCGATGACCGCATGATGGCCGCGGTGGACGCCGTCGAAGTTGCCGATGGTAGCCACACAACCGCGGTGCTGTGCTCGCAGGTTGTGGCTGCCCCGGATGAGCTCCATGCTGTATCGGCTCCTCAAATCCCGGAATTATAAGGCGGATGAGCCGTCTCAGCCACGGGCCAGCGTATCCGCCGACGGGGGCTCGCGCAACGCTGCCGGCCGCACTCCCAGAGCAAAGAGGACAGCGAAGTAGACCGCCGCCCCCACGCCTATTGTTGCCGCCAGCCATGTGACCCGGTCGAGGACCCCCGCCGCGAGCCACGTATCCAGACGGGTCGCCGGCCAGTAAAGGGCCACCAGCATTATCAGTG
Source organism: uncultured Ectothiorhodospiraceae bacterium (assembly GCA_964530405.1). Taxonomy (GTDB): domain Bacteria; phylum Pseudomonadota; class Gammaproteobacteria; order Nitrococcales; family Nitrococcaceae; genus Arhodomonas. The sequence goes on from CAZHBN010000112.1 coordinate 4,797, forward strand.
CCGCCGCGCCGACACGCCGGCGCAGCCACGGCCATCCGCGCCCCGGCCGGTAGACGCCGGCACGACGCAGCCCCAGCGCCAACAGCGCCGCGTTGACCAGCGCCGCCAGCGCCGTGCCGAGCGCCAGGCCCGCGTGGGCAACCCCAGTACCGCGCAACGCCAGCACCGCGAGCACACTGAACCCCGTATTCACGACCATCGCCACCACCGCATAGCGTACTGGAGTTCGAGTATCCTGCCGCGCGAAATAACCGGGCAGGAGCACTTTCACGAGTACGAACGGCATCAGGCCAACCGCGTAGGTGAGCAGACTGAAACTCGCCGCCCTGACGTCATGATCCGCGAACGCGCCGTAATGGAACAGCGTCGCGATCATCGGGCCTGCCAACGCCATCAGACCGACGGTGGCGGGCACGATAAGCACGAGCACGAGACGCAATGCCCAGTCGAGGGTCGCGCTGAACGCGCTGTCGCCAGCATCGCCGTGTTCCCGGGACAGCCGTGGAAGAATCACCGTGCCGAGCGCCACGCCGAAGATCCCCAGCGGGAACTCCACCAGACGATCTGACCAGTAAAGCCAGCTTATGCTGCCGCTCACGAGAAACGAAGCAAGTATGGTATCCACCAGCAGGTTGATCTGCTGAACGGAAGTGCCGAACAGCGTCGGCCCCATCAACGCGAGGATGCGACGAACCCCTGGGTGGCGAAACCCGGGACGCGGCCACACCAGAAGTCCGCGACGGGCGAGAAACGGCAGCTGAAGCAGAAGTTGCAGCACCCCCGCAAGCGCCACCGCCCATGCCAATGCCACCACGCCCGGCGAGAATGCATCGGCGAGCCATAGTGCCGCCGCGATCAGACAGACGTTGAGCAGTACCGGCGCGAACGCAGGCGGACCGAACGACCCTACACTGTTGAGCACCGCCCCGGCGCAGGCTGTCAGCGAAATGAGCATCAGGTAGGGAAACGTTATGCGCAGCATCCACGTGGCGTCGGAAAGCCGTTGTGGATCGTCGGCGAACCCCGGGGCAAAGACGCGTATCAGCCACGGCGCCCCCCACACTCCGGCCACCGTTACCGCCAGCAGCACGAGCGCGAGGCTGCCCGAAGCGCGGCGGATGAGCTCGCGCACCTCGCCCAACTCCGCTTCACTATGATAGCCGGACAGCACGGGCACGAATGCCTGGGAAAATGCACCCTCGGCGAACAGGCGACGCATGAAGTTCGGGATCTTGAATGCGACGAAAAACGCGTCCGTCGCCGCGGAGGGACCAAACACCACCCCGAGCACCACGTCCCGGACGAGACCCAGTATCCGCGACACGAGTGTCCAGGAACCGAACGTGAACACCGAGCGAAACAGCCCCTGCGCTCTCACACAAACTCCTTGATCGAGGTCAGACGAGCGGGATCGAAGACAGCGATACGATCGCCGGGGCACTCTACCCGCTCGTGGCGCTGACGTCAGGAAGGGAATCGTTGACACCCGACCACAAAGGGGCGATCATACGCGCCTTTCGTGATTTCAGGATCATGCAGGAGTTCCACGTTGGCTAACATCGCCTCCGCGAAGAAGCGTGCGCGTCAGACCGAGCAGCGCCGCCGCCATAATCAGGCTCGTCGCTCAATGATGCGGACCGAGCTGAAAAGGGTTCTCAAGGCCATCGAGACGGGCGACAAGGCCAAGGCCGAGGAAGCCTACCGTTCGGCGATGCCAGTGCTGGACCGCATGGCGACTCAAGGTCTGATTCACAAGAACAAGGCCGCCCGGCACAAGAGCCGCCTCGCCAAGCACATCAAGGCCCTGGGCTAACGCTCCGGGAAACGGCCGCCGATAACGATCAGGAACGCCGGCTTCGCGCCGGCGTTTTCGTTTGCCCCCCCCCACCCCCGCATCGGAGCGCTCAAGCCCGGCGGCGAGCGCGAAGCCCACTACACTTCATCGGTAAGCACGAGATTGTCGCGGTGGATAAGCTCCGGCTCGTCCACATAGCCCAGCACGGCCTCGATCTGACCGGAGGCGACACCGCAAAGCCGGCGTGCATCCCCGGAACCGTAGTTGACCAGCCCGCGCGCAACCTCATTACCGGCCCGGTCGAGACAGGCCACCATGTCACCACGGACGAAACGGCCATCCACCCTCGCTACGCCCACTGGCAGAAGACTTCTCCCCGCCTCGCGGAGAACGCGCACGGCACCATCGTCCAGCCAGAGACGGCCACGGGCCTGTAGTTGTCCGGCAAGCCAGCGCTTGCGGGCGGCAAGCCGCTCCCGCGACGGCCACAACAGAGTCCCCACGCGATCACCGGCACGCACCCGAGCCAGTGCATTTGCGTCACGCCCAGAAGTGATCACCGTGATCGCACCGGCCCGGGCGGCACGCGCGGCTGCCAGCACCTTGGCACGCATACCGCCACTTCCGAGAGCGCCAGGCGCATCGGAACACATGGCAACCAACCGCTCATCATCGGCATCCGCTTCGTGAATCAGAGTCGCAGTCGGATCCCGGCGCGGATCGGCATCATAAAGCCCTGCCTGATCGGTGAGGATGAGCAGCAGATCGGCTTCCACCAGATTCGAAACCAACGCAGCAAGCGTGTCGTTGTCGCCGAACCGGATTTCGTCGGTCGCCACCGTGTCATTCTCGTTGACCACCGGCACCACCCCGAGGGAAAGGAGCGTTCGCAGGGTACTTCGGGCGTTGAGATAGCGCTGACGATCCGCTAGGTCTTCGTGGGTGAGCAACACCTGCGCGGTGTGCAGACCGAAACGCCGAAACTCACGCTCATACGCCTCCACCACCCCCATTTGGCCCACCGCCGCCGCGGCCTGGAGCTGATGAAGCGCATGCGGACGCCTCGCCCACCCCAGACGCTGGACACCCTCCGCCACGGAGCCGGAGGAAACCAGCACCACTTCCTGACCCTGTCGGCGCAGCTCCGCGATCTGGGTCACCCAGTCCGCGATACGCTCACGATCGAGGCCACGGCCGTCATTAGTGACCAGGGCACTGCCGATTTTCACCACCCAGCGCTGCCCATCACGCAACGATTCACGCCAGCCAGCGTCCTGATTCACGAGCCCGTACCCTCCGGGAGACCCATCGCGGCGTCGGAACAAGGAGCCACGACGAAGATGCACTGATGAGTGTTACGTCGAGAAGCGACAACGCGGCGTTGGCACCGCCGTGGGCCTGCCGCCGCGCAGGCCTTTGCAGCGCACTCGCGGTGTTGGCGTCGCCCGACACGGCCCAGCGAGCCTGGTCCACAGGCCCGCTGAGCGAGTACGATCTCCGGAATCAGGGCACTAACGACCTGCTCCATCGGTCCCGGCCTCCTCGTTCATCGCCTCCAACCGTGCCATGATGCACTGGCACAGATACTCGGTTCCCTCACCGGACTCCCCGGATACCCGAAACACGGGCCCCTGCCACGCAAGCGCCGCGGTGATCTCGTGCTCCACCCCCTCTCGCTCATCCTCGGGGATGAGATCCATCTTGTTGAGCACGAGCCAGCGCTCACGTTGCGCGAGCCGTGGATCGTAGGCCAGCAGCTCATCGATCACCGCCCGGGCATCCACCGCCGGATCCGCATCGTCATAAAGCCTCGAAACATCGACCACGTGCAAGAGCAGCCGGTTTCTGGCGAGATGCTTGAGAAAGCGCACCCCGAGGCCCGCGCCTTCCGCCGCCCCCTCGATCAGCCCCGGGATATCAGCCATCACGAAACTGCGTCCGGGACCTACTCGCACGACACCAAGCGACGGATACAGCGTGGTGAACGGATAATCGGCCACGCGCGGCCTGGCACCGGAGACCGCCCGAACGAGCGTCGACTTACCGGCGTTGGGCAATCCGAGCAATCCGACGTCGGCGAGCACCCTCAGCTCCAGCCTCAGATCACGGCGCTCCGCGCGCACACCCGGCGTAGACTGACGCGGAGCGCGATTCGTGGAGCTCTTGAAATGGAGGTTGCCGAGCCCGCCATCGCCACCGCGCGCGACCAGCAGGCGCTCGCCCTCGGCGGTTACGTCACCGATCGTCTCGCCAGTCTCCACATCGATGACGACCGTTCCCACCGGCACAGCGATGGCGACATCCTCGCCGCTACGGCCGGTCATTTGCTTGCCTTTGCCATTCTCGCCACGCTCCGCCGCATAACGACGGGTGTGGCGAAAATCGGCAAGCGTGTTCAGGCCCCCGTCGCCAACGAGGAACACACTGCCCCCGCGACCGCCGTCACCGCCGTCGGGCCCGCCACGCGGAACGAACTTTTCACGCCGAAAGCTAACGCAGCCGTCGCCACCGTCGCCAGCGGCGACGCGAATCCGCGCCTCATCCACGAATTTCATGGGCCAACCTTACCCCGCGCTGCCAAACGCGAGCTCCTTCAATCAGACCGGCGCCAGCGGGCATCCCCACAACGCCACTACACCTTTGATCGAGCGCACACAAAAAAGCCCCGTGCGGCGACGGGGCTTTTTTCGCAATTCCGGGATTGCCGAATCAGCTCGCGGGCCGCACGCTCACGAAGCGCCGCTTGTGTGGCCCCTTGCGCTCGAAGACCACTTCGCCGTCGGCCTTCGCGAACAGCGTGTGATCATGGCCCACACCGACATTGCTGCCAGCATGGAAGTGGGTCCCACGCTGGCGCACGAGAATGTTGCCGGCGCGCACGGCCTGACCGCCAAAACGCTTGACGCCCAGGCGTTTCGACTCGGAATCGCGGCCGTTACGGGTACTGCCGCCTGCTTTCTTATGTGCCATGGCTCGCTAACCTCCGATTCAGCCGGCCTGGATACCGGTAATCTTGACCTCGGTGTAATGCTGACGGTGGCCGTGCTTTCGCTGATAGTCCTTGCGGCGCTTGAACTTGACGACCTCGATCTTGCGGTCGCGCCCTTGCGCAACCACCTCGGCGGAAACGCGACCGCCATCGACGAGTGGCGAGCCCACCTTCACGTCATCGCCGCCGCCGACCATCAGCACCTGATCGAACTCCACCGTCGCGCCAGCCTCGGCGTCCAATTTTTCGACCCGGAGGACGTCCCCCTCGGAGACCCGGTATTGCTTGCCCCCGGTCTTGATCACGGCGTACATGGCTGCGTTCTCCAACAAATGCAGTGGAATGCGGGCGAAAATCAAAGACCGGCAATCTTAGGCTGAAAGACACCCGCAGTCAACCGACACCCCAACAATCTTGACACCCCTCACGCCCCTCTCTAGCATCCTGTCGCTCCCGATCGCCCAACATCGCTCAGGACGCGCCACTTGATGGACCTCGCCGAGATACGCTCGCTAGTGGCCTCCGATATGGATGCCGTGGATCGGACCATCCAGCGGCGGCTGCGCTCCGATGTGGTACTGATCAATCAGCTCGGCGCCTACATCGTCAACGGAGGCGGCAAGCGCCTGCGGCCACTGGTGGTATTGCTGATGGCCCGCGCCGCCGGCTACGAGGGCGACCGGCACATACCGTTAGCCGCCATCGTGGAGCTGATCCATACCGCAACGCTGCTGCACGACGATGTGGTCGATGCTTCGGACGTACGTCGAGGACGGGACACGGCGAACCATATCTGGGGCAACGAGGCCAGCGTCCTCGTCGGGGACTTCCTCTATACTCGTTCGTTTCAGATGATGGTGGAACTAGGCAGCATGACTGCCATGCAGACGTTCGCACAAGCCACCAACACCATCGCCGAAGGCGAGGTCCTGCAACTGCTGAATATCCACGACGCGGACGTGGACGAGCAGCGCTACCGAGACGTCATCTACCGCAAGACCGCAGCGCTGTTCGAAGCCGGGTGCCACCTCGCCGGCGTCTTCGCGGACTCGGACGCCGATGCCGCTGCAGCGTACGGGCGCCACCTCGGCACCGCCTTCCAGCTCACCGACGATGCGCTCGATTATGACGGGGACCCGGCGGAAATCGGCAAGAACCTCGGCGATGATCTGGCCGAAGGCAAGCCGACGATGCCATTGATCCGCGCCATGCAGGTGGGCGACGAAAGCACCCGCAGACTGGTCCGCGAGGCGATAGAAGCAGGCGGCCGGGAACGAATCCAGGCCGTCTGCGAGGCCATTGCAAACACCGATGCCATCCCCTATACTCGCCGCCTCGCTGACGACGAAGCGCAGCAAGCGCAGAACGCTCTCTCGTTCATGAACGAGGGGCCGCTCAAGGCCGCCTTAACCGAGTTGGCCAGCTTCGCAGCCGATCGTCGTCACTAGATAAATCGGGGTGTAGCTCAGCTTGGTAGAGCACTACGTTCGGGACGTAGGAGTCGCTGGTTCGAATCCAGTCACCCCGACCATCACGTGAAAAGGGCCGAGCGTACGCTCGGCCCTTTTTCGTTGCGATGGCTGCTGCGATTTTTCGGGGCACTGACCGTCCGGTCACGTTCTGCCACACCCGCTCTGGACAGAGGGCAAGCGCGTCTGCTGAACTCCGGGCTAGTGTGCGACTCCACGCCGCACGCCGCCTATCGATAGGAAACAGGGAGCGACCACATGAACCCCGTTATGAACAAGAACCAGCTCATCGACGCCGTACGCGATCAGTGCGACGGCGTGCCGCGCAAGACCGTTGCGGAGGTGGTCGACGCGCTGTTCGACACCATCCAGCACACCGTCAGCGACGGTACCGACGTAAGCCTCACCGGCTTCGGCCGCTTCACCCGTACCGAGCGTGCCGCGCGCACCGGCCGCAACCCGCAGACCGGCGACACCATCCAGATCGCGGCGAGCCGCGTTCCCGCCTTCCGCGCCGGCAAGGCATTCAAGGACCAGGTCAACGGGGGCTGACCCGGTCCCCCGGCCGCCGACAGACCCCGTCGCGCGGCCGGGCGGGCTCACGCACCCCCGGCCTGCGCCGCCCTCGCCGACGCAACCATCTCATCGCCCTCCCCACGCACCGCCACCGCGCGAAAACGCCGCAGGCGCAGCGAGTTCATAAGCACCAGCACGCTGGAGAGGCTCATGGCCCCGGCGGCCAGCATGGGGTGCAGCAGCACGCCCGTCCACGGCCACAGCACGCCGGCCGCCACCGGAATGAGCGCGACGTTGTAGCCGTAAGCCCACGCGAAGTTCGCCAGAATTGTCCGCCGGGTACGCCTGGCAAGCGCGATCGCGCTGACGAT
>CAZHBN010000113.1:0-11909 GCA_964530405.1 uncultured Ectothiorhodospiraceae bacterium
CGGCGCGCCTCGCGCCTTGCCCCATCGGCGCACAGTCCCGCTGACGCATGACAATACTTCTGAGAAGATTAGTAAACCAACGAGCCTCCGCGATAGCCGGGGCGGTTCACTCTACACCCGCGATTGGCTTTAATGAAGAGACAGTGTTGTTTCTGGGTGAGGTGGGTGCTTTAATCGATATCGACACATATAAACAGTAAAACCAATCAATGCATCAACTGATGCCGGTCTTTTCTCATACCTCCCCTTTCAAGAGCTGAATGGAATTGTATGAAGTTGCTCGCTTCACCTTTCAAAATAATGAATAACACGCAGGACGGACAGGCGTATGAAGAACGTAGTTGGAGTGATCATACTCGGTGCCCTCGCAGTAGCGGGATACCTGTTGGCGACTCCGTCATATGGGCCGGAACCAGGGGGCGAAGATGGCAACGGGACGGTATCGAAAGCCGCCGCACCACCATCGCTTGAGTGGCTCAATGATGTGGATATGGCAGCCGATCCGATGACGTTGCGGGGCAATAATATTTACGAGATTATCTGCCAGGTGGGACACCCGGTGCTGGTGTCGCGTCAGGATCTGGATAATGCGTACCTCGTTCATTTCAAGGGACCTTTCGTCCAGAAGGTGGGTGACGACGACAGGCACCGTTTCGCATACCTGGCACTGGAAGATGCCGATACAGGAAGCTGGACGACCACGGTTTACTACGACCGTATCGAGGGATACCTGGACAACGCGATCAACGCAGAGCTGTTGCAGACCTTAAGAATACCGATAATCGAATCTATACCTCCCTCGGAAGAGGCATTGGTCGACAAGCTGGGGCGTTGGGATTACGAGCATTCCCGTTCAGGCAATAAAAAGAGAGTTGTGTACGCACAAAGAGTCTGTGTGCAGGGGCGGCTGCGCCCGGGCGCCTATTTCGATATAGTCGACGGTCGATTGACCGGAGCGAAGGCAGTAAAGGATCGCGAGAGACTTACGCAGGTCATTTACGATCAGCGAACCTATTCCGAAGAAAATCCCGCCTATTCCGTTCAGGATGATTTCATCGCCTACGGCGAAGAGCCCGTTGCACGAGACGGGGCGCTGGATGTCCTACTCGAGTTTGTGGTGGCCAGGGAGCTGGGGCAATGGGAGAAGGCTTACGAACACCTTGGCACGGAGCGTGGCACGGATGCGGCCTTGCGAAGGCTCTCCCGTCCAACAGAAGAGGGCGTCGAGATGGATGTGGCTTCGCTGAAATACCGGACGGTCGGGTATCAGGATGAAACGTTGGAAGTGCTTGTCGAATACGACCTCCGGAATGGAACCCACGTCCAGCATCGTTATGGACTCCGGCCGTTTAATGGCCGTTGGCGGATCGACTATTGAAACGGAAACAGCTAGCCGCCGTCGGAAAATGCGGTACTCGACGCGGTGCGGAATGAGTTGAAAGTCCGAGAGCGCGAGTCGTCGCCTCCATCCGGAGGCGACGAAGGTTCTCACCGAGGGGCATAGGTGGGAACGCGGTTTACGGTATGGGGCGGCATGGATTTACGCAATCGCCAGGGGTCCGACGTGCAGGCGCCGACCGCAGCGGAACGTCACCCCATTAAAATGTAATCGAAACTGGAGACAAGAATACCACCATTTCAGGGAGCATGGCGGATCGCGGCACGACTACCGGGCAGCAGGAGTGCCACCTCCGTTCCCAACAATGCCCCGAGACTGATGATGAAGACGGCATAGTCGGCAATCGGATAAGGTCGTGATTCAAGCACCCCGGAACTGACAATAATGCCAAAGCCAACAGCTCCAAGAACGAACAGCACACTTCCGAAAACGACCGCAACCCACCAAGCCCAGCGGTGTGCTTTCCAGAGTCCAAAAGCGACGAGCGTAACACCGGCTGCTCGAATGGCGGCACGGGGCAACCCGCCTGCATCCCCACTCCAGTATGTATACAGAAAGGCGTTGAGTAACACTACTACGCCATACACTATGAGCAATCCTGCCGCCAATCTTACAGTCTTCATCCGGTGACCCTCATTCCTTGTTGTTGGTTCCTGCGTTCCAACGCTTCGTTAGCCCACTGGCCAACATTGTGCAGCACGTCGATGACGCCACATTCGAAAATCAAGCCCAAAAGTGTAACCTGCTGCTGCGCGGTGCGGCGGCAGGTGGCACGTGCAATCAGCTGTCGCCAGTACCGGCGTTGATGTTGACTACTTTGGTTCCAGCCAAGTAATCATGCACGCAGCGACGATCATTGCCGAATATCGCCAAAACGTCACCAAGCGCGAGCCATGGCCCCAGGACCGGGATCAGGGTGACCACCCACACAGGCAGGTAGCGAGCGATCAAGAGGTGATTAGCTCCGAGGTTTCCCCCGTTCGTGCCCACAATGGCAATCCCGACACACCATTTGCCGATCGTCTGGCCCTTGTTTTCAAGCAGCCTGTAGTTGACCGCCAGGAACGCAGCACCCCCGACAAGAGAAAAGAGCGCATTGTGGACCAACTCTTCCACCCACCCTGACGTACCCGCTGACCAAAGCCCTAAGGCCCAAAAGACCGGGATGGACGCTGCCACCCACAGGACACTATCGATCATTTGCGCGCACAGCCGCCATCGTCGCTCGGCGAGCTCCACGTGTTCCCTGTCTCCCTCTAGTCGTTGCTCTTCCATCGTATACCCCGCGAAACCCATTACCGCGACGCTTGAGGCGCCGGGGACGCTGCTCTGCAGTTTCACCCGACGCCTCCAGCGTTCCTCAAAATATGTCGTTACGCCTCTTTGGCTTGACGGCCTGGAACACGCTGTAGCCCAGCGTTATATCCGTGATGAAGCGAGCGACCACGGCCGGTCCGGCGATTGCGGCATGAATGCACATGGCAATGATGCTATAAATGCCGAATTCCACGATTCGAAGCGCTAGCGGCCCACGCATTGGCGTGACTTCGAGACATCGCTTCCGGAGCGCGGGAAGGTCGGCCCACCGGCCTGCGTCCACGTCCGCACGAACGGCGGCACGATACAGGTTGCGGCTTTTCGTTCCACGCACGAAAGCGCGCCACATTCGTCGCGGCTTTAGCACGAGCCCAGTGGACAGCGCGATAAGGTTCATGATGCCAAGTGCCGGTGACACGAAGGCCGACCCCGACCCCAGCTCCCACGCACTGACCTCGCCTTCCCCGATCCGCCCAACGCTGTAGCCGGTAACCAGGTGGTGGAGGTCGTGGTATTTCAGGTATCGGTGACGTGCCTCGATGTTGGGTAACGGCACGAGGAGACAGCCGGTGAAGACGGGAACCGTCCGTGGTCGTGCCCCCAGTACGGGCCCGAACCCGTTGCGCTCGTAAAAGGCCGCGAGTTCATCTTGAAGCGTCAATTTCACCCCCTAAAGCTAACGCCATTATTCAGCATTCGTAATGACTAAACCACCCGCCGACGCATCACGCCGGGGGAAACATGCGATTAGACGCTTTCTTCCAACTAGAGCCGCAATAAACCGAGAGCAAAAAAATTAAAATTACCGATGCGTCTTGAGCAAAATACGTTGCGGCCATCGCAGGGCTAAAGGGCGGCATCGATTCGAACAGGAAACAAAAATGGATCCATTCAGCTAGAACATAGACTAACCCTATTGCCAACGCTCTTACCAGGGGGTGCCGACTCCAGGAGAAGCCGTAGGAGACACCAAAGAGAGAACAAACGGGAATCGTGACCACGAGGAAATCGAACATCAGCGCCACGAATACCGCCAATGCTCTGTAATTTGCCGCAACTCCAGCAACCCAGACGTGCGTTGGCGCCAAGTTGGCAACATAAAAACCCATAAGCAGCACGTGAGTAAAAAAGGCTACGGGCCCAACAACCAGTATCAATAACTTGTCTCTATGTAATTCCATGCCCGGCATCAGACGTCTAATAGTGATAATCTGGCCGGCACTCGTGCCAAATATCTGTGCCGCACGACGTTGGGCGTCCAGTGGAGCCAGCACCTCCGCAATTCTCGATCACGACATCCGACTCGATTGCTTTCATATCTGTCGATCCAGGAGGCGATCCCGGTCCGCCTGGATTTCCCCGGCGCTCTCCGGCAGGGGAGTGGCGCTTTTTCCTCTGTGCAGGACAGTGACTTCATGGCCGCGCCGCCGCATCTCCGCGGAGAATTCAGGACCCACGAAGGCACTTCCACCGATCACCAGAACTCGCATCCTCTCTCCTCTGGTCTTCCGGGCATCTCGCGCTGTCTGCACAACACGAGGATGGAGGATTTGATCCATGGCAACCGACCACCAATGACCGGGATGGACCGGTCGTCACCGCGCTAAACCGGACACGCTCACATGCCTGCTCCGTTGGCGCGGGGTCTATCATCCCCGACGCGCCCTCCTCCCCGCACCATCACGAACCGGCCGGACTGGAGTGACGCCGGGTACTCAGCGTCAAGTCCCGGGATTCCCGTCCGGGAACGGTCTGCCGAAGGCGAAACCGCGGCGCGCGCCCGGACGGGCACTCGGTGCACACCGCGAGGATGTGCTCCGCGGTGGGACGATACTGGCTCAGACTCCACCGTCCGGCGTGGTCCCCCAGATCCGGGTCCACCTGCAGCCGCACCGCATCCTCCCCGGGAAACGAGATGGCGAACCGGTCCAGGGGAATCGACAGCCCCATGCCCCGCGCCTTGATGTAGGCCTCCTTGAACGTCCAGTACTCGAAGAAGCGTTCCTGCTGGCGCTCCTCCGGGAGCCGCGACAACGCCGTTACCTCCATGGGGGCGAAAAAGTGCTCGGCGATGCCCGTGGACACCGAGCGCGCGCGGGCGTGCTCGACGTCCACACCGATGGCGCGTCCCCGCGTGACCGCCAGGGCGATCAGGCCGGCCGTATGGGAAACGTTGAAGGTAAGCCCCCGGACCGCTTCATGATCGACAGCGATCTCCGGGCGGCCGTAGGCATTGCTGGAAAAGGACCAGTCCGCCGGCTCGACCGGCGCGTACCGCGACAGCACCAGCCGCACCATGGCCCGGGTGACCAGGTCGCGCAGGCGGTCGTCGGCGAAGTGGTAACGGGCCTGCCGCGCCTGCTCTTCGGCACTGAGATAGCCACGCAGGGCCTCGAGGTGGCGGTCGTCGTCGATCTCCCGATAGAAGGCCAGCCAGACGTCGACGTCGGCGTTATCGGCCGCCGCGTCGCCGTCAGGCAGCGGCGCGCGGGAATGCAGTGCCTCAGAGCTCATCGATACATTTCAAAGCCTTGGCCGCGATTCGATCCTCGCGGGGGTACCCGAAGGCGTTGTTGACGTAGTTGACACCGTCCAGGCAGACGTCCCGGTTGATGTGGCTATGGCCGTAGACGTGAATGCCCGGCTCGAGCAGACGCAGCTCCCGTTCGAGGCGGGTACTGCCGAGCACCGGATCGAGGATACGGTGCCTGGACGGCACATACGGCGGCACCAGGTCGAGCCGCGGCAGGAAGTGGGAGAAGGTGATCACCCGCTCCGCGCCCCGTGGCACGACGCGGGGGTTCAATTGCGAGAAATGCTCCGCCGCCTGGCCGGGCCCGAAGGCTTCCGGCCAGCGACAGGCACGAAAGTCCATCCAGGTCTGCGTCAGCTCGTCGCTGGGCTCGCCGAAGGAATAATCGTACCAGCCGAACAGCGGCGCGATGTACAGGCCACTTTCGAGCAACGGCTCCATGGACGCGCCGGACTCGGCCACCACCTCCTGGACCTCGCGGAATTTCTGCACCGAGGTCTTCGAGGGTGTCTCGCCCAGCACCCACAGATCATGGTTGCCCGGCACGAACAGTACCCGGCGCATGCGCTGCGCGAACTCGCTCAGGCACCAGGACAGCAGGGATCGGCGGTGGGAGACGTCGCCGGCGAGGATCAGGATATCGTCCGTGAAATCGTACCGCGACAGGCTCCGGACCCAATTGGCGTTGACGCCATAGTCCACATGGATGTCCGAAAGTGCGAAGATCCGCATACACCTCCCTTTGCCGGCCTTTCGGCGGGCATGGCCATACCCGCCGAAAGGCTCGTACCCGTACTCACTGCGTCCATGAGGGGTTTCGTGCAGATTCCGAACATTGTCGTCGACGACGGACGACACGGCAACTCACACCGCGCACCCACGGGACGAAGCTCCCACGGAATGGCCGCACGGCGGACGCCCCGCCATGATCCAGCCTGAGCGGTGCCGGCGACGTCACACGCCTTTGATGAACGGAGCAATTGCGGCGACGAGGGGATGCCGTCAGGCCGATCGTCTTCTCGGAGGTGCTGTCATGATCCGGCGCGGTGAATGGCCTGCCATGCCTGCAGAAAAGACCTCACCTCCGCCAGCGTGTTGTAGTGCGCCAGAGATACCCGGGCAACGGATTCGAGCTGCAAGGGGCGGAGGATGTTGCCGGAGAAAACGTCATTGGAACGCGCGTGGATGCGTATGCCCCGCTCCCCGAACGCCGCCACCACGCGTTTGGCATCCATCCCCTCCACCGCGAAGGACACCACGCTCTCGCGCGCCGGTGAATCCGGATCGGCGATGACGCGGACGTTGCCGTAGTCGCACAGGCCGGGCAGCTCCTCGGCACCATGCAATAGATGGTGCATCAGGTACCGTTCCTGGGCCTGCATCGCCTCTCCGGCAGCCAACAGGCGCGAGCGCCGATCATCACTGTCGGTGAAATGGCCGCCGAGCCAGTCCAGGTAGCCGATCACTTCACTCGCCGCCGCCAACGCGGAGGGATCGCGACTGCCAAGCTCCCACGCCTGCTCGGGCTTGCCCCGCAGCCGATCGTGGGGCAGTACGCTCATGCGGTCCGCCACCCAGGCATAGCCGTTGTTGAACTTCGAGTACGTCTTGTAGAGGGACACCACGTAGCCGTCGACGCCGTAGGTATCGACGGCGAGACTCCCGTGGGGCGCGTGCTGGATGCCATCGACGATGATCCAGCACTCGGGCGCGATGCGCCGTATCGCGGCCGCGATAGCGGCGACGTCCATTCGCATCCCGGTGACCGGGCTGGTGTGTATGACGGTGGCTATGCGGGTATCAGGCCGCACGTGGCGGGCATAGTCCTCGGCGGTTACCATGCCGGTGCCGGTATCGAAGGGAATCTCCACCCGCTCGCGACCGGTGCGCTCCGCCCACACAGCCGTGGCGTCGTAGGTCGCCGGGTGCTCCAGGGTGCTGGCGACCACGGAGCCGCTATCGGGGGCCGCCAGTGCGGCGGTCCGGATCAGCCGGAACAGGCATTCCGTGCCGGTCTCCCCGCCGAAGATCACGCCGCCGGTGGCGCCGAAGAAGCTCGCGAGATCCGCCCGGCCCTGCTCGACGATAGCGGTGAGCGCCCGGGAAGCGGCATTGTCGCGGTGCTCGTTGTCGGGAATACCGGCGACGCTGGCGCTGCGCTCCACCACGGATTTCAGCGTCAACGACCCGCCGGCGTTCTCGAAAAAGATCCGACTGCCCGCGTACGGGCAATGGTCGACATAGTGGAACCGCTCGCGGATGCGCGCCAGCAATTCGGGCGGGAATGGCGATTCCACGGCGGCATCGGCGCTGGGACGCGCATTCGTCAGTGCGTGCTTGTCTGTCGTCATGATCGTTGTTGTGTTTCCAGAGAGTTTCGGGCCAGTCCATTGCGGCGCCACTGCCGCCACAGCGGGTAGGCGAGCACCGCCACCACGAGTGCGCACAGAAACAGTGACAGGGGGCGCGTGAAGAACGTCGTCAGGTCCCAATTGGCAATCTGCATGGAGCGCCGGAAATTCACCTCCAGAATCGGCCCCAGAATCAATGCGATGACCAGCGGGGCCGCGGGGTAACGCCAGCGCTCCATGAAATAGCCGATCACGCCGAAGGCCACCGCCAGCCATACGTCGAACATCTCGTTACGCAGGGCGTACGTACCGATCACGCTGAAGGTCAGGATCATGGGCCCGAGCACGGCCCCCGGAATGCGCGTGATCGCCACCAGGTGGCGACTCAGCAACAGGCCGAGTACGGCGAAAAGCACATTCGCCAGCAGCAGCGAGAAGATCAGCGTATAGGTGGTCTCCGCGTGCAGCGTGAACAGGCGCGGACCGGGGATCATTCCGTGAATCGTGAGTCCGCCGATGAACACCGCCGTCACTGCATTGCCCGGTATGCCCAGCGTCAGCGTGGGAATCAGGGTGCCGCCGGTAACCGCATTGTTCGCGGACTCGGACGCCGCCACGCCCTCCAGGTCGCCTTTGCCGAAGCGCTCCGGGGTGGGCGAGTGGCGGCGCGCTTCGTTATAGGCAATGAACGCGGCAATGCTGGTTCCGGCTCCGGGCAGAATGCCGACCACGGATCCGATGACCGAGGAGCGCATCATCGAGCGCAGGCAGCGGCGCACATCGAGCCACGCCGGCAGACGTCGACCCTTCGACTGCTGCGCCTCGGCGTCGTTCAGCACCCCGCCAGCCGGCGGCACACAAAGATTGAACGCCTGTGACACCGAGAACAGCCCGATGAGCACCGGCAGCAGTGGCACACCGTCGAACAGCTCGCTTCGGCCGAAGGTGAAGCGCTGAACGCCGGTGAAGCTGTCCAGCCCCACACACGCCAGTGTCAGGCCCGCCGCTGCGGAAACGACACCCTTGAGCGGCCGCTCCGAGACGACGCCGACGATGGT
Source organism: uncultured Ectothiorhodospiraceae bacterium (assembly GCA_964530405.1). GTDB lineage: Bacteria > Pseudomonadota > Gammaproteobacteria > Nitrococcales > Nitrococcaceae > Arhodomonas. Next base: position 8,659 of record CAZHBN010000113.1, read on the forward strand.
CACCAGGCCGAAGACGGCCAGCAGCGTGTATTCCTGCGGCCCGAACGCCAGCGCGATCTTCGCCAGCGGCGGCGCGATCGTAATCAGCACCACCACGCTGAACACTCCGCCGAGCAACGACGCTACCGTCGCCATCCCCAACGCCTCGGCCCCGCGGCCCGCGGCCGCGAGCGGATAGCCGTCCAGGGCCGTGGCGATGGAGGCGTCCGTGCCGGGCGTACGAAGCAGAATCGCCGCGACGGACCCCCCGTACACGGAGCTGACATAAACCGCGCCCAACAGGACCAGCGACAGCTCCGGCGGCATACTGAAGGTCACCGGAATGCACAGAGCCACGCCCATGGTCGAGGACAGGCCGGGCAGCGCCCCGATCACCATGCCCGCCAGGGTGCCCAGCACGAGGGTCAGCAGCGCCGCAGGGGTGACAACGTTGGTGAGTGCAGGCAACAGGTAGTCCATCAGAGAGCCTCTCAGCCGTTTAGCCACGGCGCGAGTACGCCAGCGGGCAGCGGCACCTCCAGCAGGTGGGCGAAGGTCACGTAGATCACCACCGTGAACGCCAGCGACACCGCCACCACCGCGCGCAACCGCAGGCGGGCCAGCAGCAGCATGCTGGCCGCCAGGAATAGCGGCAGAGCGACGAACGTGCCAAGCGGCTCGATGAGCACCAGCAACACGACGACACAAGCGCTCCAGAGCGCAAAGCGGCGACCGTAAAACGGTTCCCGGGCATCGTCACGGGTGCTGCCACCGTGGCGGAAGGTGCGCACTGCCAGGGCAATGCAGGCGACTACCCCCAGGCCACCGGTGATGATGGGAAACACGCCCGCATCGCCCCGCATGGAAAACCCGGCGACCACCACGGTGGCAGCCGCCACCGCGAGCACCACCGCCACGCCTCGATCAATCGCATTCAGCGTCATGACTGGCGCCCCTCGATCCGCAATCCGGCGCTACTGCTCGATCCAGGGATCCTGCTCCCAGAGCGCTTCCAGCCGATCGTGGCTGTCGTCGAGGAACGCCTCGTATGCATCGCCATACATTGGATTCAGCGGCATGTTGAGGTTCTTGACCTCGGTGCGGAACGCTTCGTCCTCGACAACAGCCCTGGTGACTTCGAGGAGCCGGTCATAGACGGCCCGGGGAACACCCGCGGGTACCGCGAGGCCGCGTGACGCCGCCGCCACGACGTCATAGCCCTGCTCGACGCCCGTGGGCACGTCCGGAATATCGGGCATGCGCTCATCCGACCACACGGCAAGCGCACGAACGTTGCCCTCCTGAATCTGCGCCGCCGCCTCCGACATATTCCCCTCGAACGCATCGATGTGACCGCCGCGCAGCGCCGCGGATGCCTCCGCATTGCCGTTGAACGACACGAAGTTGAGATCGATGCCGGCCTCACGGGCGAAATTCAGCGCGGCCAGGTGATCGTCACCGCCCACGCCTTCATGAGAAACGCTGATGGACTCGGGTTGCTGTTCCACCGCGGAGACGAAGTCGTCCAGAGTCTGATAGGGACTGTCGGCGGAAACCGCCAGGACTCCGGGGTCCGTGATCAGGTTGGCCAGCGGCCGGATGTCATCATAGTCGTAGCCCACCGTCTCCGCGCGGGTGATGGGATAGACCTCGACCACCGGTGAATTGATCAGGCCGATGGTGTAGCCGTCCGGCTTGGCATTGGCCAGATGCACCCAACCCAGCTCACCGCCGGCACCCGGTTTGTTGACCACCACGACCCGTTCACCCAGGCGCTCTTCGGCATACTTGGCGAAAATACGTGCCACCGTATCGGTGCTGCCGCCGGCGCCGTATGCCACGATCATCTGAATCGGCCTGGTGGGATACTCCGAGGCGTTGGCCGCACTCAGCGTCAGGCCCCCGACGAGCGCGGCCCCCACCATCCCCAGTGCACACTTGCTCGCACGCATGGTCTCTCCTCCCCTGCTTCTAGTATCACGCGTCAATCCGTCGCCGGGTCCCGCGATGACACAATTCGATGACGGCCGACCCGGCGCGTGAGGTCACCTTACCAACGCCACTGTTTCTAAAAAGCGAATTATTTTCATAAACTCTCATTCACTTTGGGAATGAAATGGATCGAGGAGCCCCATGCTGACGCTCAGACAGCTGGAGACGTTCGTGCAGATCGTGGAGCTGGGCACGTTCGAGCGGGCGGCGCAGCGCCTCAATGCCACCCAGTCGACGATCTCCAAGCGCGTGGCGGAGCTGGAGGAAGCCACGGGCCTGACGCTGTTCGACCGCTCGCGCCGCAGCGCACGACTCACGGAAGACGGCGAACGGTTGCTGGAGCTGGCCATCGATACGCTCTCCAGTGCGAACCGCATCATGCAACTCAACCACGAACCCGACCAGACACTGCATCGCGTGCGCGTCGGATTCACCGAGCTCACGGCGCTGACCTGGCTGCCCGGCTTCCTGCAGGACTACACACGTGAACGCCCGGAAGTGCGGCTCGACATCACCATCGACATGAGCCGGACGCTCTACCAGATGTTCCAGGACGGCGAGCTGGACCTGATCGTCATCCCACTGGTACCGGAAGCCCACGACCAGCCCAGAGTGGAGACGCGGCTGGTGAGTCACGTGGAAATGGCCTTCATGGCCCGATCGGGGCTGGTACAGGCGCCGTCGCCACTGCCCGTCGATCACCTCAACCGCTACACCCTCCTCGGCCAGGGCAAGCAGTCGGGGTTCGCACAGACCATCAACCGTTGGATGTACGACCAGGGCGTTCAGCTTCCGCCCACGCTCCTCGTGGACAACCTGCTCGCACTCGTGGGCCTGATCACCGCCGGACGGGGCATCAGCGTCCTGCCCCGCCACTGTGTCCGGGGGCTCGCACGCGACGCCGACCTGGTCGAAATCGACACCACACCACGCCTGCCCGATGTCGCCTACTACACGATGTACCGGGACGAATACCGCGCGAAGCTTCTCGATGATTTCGCCACGAACCTCATCGAGGCCGCGGACTTCACCCGGCCCTTCTTCCTGTGATCAGGAATCGGCCGTCTCGTCGCGCGATAACGCTCGAACGGCCCGCACAGGCAGCCCGGGCACCGTGTGCTGGCACCGGTTGGCCGTGCCGCCCCTCACGCCTGGCGCCGGTAGACCTCCGGATCCCACCGCTCCATGAACATGTCGGGATCGGCGAGTGGCGTAAACCCGAGCGGCTCGTAGAGCCCGTGGGCATCCCGGGTGGCCAGCAGCGTCCGCCGCAGGCCCTG
>CAZHBN010000114.1:0-11706 GCA_964530405.1 uncultured Ectothiorhodospiraceae bacterium
GCGCGCCTCGCGCCTTGCCCCATCGGCGCACAGTCCGGCTGACGCATGACAATACCTCTGAGAAGATTAGTAAGCGGCGTCGCTCAGCGTGCTTCCGCCATCGCCGGCAGGTAGCGGGCGAGAAATGCGTCGAGCGCCTGTTGATAACGCTCCCGGGAGGTGAGAAAGGCGCCGTCGTGGCCACCACGGAGCTCGAGCCACTGGCGCGGCCTCGGAGCGCTCCGGTACAGGCGTCGGCCGTGGGCCAACGGTACGATCTCGTCGTCGCGGCTATGAATGACCATGACGGGCGCCTCGACGCCAGCGAGCGCCGCCGCGGTATCGTAGCGATGACGAAGGAGCATGCGCACGGGGAAAACCGGATACTGCCGGGCGGCGAGATCGGCCACCGACGTGAAGGCCGACTCGATGATCAGCGCCGCCGGTGACACCTCTGCCGCAAGCCGTGCCGCCACGGCAGCACCCAACGAGCGCCCGAAGACGACGATTCGCCGGGGCTCGATGCCCCGCGAGCCGGTAAGATACCGCCATGCCGCCCGTGCGTCGCGGTACAGTCCCGCCTCACCGGGGTGCCCTGTGCTACGCCCATAGCCGCGATAGTCGATGATCAGGACGGCGAGCCCCAACCGATTGAATAGCTCGATGGACTCGAGCCGGTGCGAGATATTGCCGGCATTGCCGTGGAAAAACAGCAGGACACCCCGGGCGTCGTCCGCTGGCACGAACCAGCCGTGCAAACGCTCGCCGTCGTCGGTCCCGACGGTCACGGTCTGATAGCGCAGCCCGCGCTCGGCCGGCGTTGCGACCAGATCCCGGCCAGGCACGTGGGGCAGATGGATGAGCCGGCCCTGCATCGCCCACAGCACCCCGAGCACAACCGCATAAATCAGCAGCCCAACCGCCGCGATCTTCGCCACCAATGCCATTGCCGACCTCTCGGTGAGCCGCTGCCGGCACCCGGTCTGTGGATCGTCCCGCCCCCGCAGCGTAGCTCACTCGATCCTCCGCTGAAGGCACGCGGATGACCGGGTCCGGCCTCCCGCCCTGCTCGCAGGGGCACTTACCGGCTGACGCCGGACGAAACCTCTGCGAAGATTGGCAACCCGGAAACGGCATTTCGGCGGTTACATCGAGGTCGACCCATGATCGAGCGTCCGCTCACGGGAGAGCCCCTGCCCCTTGACCTGGTCAACACCGAGTGGATGGAAAACGGCGAGCACCGGGACGCGTTGGACACCGACGCGGGGATGCTGGCGTGGCTCCTCGAGGCCGCACTGACGGCACCGGAAGCGAGTGCCCACGCGGAGTGCCGCCGCATGCTCCAGCGCGCCCGCGAAGCGATCCGCGCACACCTGGAGTCACCGGCGGATTGCGATGCACTCAACGAGATTCTCGCGATGGGGCGCATCCGGCGTCTCGTCACTACCGACGGCCCGGCCAGCGTCAGTGACGTGCCCGCGGCGTGGCGCCCCGCCTGGGAAGCAGCCAGCGCGTACCTGGACCTCATTGCCGAGCATCCCACGCGCATCAAGCGCTGCGAGCACCCGGAATGCATTCTCTACTTCCTGGATACCAGCAAGAACGGGTCACGACGCTGGTGCAGTATGCAGACCTGCGGCAACCGGGCCAAGGCACGCCGATTCCAGGATCGATCACGTCACGGCTTCACCACCTCCGGCTGACTCGTCGAGCCAGCGGCGGGCCACCCGTTGTGCCCGCGCGTTATTGCGGCAATGGATCAAACCACCGCGAATGGTTCGAATGCCGGATCGACGCAACTTGACGATCTTCTCGGGCCGCAGCCCCACAAAGATCAGCCCCACCCGGTGACGCCGCATGTCGTCCACCAACGCGCGCAATGCGGCAATGGCCGTCGCATCGATGCTTGGCACATCATGCATGTCCACGATAACGACGCGAATGTCACGGTCCACCTCTCGCAGCGACGAGATGGCTTTGTCGGCGGCACCGAAGAACAGCGGTCCATCGATGTCGTAGACTGCCACCGCCGAGGGCAGACCCGAACCGTGCGGCCCGGCCGCGGCCGGCACCCGGGACGATTGCGTTACCAGCGCCATACGCCGTATGAACAGCGCCGAAGCCAGCCCGATACCGACCGCAACCGCGACGACCATGTCGAAGATCACCGTCAGGCCGAAACAGACCACCAGCACCGCCACGTCTCCAGGGGGCGCCGAGCGCAGCGTGTGCAGAAAATGCCGGACTTCCGCCATATTCCAGGCGATCACGAACAGAAGCGCGGCGAGCGCCGCCATCGGCACTAGACTCAACAAACCGGCCATGGCGACGATGGCCAGCAGCACGACCACCGCGTGCACCACCGCGGCCACCGGCGAGCGCGCGCCGCTGCGCACGTTGGTGGCGGTACGCGCTATCGCGGCCGTGGCGGTAATACCGCCGAAGAACGGCACGATCATGTTGCCCAGCCCCTGGCCGATCAGCTCCGCATTGGGATCGTGGCGGGTACGGGTCATACCGTCAGCGACGACGGCGCAAAGCAGGGATTCGATGGCACCGAGCACGGCAATGGCGAGTGCCGGTCCGAGCAACGCCTGGATCAACTCCAGGTTCACCACCAAGGGGCGGCCATCCGGGCCGGGTAACGTCCAGGGCAACGCAAACGCCGGTGCCACAGGGGGTATCCCGGCACCGCTGCGCTCCGCGGTGGCCCATTCGAAACGCGAGGCGATCGTGTCGATCTCCAGCCCCGTACCACCGGCGAAGAGATTGACGAAATAGGCGACCAACGTGCCTGCGGCCAAGCCGATCAGTGGTGCCGGCAGAGGCACCGGTAGCCGCAGTCGTGGCCAGAGCAACAGGACGACGAGAGTCAGAACGCCGACGCCGAGCGCAAGTGGATTCATGGTGGGCAGCGACTGCCCGATGCGAACGAGGTTATCCAGGTAGTGCTCGCTCGCAGTACCGGCGCTCAGGCCGAGAAAATCCGGCACTTGCAACGTTGCAATGACCACCGCGATCCCGGCGGTGAAGCCGAGCACGACGGGGTACGGGACGAGCTGGATCAGCGTCCCCAGTCCGGCGAGGCCCAGTACGACGAGAAACGCCCCCGCCATGAGTGTCGCGATGAGCAACCCGCCGAGCCCGTACTGCTGAACGATGGGGAAAAGAATGACCACGAACGCGGCGGTCGGCCCTGACACGCTGTAACGCGAGCCGCCCGTCAGCGCGATGACGGCACCGGCGACGATGGCCGTGTAAAGCCCGTGCTGGGGTGCAACGCCGGTGGCGATCGCTAGCGCCATCGACAGCGGTATCGCGACCAGGCCAATCGTCAACCCGGCAAGGACATCATGACGCAAATCGGACAAGCCATATCCCGAAGCCCACGCCCCCCGCAGGCCAGCGCCAACCCGGGGTATCGCAAAGGTACGCAGCCGATCGATCAATACACGCACGAGATCTTCTTCTCACCACGACAACACAGGACACGAAGGACCAATGATAGCGTGCGAATCGAAAGCGTGCGCCGCACCTGACGAATGAACAGGACGTCCCCGGCAAGTCCTCTCAGAAGCCAATGGCGAAATGGCGTCGCGGCACTGGAGGGGCAGGCCCCGATGGGAAACCCGTTCGGGGCCGCAACGGCCTGCCTCACGCTACAGCCCGCTGATGCAGACGGTCACTCGACGACTTACCCAGGGGAGCCCGCCTGCTCTATGCCCGCTTACCAATCTTTTCGACAAGGCTAGTAAGCAGGCATGACCCGAATGGTCAGCCCTCCTTCTCGCAGTTGACCATCCATCGCACACCGAAGCGGTCCACGGTCGTGCCGAACCGCCATGCCCAGAACGTCTCCTCCATCGCCATCTCCACCTGCCCACCCTCGGACAGAACGCCGAACAAGCGTTCCGCCTCGTCCGGATCCGCAATACCAAGGACCAGATAGGCGCCCTCGATAGGTCCGTTGGAATGTGGCCCCGGACGATCCGACCCCATGATCCGGTAACCGCCAACTCTCAGGCACACATGCATGATGCGCTCATGAGCCTCGACGGGAACCTTGTCGCGGGCCGGCCCCTCACCGTAGGTCATCATGGTCTCGATACGGCCATCCAGGGACCGTTCGTAGAACTCGAAGGCCTCGCGGCAATCGCCGTCGAAAAAGAGGTAAGTATTCACATCCATGGCATGGACTCCCGAGCCGTAGTGACACATCGAACCGGGGATGATCCCCTTCATGGGTGTAGTCGATTCCCGGACACGGGGATCGACACAGCGCCATGTCCCGGGGCGAACCGGAGCCACGGGACACCCGTACCATCACCGGCAGCGGTCGCCGATGGTCACCGCAGCCAACGGAAGGAACGCCGCAGAAACGCCATAGCGTCGGTTTCGACAATCAGCCCATGAGCCAGCACGATACGATCGGGCTGCCAGCTCTCGATGGTGCGCAGGCACTCGCGCGCCCTGACCCGCCCGAACAGAAAACTCAGCCGCCAGTCGATGGGTGTACGGCCATTCGGCGCGAGGATCCCCGCGCACCGCGCGAGGCAGCGCTGCAGCCGGCTTAGCGCCTTTGCGGGGAAATTCTCGATGAGATCGGTGACAATGAGCGTCCGGGATGAGCGGTGCAGAAACACCGCCTCCTCCATCGCCGGGGAGCCGGTGAACAGCAGGGAGGCGATGTCGTCGCTCCAGGGGTAATCGTCTTCACGGGCGAGCAAGCCATCGAAGCTCAGATCGGTGCGCTTACGCGCCAGCTCGGCAGTGCCGTAGAGCGCGGCATGAGGGTAATGCCTCCGCCACTCATCCAGGAACAGGTGATGGAGACGATTGGGGGCGACTATATAGCGAACCGGCCCCAACGTGGCCAGCTCCGCGGCCAGGGCGTCGGTATAGCGGATTGGGCTGTGGACCCAGAGCTCGCCGCTGGAGAGCCGGGCGACGGTCATCCGGGTGGTGAACGGGAGGGTGAGAAACGCCACCGGCTCACCGTCGGCGATCCAGAGATTCTCGGCCAGTCGGCGCATGACACTCCTTGTCCGGTTGGGAACACACTGCCAGCTACCGCCCGTTATCCGGCATCCCCGTGCGCCCCGTCAATGTCCGCCCTGGCGGGTGATACGAGGAAGGCATGGGGCATCTCCGATATCCATCCTTGACCTAAAGTTTACTTGAGATCCTATAACGGACCCCACGCAACCGACAGAAAGGGAGTAAGCACCAATGCGAGACGGAATCCGGCTTGCCGTTATCTACGGGAGCACGCGTGAGGGCCGCTTCTGCGATGTCATCGCGCAGTGGGTCGTCGCCCAGCTCGGACAGCGGGAGGATTTCACCGTAGACGTCATCGATCCCGCGGAACGCAGCGAAGCAAGCCACCCGTGGCAGGGGGACCACACCTCGTGGCGCGACCGCCTCGACGCCGCCGATGCCTTTATCGTCATCACCCCGGAGTACAACCACTCCTATCCCGCGGCGCTGAAATCGTTCATCGACGACTTCAAGCAGGAGTGGGCGGCAAAGCCGGTGGCGTTCGTCTCATACGGGGGTCTGTCGGGCGGCATCCGCGCCGTCGAACATCTGCGCACGGTATTCGCCGAGCTGCACGCGGTCGGTATACGCGACAGTGTCCCCTTCCTCAATGCGTGGGAGCAGTTCGGCCAGGACGGCACGCTGCACGAGCCCGAACGCGCCGAACGTTCCATGGCAACGATGCTCGCGCGCCTCGCCTGGTGGGGAAAAGCCTTGCGCGATGGACGTTTGGCCAGCAACTACGCGGAGGCCGTAGCATGAGCGCTTCCAAGGCTGGAACACACCACGTGGTCGGGGCCCGAGTGCTAGTGCTCGGCCGCTCCCCCGAAGTCATGGAGACCGTCCTCGACGAGCTCAACGAGCTCGGCATCGCCGCGCAAGGCTCGACGGATCCGGAAAGCGCGCCGGCAACCTACGATGCCAGTGCCTTCGACCTGATCGCCCTGGGCGGAGGCCTGTCCGGTGCGCCCGGCAAGCAGCTGAAGGCGCAATTCGCCCGGCAACACCCGGAGGCGCAATTTCTCGATACGTCCGCGCCGCGAGCAGTGCGCGAAATAGTGGCAGCACTGTCCGGCGAAAGTCAGACACCGCAGGTGGACGTCGATGCTTACTGCGCACGGATCGGCTACGACGGTCCGCAGGAGTCAACGCTCGCGACACTGCGAGCGCTGCAGGCACTGCACCCGGCGGCCATTCCTTTCGAGGCGGTCGATGTCCTTCTCGACCGGGGTATCGATCTCTCGCCTGCCGCCGTCGATGCCAAGCTCATCGGCGCCGGCCGCGGCGGCTACTGTTTTGAGCACAACGGGCTATTCAAGCGGGTTCTCACGGCAATGGGCTTTCATGTCGAAGGCTTGCTGGCCCGCGTGCGCTGGATGGCGCCAGCCGGTGCCAGCCCCGGTCCGCGCACCCACATGGCGCTGCGGGTGACGGTCGACGACGTTTCCTGGCTGGTCGATGTGGGATTCGGCGCATGCGTGCCCACTGCCCCCCTGCGCATGGACATCACGTCGCCTCAGCCCACGCAGCACGAAACATTCCGGGTGATTCCGTTCGGCCACGACATCATGGTCCAAGCCCGGATCAACGAGCGATGGCAGCCGATGTATCAGCTCTCCCCGGAGGCGCAGCTCGAGGAAGACTACGAACCGGCGAACTGGTATACATCGCAACATCCCTCGTCCCATTTTCGCGACACGCTGATGGTCGCACGCACGACGCCGACGGCGCGCTTCACTCTCCGGCAGGGCAAGTTCACGGTGCGCCGGCCCGGCGGCCACGTGGAACAGAGCCACCTCGACGCCGCCGGCATCGAGAACGTGCTGCGTGAGACATTCGACCTGCCCGTCGAGCCCGAATGGCGGGCCGTCATCGAGGGCGCCGCGGCAACGCAGGCTCGGGCACCCAGTGCCACAGGCAGCACGGACCGGACCTCACGGCTCGTCGGTGCGACCGAATGACGCACCCGAGACACACGGGCGCTCCACCGCGAGCGCCCGTGTGGATCCCTATCCCGGCCACGACGCAATACCTGCCATTGCACGGCCAGGCCGCAACCGGAACGTGACAGGCTCGTTACGCCTGCCCTATCCTTCGCGCGCCAGATCATGCAGGGAGACAACGCATTGAGCGATGACTTCAACGACGTCCAGCGTAGCTATGGACGCTGCCTCGCGGCAGGGAGCTTCATCGACCGCTTCTACGACATCCTCATGGCCAGTAACGAGGATGTTCGACGGTCATTCGCGAGAACCGATTTCGGCCGTCAACGCCGGGCGCTGCGCCGCGGAATTACCACGGCCATTCTGTATGCGGCCGGCGACGACCTGGTCAGCCGCACCGTCCAGACCATGGCCGAAGTCCACAGCCGCAAAGGCCGCGCTCCCGTAGAGCCGGCTCTTTACGGATACTGGATGGAAAGCATGATCCAGGCGGTCAGGGAGTACGACAGCGCCTTCGACCAGCAGCTCGAAGCCCGCTGGCGCCGCGCTCTACAACCGGTCATCGACACTTTCATCGACCGCTACTAACCCGCTCTTGCCGGCGCCGCCGCCGCGGCGCCCCACCTGCCACCCCCGCATCCTCGTTCTGGATCCACCGATACCACTGTCGACGCCTCCGCCACCGCCGTGAGACGCGCCGTCATTCATGACGGCTCAGTCACCTCGGTTGATCCACATCAAGTCCGCTCCTGACGGCGTTACTTAGCATGGCATCAACGCTGTAACGGCAACCGGCTCTCGAAATCGCCAACTCAAATCAGGAGACACCCAATGGCCAAATCTTTCCCGATTACGGCATCCGCCATCGCCCTCGCCGCCACGCTCAGCGTCGCCGGAACCGCCCAGGCCGCCAGCGCGGGTGACTGGATCGTACGCGGCGGCCTGACCACCGTATCCCCCAACGAAGACACCAACGACGTGGACGGCGAGCTCGGCGCAGCGCTCACCGGCACGGAGGTGGCAGTGGATTCCGACACCCAGCTCGGGGTCACCATCGGTTACATGGTCACCGATCGCTTCGCGATCGAGCTGCTCGGCGCGACACCGTTCACTCACGACCTCTCTCTCGACGGTGGCGCGCTCGATGGCGCCGATCTCGCCGAGATCAAGCACCTGCCGCCGACGCTCAGCCTGCAGTACCACTTCGACACGGGTTCCGCATTTCGCCCCTACGCCGGGATCGGCCTGAATTACACGCTGTTCTTCTCGGAAGACGTGGACTCGGATGCCAAGGCCGCCGGCGTCACCGACGTGGAGCTCGACGACTCTCTGGGTCTCGCCGCACAGCTCGGTGTGGACTATGAGCTCGGCAACCGCTGGCTCATCAACGCCGACGTGCGCTATCTGCAAATCGACACGACCGCGGAAGTGAGCACCGCCACCGGAAGCACCGACGTGGACGTCGATATCGACCCGTGGGTGTACACCATCGGCGTGGGCTATCGCTTCTAGGCTCAGCCCCTGGACCAGCGCGAGCGGCCGACCGCGCCCGTGGCCCGATGCGGTTCGCGGCGCCGCTCGCCGGACTCCCCACTTGCGGATCAAACGCCGGCCCCATCGATTGATACTTCTTACGCGAGAGGATCTCGCGTATAGTGCACGTTTGCCCAAAGTCGGGCTTTTCTTCTGCTTAGGTACCCGCGCTGTTGACTCCCGATTCCGACGCCCCGATCCGTTTCTCCGAGCTGGGTCTCAGTGACCCGGTGCTCCACGCACTTCGCGACGCTGGCTACGAAGTGCCCACCCCGATCCAGGCCCAGAGCATCCCCCCGCTACTCGCCGGACGTGATCTGCTCGGACAGGCCCAGACCGGCACGGGCAAGACGGCCGCATTCGCGCTGCCCCTGCTCTCGCGCCTGGACGTGACCAGCACGGACACGCAGTTGCTCGTGCTCGCACCGACCCGCGAACTCGCCATTCAGGTAGCCGAAGCCTTTCAGACCTACGCTCGACGGCTGCCGGACTTCCACGTGCTCCCCGTCTACGGGGGCCAGGACTATGGCGTGCAGCTCAAGCGGCTGCGCCGGGGCGCACAGGTGGTCGTCGGGACCCCCGGGCGGGTCATGGACCACATGCGCCGGGGAACGCTGCGGGTCGACGACCTGAGCGCGCTCGTTCTCGACGAGGCCGACGAGATGCTGCGCATGGGCTTCATCGACGACGTCGAGTGGATCCTGGAGCAGACGCCGGCGGACCGCCAGGTGGCGCTCTTCTCAGCGACCATGCCCGGTGCCGTCAAGCGGGTTGCACACAAGCACCTGCGCTCGCCTGAAGAGGTGCGGATCGCGGCGACCAGCGCCACGGCGGAGACCATCCGTCAGCGCTACTGGTCGGTGAGCGGTCTGCACAAGCTCGACGCACTGACGCGCCTGCTCGAGGTCGAGCCCATCGACGGCATGATCATCTTCGTGCGAACCAAGAATGCCACGGTGGAGCTCGCCGAGAAGCTCACCGCACGCGGTTTCAACGCCGAAGCACTCAACGGCGATATCCCCCAGCATCTGCGCGAGCGCACCGTCGAGCGTCTCAAGAGCGGTCATTCGGACATCATCGTCGCAACCGACGTTGCCGCCCGCGGACTGGACGTCGAGCGCATCAGTCACGTCCTAAACTACGACATCCCCTCGGACCCGGAGGCGTACGTCCATCGTATCGGCCGCACGGGCCGCGCGGGCCGCAGCGGCGAAGCGATTCTCTTCGTCGCCCCCCGTGAGCGGCGAATGTTGCGGACCATCGAGCGCACGACCCGCCAGCGTATCGAGCCCATGCGGCTACCGAGCGCGGATGCCGTCAACGAGCAGCGTGTCGCCCGGTTCAAGGAACAGCTCGGCAATACCCTAGCCAACACGAATCTCGAGGTCTTCCGGCAGCTCGTCAATGAGTTCGAGCAGGAAAGCGATGCGGACCCGCTGGATATCGCCGCCGCGCTCGCCCACCTGGCCCAGGGCGATACGCCGTTCCTGCTGAGCGAGCCCCCTGCACGCCCGGAGAAAACACGTGACGACTCACGCCAACGCCGCGGACCGGGCGACCGGCCCCGCCCCCTGAAAGGGCGTCCCGACGTCACCATGGCGCGGTACCGGGTCGACGTCGGTCACCGGGATGGGGTCAAGGCGGGCAATCTGGTCGGCGCGATCGCCAACGAGGGCAAAATCGACAGCGCTTTCATCGGCGCCATCGATATCCACCACGACTACGCCACTGTCGATCTGCCCGAGGACCTGCCCGGGCCGGCACTCAGCAAGCTCCGTGGCACCCGGGTCTGCGGCAAACGGCTCGGCATTCAGCCGCTTGGCGAGACCGCTCCGGCCGGCAAACAGGACAAGCGACGCCGGGACTGACCGGTTACCGATCCTTTCAGAGGTAGCGACGAACAACGCCGAACCATCAGCGCACAGCACCTCTGAAGGGATTGGCTAAACGCCCACTGCCGCGGAATGCGGCAGTACCACCCCCATGAGCACCGCCGCGTAGTGACAGCCCGCCGCCGCGATCACCATGGCGTGCCAGATGACCGTGTGGTAAGGCAGTCGCGACAGAACGAAAACCAGCACCCCCAGCGTGTAGACGACACCGCCGGTTACCAGCAGCACCAGCGGTGGCAGCGGCAGGCGAGCGACGAGGGGTTCCAGGGCCGGAAGCACACTCCACCCGAGGAGCAGGTAGAGCGCAATGGCCGGCATGTAGCCGAGGCGGCCCGCGAGCTTCAAACCGGCGCCCAGCAAAGCCACCGTCCAGACGAAAATCAACAGCCCCCACCCCCAAGGTCCGGCAAGCACGGTCAGGGTGAAGGGCGTGTAGGTGCCGGCGATCATCAGAAAGATCGCGGCGTGATCGAAACGCTCGCGCAGCTCCAGGTTCCGCGAGCGTTCGGATCGGTCGTGATTGGCGAGCGCCGAGGCGACCAGCATGGTCAACAGACCGACGCCGTAAAGCGCCACGCCCACGAATACCGTGACGTCTCGTCGCCCGGCGGCTAGCCACAGAAGCACGGCCACTCCCACGACGGCCACCGCAATACCCACGCGGTGAACAAAGCGGTCGGCAAGCTCTTCAGCGGCGCTGTAATCCCTGCTGGACAGTGGCACTCGTTCCCTCCCGACGGATTCCGGTTCACCGGCGCGCATCGTAACGCAAGCGTTCCCCGCCTCGCGACGCGCCCACGTACCAACCTCTCAGGAAGTGTTGTCAGGTCGTGCACGGTCGTCACGAACAGGTCATACTTACGCGCTCGTGAGCAACGGACTGTTCGGCATGCGCGCCCGCCTGATCATTGTCATCGCCCTGTTCGGCATGCTTTTCGTGGTATTCGGTGGCGTCGGCTGGATACTCTGGTCTCCGTGGGAGGATCGCGGCGTGGTGGATATGGTGGACCTCGTACTGTGCTACCTGACCGCCACGAACTGCACGAAAACGAGCGGATACGGCTCCACCGGGCTCAGTCTGGGCGAATTGCTGGCACGCAACGCTATCGTGTTCGGCGTATGGGTCACCTACCTGGCCGCAGCCTACAATTTTGTTGTCGCACGCGCACTGTGGCGCAGCATGCTGGGACTGTTCGTCGCTATCCTGCTGCCCTTGGCGGCCTTCGCGCTAATAACGCTCGTCATCTTCCTGTCCACCGCGAGCTTTGGTTACTAACCTTTTCGAAAGTATTGCCAGGTCTCAGTGGCCGTGTGCGCCGCTG
>CAZHBN010000115.1:0-11586 GCA_964530405.1 uncultured Ectothiorhodospiraceae bacterium
GAGAACGTCGAGCAGGCCATCGTCCTCGATCCAGCGATTCAGCATCGAATAGGACGGCTGGTGGATCAGGCAGGGCACGCCCATCTCCCGCAGCAACGTGGCCGCCTCCGCGGTCTTGCGCGCGGAGTACGAGGAGATGCCCACGTACAGCGCCTTGCCCTGCTGCACCGCGCTGGCCAGCGCCCCCATGGTCTCCTCCAGGGGCGTGACCGGGTCGACTCGGTGGGAGTATAAGATGTCCACGTAGTCGAGGCCGAGACGCCAGAGCGAGGCGTCCAGGCTGCCCAGCAGGTACTTGCGCGAGCCACCGAAACCATAAGGCCCCGGCTGCATGCGATAACCCGCCTTGGTGGATATCACCAGCTCCTCGCGATACGGCGCCAGCTCGCGTTTGAGCAGCCGCCCCACGTTCTCCTCGGCCGCTCCGGGCGGCGGGCCGTAATTGTTGGCGAGATCGAAATGGGTGACACCCTGGTCAAAGGCGTAGCAAAGCATCTCCCGGATGTCGTTGAAAGGCTTGTCGCCGGCGAAATTCTGCCACAACCCCAGGGAGATACGCGGCAACTGCAATCCGCTGCGACCGCAATGTGCATAGGACATGCGCTCGTAGCGCGCGTCGTCCGCTTGATAGACCATCACGTAATCCTCTGCCCGGTAATTCGCAAAGTCCGTCGAATACTACCAGTCCGCTCGGCGGGTGGGTGCACACCGCGGGGCGCCGGTGGACGTTGTTCGCTGTATCATGTAAAGATTTATTTTCCATATTGTTTACCGGGAGCGAGTCGTGCCGGAGCGCCAGCGTGACACCCACGATCAGATCGGCCACGAGCGGATCCAGGCGGTCGTCGACGACTTCTACGACCGCATCCAGCGCCACCCAACGCTGGCCGAGCCATTCCGCCGGGTGACCGACTGGCCCGGGCACAAGGCGCGCCTGACCCATTTCTGGTGGCTGTCACTCGGCGGCGAACGCTACCGCGACGACGAGTTCCGCGTCGGACCGGCGCACATGAGTCTCGGCATTACCGACCCGCTGGTAGATGACTGGCTAGCCCTGTTCCGCGCTGTGCTCGACGACCATCTGCCCGCCGATCTCGCCGACGCCTGGTTCGCCCGCGCCGAGCACATGGGTCGCTCCATCCGCATGCTCGCCCAGTTCTCGCCGGACACGCTGGTACCTAACGCCCGCCGCGCCTGACGCGCAACCCCATCCACCGGTTCCGGGCGTTGCGCCCCCCGGGGCGGCCCGGCACCATTGCGCCCCGACCGCATTCCATCCTTGGGATCACTGTACGCGTGCGCACGCACGATACGTTGGGGGGCAACACTGCATGCACGATAACGACTCCACTCGGCAACCCGTGTGGCGACAGGCACTCGCGGGCTCACAAATGCTGCTGGTTGCATTCGGGGCACTGGTGCTCATGCCCCTGATCACGGGCCTGGACCCGAACGTGGCGCTATTCACCGCCGGCGCCGGCACCCTCGTCTTCCAGCTCGTCACACGCCGGCAGGTGCCGGTGTTCCTCGCCTCCTCGTTCGCGTTCATCGCGCCAATCATCGCGGCCAAGCAGCAGTTCGGCCTCGCGGCCACCATGGGCTCGCTGATGGCGGCGGGTCTGTTCTACATCGCGCTCGCCGGCGCCGTGCGCGCCCGGGGGTCGGGCTTCATCAACCGCTACCTGCCACCGGTGGTGATCGCGCCGGTGATCATGGTCATCGGTCTGGGGCTCGCCCCCACCGCGGTCCACATGGCAATGGGACAAAGCGGCGACGGTGCGGATCAGCTGGTGCCCTATGCCGACGCCATGGTCATTTCAATGACCTCTCTGGCGGTGACCATCGCCGTCGCCGTGCTCAGCCGCGGTCTGCTCCGACTCATCCCCATTCTGTTCGGGGTGGTGGCCGGCTACGTGCTGAGCTTCGTCTACGGCGTGGTGGACACCACCACCATCGCCGAGGCGCAGTGGCTGACGGTACCGGCATTCACGGCCCCGGCATTCGACTGGCGCGCCATCGCGTTCATGCTCCCGGTGGCCATCGCGCCCGCAATCGAGCACATCGGCGACGTGCTCGCCATCGGTACCGTCACCGGACGCGACTACATTCGCCGCCCCGGCCTGCACCGCACGCTGCTTGGCGACGGACTCGCCACCTCCGCCGCCGCAGCACTCGGCGGACCGCCGAACACAACGTACTCGGAGGTTACCGGCGCAGTGATGCTCACGCGCAATTTCGACCCGCGGGTGATGACCTGGGCGGCGGTTTTCGCCATCGGCCTGGCGTTCATTGGCAAGTTCGGCGCCGTGCTCCAGAGCATCCCTGTGCCGGTGATGGGCGGCATTCTCTGCCTGCTCTTCGGCTCCATCGCAGTGGTAGGCCTCAACACCCTGATCCGCCACCAGGTGGACCTCTCGGTCGCCCGTAATCTGGTGATCGTCGGCGTGACCCTGGTGTTCGGCATCGGCGGCATGGCCTTCGGCCGCGGCGAGGTGGCACTCGAAGGCATCGCACTGTGCAGTGTGGTGGCGGTAGCGCTCAACATCCTTCTACCGAACGTCGAGCGATGGCAGGAGAACGCCGGATAAGCGACGCGCAACGAAAAAGGGGGCGGCCATCGACGGCCGCCCCCTTTTCATCTGTTTGGTGGAGCTAGGCGGGATCGAACCGCCGACCTCCTGCATGCCATGCAGGCGCTCTCCCAGCTGAGCTATAGCCCCTCTTGTGCTGAAGGCGAAACTGTACCGATCCACCCTCGGTTTCGCAACCCCGGCATCCGAAGCTTCCTCCAGCGCACCGCAAACGTTTGCGCAAACGTTTGCGGTGCGCTACGGTCTTGCTCACAACGATGACGTCAATAATCGCTTGGGAGGAGAACCGGGTGAGAAAGCACGGCCTGTTGAACGCCCCGCTTGCCCGCGTGGTCGCGGAGATGGGGCATACGGATACCCTCGCCATCGCCGACGCGGGCCTGCCGATCCCGCCGGGCACACCGCGCATCGATCTCGCCGTCCGGCCCGGGCTTCCCGGCTTCGTCGACGTGCTCGAAGCCGTGCTCGACGAGCTTTGCGTCGAGAGGGCGTTGCTGGCCACGGAAATCAAGACCGCGAGCCCGCATCTGCACGACGTCACGACCGAGCGGCTCGCAGGGGCCGTTGCCGGTACCGACACCGAGCCGCACATCGACTACGTCGACCACGATGTCTTCAAGGTACGCGTCGCCGGCGCCCGGGCCGTCGTTCGCACCGGCGAATGCACCCCGTTCGCGAACGTGCTGCTCACCAGCGGCGTCCCGTTCTGATCAGCGCCATGGCTCTGCTCGAACTAACCGGCATCGGGAAGGCATTCTCCGGAGTGAGGGTGCTGGAAGGCGTCGACTTCCACCTGGAAGCGGGCCGGGTACATGCCCTCGCGGGGGAGAATGGCGCCGGCAAGTCCACTTTGATGAAGATACTGGCCGGCATTCATCGCGCCGACGCCGGCGCCATGCGCCTCGACGGCGAACCGGTGAGCTTTGCCAATCCCCGCGAGGCGATGGATGCCGGCATCGCGACGATCCACCAGGAGCTCAACCTGGTACCCACGCTCAGCGCCGGCGAGAACATCTTCCTCGGCCGGGAACCGCGAACGCCACTCGGGACCATTGCATGGCGGCGCCTCTTCGGCGAGGCGGGTGAGCTGCTTGACACCCTCGAGCAGCCCATCGATCCACGCGTGCCGGTTTCCCGGCTCGCCGTCGGCCAGCAACAGATGGTGGAAATCGCACGGGCACTCGCCATCGATGCGCGCATCATCATCATGGACGAGCCCACCGATGCACTCACCGAGGTGGAAACACGCATCCTCCAGGGGGTCATACGGCGTTTGCGTGGGGACGGCAAGGCGGTGGTGTTCATCAGCCACCGCCTGGGGGAGATTTTCGACCTGTGCGACAGCGTAGCGGTGCTGCGCGACGGCCGCCTGGTTCACGAGGGACCAACCGCCTCACTGGACGAGGACGCGCTCATCCAGCACATGGTCGGCCGCGAGCTCGCTGACCGTTACCCCTACGAGCCGCCTGCACCGGGCGCGGTGAAGCTGCGCGTCGACGGTCTTAGCGCCCCCGGCGTCCGGGATGTGGCTTTCGAGGCCCGCGCCGGCGAGGTCGTGGGCTTCGGCGGCTTGATGGGCGCCGGCCGGACCGAGATGGCCAAGGCGATCTGCGGCGAAACCCGCATCCAGGCCGGGCACGTCGAGGTCGATGGCCAGAGATGTCGCCCCCGATCGCCCCGCGACGGGCTGCGGGCCGGAATCGTCTACGTACCCGAGGACCGCAAGCAGGAGGGATTGCTGCTCGCCCAGTCGGTGGCCATGAACCTGTCGCTCACCGCCCTGCCCCGCTTCTCGCATCTCGGTGTCATCAACCGCGGCACGGAGAACCAGGCAGTGGCGGACGCGGTCACCCGATTCCGGATCAAGGTCGCGGATACCGCCAACCCACTGGAAACCCTCTCGGGTGGCAACCAGCAGAAGGTCTCGCTTGCCAAGGCGCTCATGCCGGAACCGGAGGTCGTCATTCTCGACGAGCCCACACGTGGCGTCGACGTGGGCGCCAAACGCGAGATCTATCTATTGATCAACGCGCTCAAACGCCAGGGCAAATGCGTCCTGCTGATCTCCTCGGACATGCCGGAGCTGCTCGGCATCGCCGACCGCGTGATCGTACTCGCCGGCGGGCGGGTGAGCGCGGAATATCCCCGTGACGAGGCGACCCAGGAGCGCATCATGAGCGCCGCCGCCGACTTCCCCACGAACCCGGAATCAGGTCCCGAGACATGAATGCCGCGACCCGCACCCTGGTAGACAACAAGGCCCTGTTCGCACTGCTGCTACTGGCGACGATCAGCGCAGTGCTCAGCCCACACTTCTTCAGCGTGGATAACGCGCTCAACATCCTGCGGCAGACGAGCATCAATGCGATTATCGCGATGGGAGTCACGTTCGTGATCCTCACCGCGGGTATCGATCTGTCCGTGGGCTCGGTGCTCGCGCTCACCGGCGCATTCGCGGCGACGATGACCGCCTCCGGCCTTTCCGTGACCGCGAGCGTACCGATAGCCCTGGCCTCCGGAGCGCTCATCGGGGCCGTCTCCGGGATGGTGGTGGCCTATGGCCGCGTTCAGGCGTTCATCGCCACGCTGGTCGCCATGACCATGCTCCGGGGGGCGACGCTGGTCTTCACCGACGGCCGCCCGGTGGGCATCGGCAGCACCGAGGCCGCCGACGTGTTCTGGTTCATCGGCGGTGGCTACTGGCTCGGCATCCCGGTGCCGATCTACCTCATGTTCGTGGTATACGCCATGTGCTGGGCCGTACTTCACCACACCCGCTTCGGCCGCTACGTCTACGCCGTCGGCGGCAACGAGAAAGTCGCGCGACTATCGGGCATCAACGTCAACGCCATCAAGATCGCGGTATTCGCGGTCTCCGGCACCTGCGCCGCCCTCGCCGGCATCATCCTCACCGCACGTTTAGGCTCGGCACAACCGAACGCGGGCTTCGGCTATGAGCTCGACGCCATCGCCGCGGCGGTGATCGGCGGCACCAGCCTGATGGGGGGACGCGGCCGGATCTTCGGCACGCTGATCGGCGCTCTCGTCATCGGCGTGCTCAACAACGTCCTCAATATCCTGGACGTGTCCTCGTACTTCCAGATGATCGCCAAAGGCGCCGTCATTCTTCTGGCCGTCCTGGTGGACAGCCGCACCAAGCCGCAACAGTAGATGAGAGGAGGAGAAGCATGAAACGCACAGCCATGGCGGTTACCGCCGCCCTCGGGCTCGCCGCCGGGGGTATCGGCAACGCGGCCGCGGGCGAGATCGCGCTGGTGGTCTCGACGCTCAACAACCCGTTCTTCGTCACGCTCCAGGAAGGTGCGCAGGCGCAGGCGAAGGAGCTGGGCCATGAGCTCACCGTGCTCGATTCCCGCGACGACCCGGCACGTGAGCTCTCCAACGTGGAGGACGCCGTGATCCAGGGTGTCGATGCCCTGCTCATCAATCCCACGGACTCGAATGCCGTGACCTCGGCGGTAAGAGCCGCCAATGCGCGGGACATTCCCGTGATCACGCTCGATCGTGCCGCCAATCGCGGTAACGTGGTCGCCCATGTCGCCTCGGACAACGTGGAAGGCGGGCGTCTCGCCGGCAACTACGTCATCGATCAGCTCGACGGCAACGGCCAGGTCGTCCAGCTCGAGGGCGTGCCCGGTGCATCGGCCACCCGCGACCGCGGTAAAGGCTTCACCGAGGTGATTGCCGATGCCGGCGGCGTCGAGCTCGTCGCCAGCCAGCCCGCCGAGTTCAACCGCACCAAGGGCATGAACGTCATGGAAAACCTGCTGCAGGCCCACGACGACATCGACGCCGTATTCGCCCAGAATGACGAAATGGCGCTGGGCGCCGTCCGCGCCATCGAAGCGAGCGGCCGTGACATCATGGTGGTCGGGTTCGACGGCACCGACGACGGCGTCGCTGCGGTGAAAGATGGCACGATGGCTGCCACAGTGGCCCAGCAGGCCGCGCGCATTGGCGAGCTCGGCGTGACCACGGCGAACCAGGTGCTTGCCGGCGAAGAGGTCGAGGAATACATCCCCGTTCCCCTCAAACTGATTACCGAATAGCATCGCACCGGGGCGGCGCACCGCGCCGCCCTGCCTCGCACCGTCAGCGCACCGGCGAGGCATCCTCGGGAAAGGTCAACAGGCCCCAGTCATGGTCAGACTCAAGGACGTCGCCGAGTCCGCCGGCGTCTCCACCACCACGGTCTCTCACGTGATCAACGGAACACGCCGCGTATCCCCGGCGACCCGTGAGCGCGTGCGCGACGCTGTAGCACGGCTGGGTTATCGCCCGGACTCCGTCGCCCAGGCCCTGAAGGCGAACCGCAGCCGCACCATCGGCATGATCGTCACGAGTACCAATAATCCGTTCTTCGCCGGCGTGATTCGCGGGGTCGAAGACGGGTGCTTCGCACGGGGCTACAGCCTGGTGCTCTGCAATGCCGACGACGTCGACGACAAGCAGCTCGCCTACCTGGAGACACTGCGCGACAAGCGCATCGACGGCCTTGTGGTCATGACTTCGCGTAACGGTCCGAGCTTCCTCGAGGCGTTACGGGATGCCCACCAGGTGCCTACGGTGTTCATGGACGCTGCCCCCGGCACCGGGGAAGACACCGCCGTGGTCAACGACGATTCCCGCGCCGGTGGCCGCATCGCCATCGGGTTCCTGATCGAGCGCGGTTTTCGCGACATCGCGGTTCTTACCGGGCCCCACGACCACCCTCGCTCCCGGGAGCGTCTGGCGGGCGTCGAGTCAGCTCTCGCCGACGCCGGTATGATGCTGCCCGCCGAGCGCGTTCTGGCGACGGACCTACTCATGGAAAGCGGTTACCGGGCCATGACTCGCGTTCTCAGCGGCGAACGCAGGCCGGAAGCGGTGTTCGCCTTCAACGATCTCGCAGCCATCGGCGCGATCCGTGCCGCCGCGGACCATGGTCTCGCGGTGCCCGCGGACATTTCGATCATCGGATACGACGACGTCGAGATCAGCCGTTACCTGACACCGGCGCTCACCACGGTGCGCCAGCCCATTCCCGCGCTCGGTCAGACCGCGGCCACCGTGCTGCTGGACCGCCTGGACAAAGGCACCCCTTTGCCCGCACAGACCCGGCTGCCCCCCGAGCTCGTGGTACGCGACTCGGTGGCCTGGCGAGACGTGACCCACGCACGAAACCAACCACCGGAGCCCGACGCATGAGTGTTCTCGTCTTCGGCAGCGTCAATGTCGACATCGCCCTCTACGCCCACCGCCTGCCCCGCCCCGGCGAGACAGTCCACGGCGAGCGCTACGCCATCGGCCTCGGTGGCAAGGGCGCCAATCAGGCCGTCGCCGCCGCGCGCCTGGAGGCAGACACACACCTGGTCGGGCGCATCGGTCAGGACGAGTTCGGTGAACGCGCGCGAACGGCTCTGGATCGCCATGGCGTTCACTGCGAAGCCCTTCAGCGCTGCGACACACCGACGGGCATTGCCCTGATCGGCGTGGATGCCGCCGCGCAGAATTGCATAACGGTGGTACCCGGCGCCAACTTCGCCGTGGACGACAGCGATGTTCGACGGCTCGAGCGATTGCTCCCCGGGGCCCGCTGCCTGCTGCTGCAGCTCGAGTTGCCCCTCGCCACGGTCATGGCGGCGGCGCGCGCCGCCAACGCAGCGGGTGTGCCGGTACTGCTGGACCCGGCGCCGGCTCCCGCGGAAGCGCTGCCGCCTGCGCTGCTCGGGGCGGTGGATGTGCTCACACCCAACGAGACCGAAACCGAAGCGCTGCTCGGGCGTCGGCCGACGACGGCGGAGGAAGCGCTCAACGCCGCGCGGGCACTACAGGCGCAGGGTGTCGCCGCCGCGGTCGTGAAGCTCGGTGAACGCGGCGTCGCCTTCGCCGGCGCCGACGCACAGGGGTTCGTGCGACCGTACCCGGTGCAGGCCGTGGACACCACGGCCGCCGGCGACGCCTTCAGCGGCGGCCTCGCGAGCGCGTTCGCCCGCGGCGAGTCACTCGCCGACGCCGTGGGATTCGCCGCCGCCTGTGGAGCACTGGCCACCACCAGGGCGGGTGCCGCCGAGGCCATGCCGGAAAGGCAGGACGTTCAGGCACTGATCAACGCTCGCTAACCCTGGACACAACCCGCGCCGGCAGCCGTAGCCTCCATTAGGCAATGCTCACCGTCGCTCGCCACCTTCCGAGCGACGGTGACAGGGGCCGGCGCCACCGATTCCCCCCCAGAGAAGCGTGACTGCCTGCGCATGGATTTGCCCTTTCACCCCCCTTCTCACTCCAGGCATTTACCTAGCGTAAACGACCACCCACAAAACCCCGGCGTTCTCGATAGTCGCCAACGTCGCCGCGAAACATTCCACAACGCAGGACAGAAGTGCTTGGGGAGCGGCGTCGAATATGTGACGGCGTAGACAATGAACGATGCTGCGTTAATGGCAATAAAATCTGTCAGCAGGATAGAAAACAGGATTTTCTTCTGACGAGCACGATTCCCTGTTGCAGAGATAACCAAACATGGCGTGGGCGCTCTTGTGGCCGTGCTGCAATAAACTATCGTTTAGCGGGCGTCCGGCATTTGCGGGCGCAGCACAGGGGGCGGGGTGCAAACAGGAATATGCACAGAGGAGAGAGCAATGCAATCCTGGAAGCAACCGCTCGTTACGTTGCTGCTGTCGTTTGCTGTGACACTGCCCGCCACCGCCCAAGAAAACGGGGATGACGGCGTCTCCAGCTTGCCCGTGTTCAAGGGTCCCTTCCCGGATACGCGCAATATGGTCTTCCATAGCCAGATCGCTCCCGAGGCGCTCGGTGCGATGCCACTCCCGGGCGTCTGGTCCAAGGGCATGGTCAACGATATCTGGGGGTACACGTCGCCGGCCGGCGAGGAATACGCGCTGGTCACCCATACCGGCGGCATCTCGGTCGTCCGCATCACCACCCCCGAAGACCCGGTTTACCTCGGCACCATCGGCAGTCAACTGCCATTCGACTCCGCCAATATCTGGGGCGACGGTGGGACGTTCGGGCACTTCGCCTACTTCGTTACCGAGATCGACGACTCCTCGGTGGTCATCGTCGACCTGGAGAACATCGACGCCGTCGACGCGGCGGGTACCCCCGGGGCGCCCCTGGACGAGACCCTGGTGCCGGTGAAGACCTTCAACGGTGGCGGGTATCACGGCGCCCATAACATCTTCATAAACCAGGACAGCGGCTTCGCCTACCTGGCTGGCGTCCACCTCGAGGAAGGCACGACGAACAACGCCTGCGGCGCCGTTGATCCC
Organism: uncultured Ectothiorhodospiraceae bacterium; assembly: GCA_964530405.1. Taxonomy (GTDB): domain Bacteria; phylum Pseudomonadota; class Gammaproteobacteria; order Nitrococcales; family Nitrococcaceae; genus Arhodomonas. Next base: position 9,884 of record CAZHBN010000115.1, read on the forward strand.
CCTCGCTTCAACACATTGATCCTGGATCTCAACGCCGACCCGTGGAATCCAACCGTGGCCGCCTGTCGCGAGGACGTCGGCGAGCACGATTTCTACGTGGTGAATTACGAGGGACCGGATTCCGACTACCAGGGCAGCGAGATCGCCTTCGTCTTCGATGGCCGCGACCGCCAGGGCCAGCGCGAAGGCAACCCTGTCGGCGGGTTTACGGAAATCTGGGACGTAACCGACAAGAGCGATATCCAGGTCATCGACCGCTTCCGTGTCCCCGAACTGGTGTTCTCGCACAATGGCTGGACCACCGAGGCACAGGACTTCCTATTCATCGGCGACGAGATCGACGAGCTCGTCAAGGCAGGCTGGATGTTCGGCGATGCCTTCGGCGAACCGGTGGACGACCCCACCAACAAGCCCCGAACCGGCACCTACATCATGGACATCACGGACCTTGACGACCCGGAGTTGGTGGAGCGTTTCGAGGACGAAACCGTAGGGCTCGACCACAACTTCGCGGTCAAGGACGGCAAGCTCTTCATCGCCTCTTACACCTCCGGTACCCGGGTTCTGAATATCACCCGGGACGCCGAGGGAACCGTGAGCCTCGAGCCATACGCCCACATGGACACGGAGCCGCGGCTGCCCAACCGCATCCTCAACATCAATCAGGAAGAGACGTTCGGCAATGCCTTCCTGGGCCAGTGGGGCATTTTTCCGCTGTTCGACAGCGGAACGGTGATTGCCACGGACATCAACAACGGCCTTATCGTCATGAGCCTGAGCGACACGCCCTGCAAGGGCATGAAGTGCAGCAGAAATAAGAATAACGGCAACCAGTGACGCACCGTCCGGTGGATAGCGACCGCGCAAGGGAGTGTGCGGCGCGCCACCGACCACCATGCCTGGCATGTAAACCACACGGCCTTCCCCGGGCTCGCCCGGCGGTCGGTCGTGTGCTCACCCATGGCGTGTGTGGCGTCGAGAGCGATTAAAAGGCTCAGCCATGAAAACGAAGAACATAGCGCAGGGCATATGTGTGGCGCTCTTTGCCTGTTCAGTGCCGATAGCACAGCCGGCCCAGGCCAGCGCCGCGACCGTCGAGAACCCGGGCGGCTGGGACCGGTCGGTGCGGGTGGAGAAAGCGGTCGATATCAATCCGGATCCGGACATCGTCGAAGTCAACCTCACCGCCGGTGAGACCTGGATACAGATCAGCCCGGGAAAATGGACCAAGGCCTGGGCGTACAACGGCCAGGTACCCGGTCCCCGGATCGAGGCGAATATCGGTGACACGCTGCGGGTCCACCTGAAGAACGAATTGCCGGTAGGCACCAGCATTCACTGGCACGGCGTTGAGGTGCCCGCCGAAATGGACGGCAGCAATCTCTCCCAGATCGCGGTGCCGCCGGGCGGGCGCTTCACATACGAATTCAAGGTCGTCAACCCGGCAACCCACTGGTACCACCCCCACTTCCGCACCAACGAGCAGATCGACCTGGGGCTGGCCGGGCCGCTCATCCTTCGCGACCCGGGCGAGGACGCTGCGTTGGAAGCGGCGGGTGTGCCAAGGGCCAACGAGCTGACGTTAGTGCTCGATGACATGCTTCTGAACGACGAATCTCAACCGATTCCGTTTCCCAGCGAGGAGCTGAAGCGACCCGTGGCCGAACGTGAGCTCAGTCCGGCGGAGATCGCCGGGCAACTCA
>CAZHBN010000116.1:0-11463 GCA_964530405.1 uncultured Ectothiorhodospiraceae bacterium
CGCACGTCCGCGAAATCCACGTTGATGAGCCCCGGCCGGGTGATCAGCTCGGCGATCCCCTTTACCGCGCCGAGGAGTACATCGTTGGCAGACTTGAAGGCATTGAGCAGCGTCAGCTCCTTGCCCAGCACCGACAGCAGCTTCTCGTTGGGGATGGTGATCAACGAGTCCACGTGGCGGCCGAGCTCTTTCATGCCCTCCATCGCCACGTTCATGCGCTTGCCACCCTCGAACGGGAACGGCTTGGTCACCACGGCTACGGTGAGGATGCTCATCTCCTTGGCCACCTCGGCGACGACGGGCGCCGCCCCGGTGCCGGTGCCACCGCCCATGCCCGCGGTGATGAATACCATGTCCGCCCCTTCGAGGACCTCGGCGATGCGCTCGCGATCCTCCATCGCCGCCTCGCGACCGATACCCGGATCGGCGCCGGCGCCCAGCCCCTTGGTGATGTTGGCGCCCAGCTGCAGGGCGGTTTTCGCCGACGTGTTCTTCAACGCCTGGGCGTCCGTGTTGGCGCAGATGAAATCCACGCCCTCGACGTCTGCGGCAACCATGTGCTGCACGGCGTTGCCGCCGCCGCCACCGACACCGATGACCTTGATCACTGCGTTTTGGCTAAACGAGTCCATGAGTTCGAACTTCATGTCGCGCCTCCTGAATCCGGTCTCTTCGTACCGGCTGTCTGTAGTCACTCGACCCGTGCTTTATCGGGACCTGTCGACAGGCCCTCTTAGAGGTTCCCCTGGAACCAACCCTTCATGCGCGTCCATAGCGCGCTGAAGCCCGTATGCCCGCTGTCGTCCTCGGCGGTGACGCCGGGTTCGGCGTGCTGCTTGGAGCCGCCGAACAGCAGCAGGCCCGTGCCGGTGGCGTATATGGGGTTACGCACCACGTCGGTCAGCCCGGTGACCCCTTGCGGGAGTCCCAGGCGCACCGGCATATGAAACACTTCCTCAGCCAGATCGATGGCCCCTTCCATCTTGGCGCTGCCGCCGGTGAGCACGATGCCCGCCGCCATCAGGTCCTCGAAGCCGCTGCGACGCAGCTCGCTCTGTACCAGCGTCATCAGCTCCTCGTAGCGGGGCTCAATGACTTCCGCGAGCGTCTGACGGGACAGGCGCCTGGCCGCGCGGTCGCCCACGGACGGCACCTCGATGGTTTCCTCGGGGCTGGCGAGCTGGGACAGCGCGCAGGCGTACTTAACCTTGATGTCCTCGGCGTGCTGGGTGGGGGTACGCAACGCCACGGCGATGTCGTTGGTGACCTGGTCGCCCGCGATGGGAATGACCGCGGTATGGCGGATTGCACCTTCGGTGAACACGGCGATATCGGTGGTACCGCCGCCGATGTCGACCAGGCAGACACCGAGCTCCTTCTCGTCCTCGGTGAGCACGGCCTGCGCGGAGGCGAGCTGCTCGAGGATGACGTCATCCACGTCGAGCCCGCAGCGGCGCACGCACTTGACGATGTTCTGCGCGGCGCTCACGGCGCCGGTGACCATGTGGACTTTCGCCTCCAGGCGCACGCCCGACATGCCGACCGGCTCGCGAATGCCCTCCTGGCTGTCGATGATGTATTCCTGGGGCAGGATATGGAGAATTTTCTGGTCCGCGGGAATGGCCACCGCGCGAGCGGCGTCTATGACCCGTTCCACATCGCCGCCCGAGACCTCACGGTCACGGATTGCAACGATGCCGTGGGAGTTCAGCGAGCGCACGTGACTGCCAGCGATCCCCGCGTACACGGAGTGAATGTCACAGCCGGCCATGAGCTCGGCTTCCTCCACCGCACGCTGGATTGACTGCACCGTCGACTCGATATTGACGACAACGCCTTTTTTCATGCCACGCGAGGGGTGGGAACCGATTCCCACGACCTCGAGCTCGCCGCCTTCCTTGACGGCCCCGACGATGGCGACCACTTTCGAGGTCCCGATGTCCAGTCCGACGAGCAGATTGCGATCCTGTTTGCGGGTCATGGATGTATATCCTTTCCGGCCTGTTCACTCTCCGGCGCCCAGCGCACGGCGAAGCCATTGGGGTAACGCAGATCTAGTGCGGCAATACCGCGGTCCCCGGCCGCGCGGCGAACGCGCGGCCAGGCGTTGATCAGGCGCTCGATACGCGCATCGACATCGTTGCGCCCGAGCGCCAGCGACGTACCGTCGGCGAGACGCCCGTGCCAGGCCCGGCGTTCGTCCTGGCGCAATGCCCGCAACGTCAGGCCAATGGTGCCAAGGCGTTCACGCCAGGCCCGGAAGCGCTGCAGCACCTCCTCCTGGCTGCCGTCGGGGCCACCCAGGCGCGGCAGACGGTCGGACCTGACGTCGGGACGGAAAACGTGCCCGGCGGCGGTCACCAGGGCATCACCTCCCCAGGCCGCCACCGGCTCACGCTCGTTCACACTGATACGCAAGCCCTGCGGCCAGACGCGCCAGACCGCGGCATCCTCTACCCAGGGCAGAGCCTTCACCGCCCGCCGCACGCTGCCGAGATCCACCAGCAGCAAGCCGCCACCAAGATGGCCCGCCACCGCCGCGCGCAGGTCGGACTCCGCCACGTGAGCGAGATCGCCCTCGAAACGCACCGTGCGCACCGGGAATACCGATGCCGGTTGCCAACGCTCGAGCGCGAGCGAGGCGGCCGCGACGACGACCACGACGACAGCCACACCGGCGACCCAGCGGACAGCGCCACGCCGCGGTGCGGACGCATCCGCACCAGCGCTCAGGTCTGGCTCGTCGTTCATGGTCATCGTGGTCATCTCGCCACTTCCCGCCGCTGGCTCGTCGCGAGGATGCGCCACACCAGCTCGTCCATGTCCATGCCCGCCACGCGAGCGGCTGCCGGCACCAGGGAGTGATCGGTCATTCCCGGGACGGTATTGACCTCCAGCAGCCAGAAGGCGCCGGCGGCGTCCCGCATCACATCCACCCGGCCCCAGCCGCTGGCCCCCACCACCTCGAAGGCCGCTCGAGCGAGCTCGCCGAGCTCGCGCTCCACCGCTGCAGGCAATCCGCACGGGCAATGCATGCGCGTATCCTCGGCGACGTACTTGGCGTCGAAATCATAGAAACCGTGAGTGGGCTCGATGCGGATCGGCGGCAGGACCTCGCCGTCGAGCAGTGCCACGGTGTACTCCTCGCCACTGACCCACTGTTCGGCGAACACCTCCGCGTCGTACGCCGCAGCCGCGTGCCACGCGCGCTGAAGGTCGCCGGCGGCATCGACCCGCGCCATCCCCAGGCTGGAGCCTTCATGGGCGGGTTTGACCATCAAGGGCAACCCGAGATCGGCGACCACTCTCTCCCAGTCAGATGCGGCATCCAGGCGCGCGAACCCCGGCGTCGCCAGGCCCAGTCCGCGCCAGATGAGCTTGGTGCGCAGCTTGTCCATGGCGATGGCGGAGCCGAGCACTCCGCTACCCGAATAAGGCACGCCCAGCGCATCGAGGACGCCCTGGATGACGCCGTCCTCACCACCGCGCCCATGCAGGGCGATCAGAGCGCGATCGAAATCCGCCAGACGGGTAAGCGGTTGCTCACTGGGATCGAACGCGTGAGCATCCACGCCACGACGCCGGAGCGCGGCGAGCATGGCGCGCCCGCTCTTCAGGGAAATCTCCCGCTCCGCCGACCAGCCGCCCAGCAGCACGGCCACGTGGCCGGCCTGCTCGGGGTTCCGCCAACCCGGCTCACCCATCCGTCACCTCCTCACCGACGATGCACACCTCGTGCTGCAGGTGAACGCCGTGACGATCGGCCACCACGGCGCGCACATGGGCGATGAGCGCCTCGATATCCGCGGCCGTCGCGTCGCCGTCGTTGATGATGAAATTCGCGTGCTTGTCACTCACGCGGGCACCGCCAATGCGCGTGTCCTTGAGCCCCGCGGCCTCGATGAGGCGCGCTGCGTGGTCCCCCGGCGGATTCCGGAACACCGAACCGCAACTCGCTTCGCCCATGGGCTGGCGCTCCGCGCGCTCGGCGACCAGCTCGCGCACACGTGCGGCGAGCGCATCCGGGTCACCGCCGCCGGGGAAGCCCAGCTTCGCGCGCAGGAACCACTCCCCCGGTGGTCCGCTCACCTCGCGGTAACCAACCCGATAGTCGTCGCGGGTGCGCCAGCGGCGCTCGCCACGACGATTCACCGTCTCCACCGCCAGCACGTGGGGCCAGGTCTCTCCCCCCCACGCACCGGCATTCATCGCCAGCGCGCCGCCCAGCGTTCCGGGAATGCCCGCGAAGAACTCGGCCCCCACGAGCCCCGCCCGGCCACACGCCCGTGCGAGCTTTGCGCAGGGCAGCCCCACGCCCGCGATTACTTCGCCCTCCGGCGACACGTTCACATCCGCCAGCCCGCGCTGAGGCTGGATGACTGCACCGCGAAGGCCACCATCGCGGACCAACAGGTTGCTTCCCAGGCCGACCCAGGTCACGGCAACCGTTTCGGGCAATGCGCACAGGTAGGTCGCGAGGTCGTCGGCATCCGCGGGCCGATAGAATCGATCCGCCGGACCACCGACCCGCCAGCTCGTGTGCCGGGCCATGAGTTCGTTGTGGCGCTCACGACCTCGCAATGCGCTCACTCCCTGGCCTCCCGGCCGTGATTCGCGACCAGCTCTGGTGCGGCGTTGCCGATACTGCCGGCGCCCAAAGTGATGACCAGGTCCCCCGGCTCGGCGATGTCGGGGAGCAATTCGGCAAGTTCGTCCAGGCTGGCCGCGAACACAGGATTCACCTGGCCGCGTGCGCGAATCGCGCGACAGAGGCTTCGACCGTCCGCCCCGGTGATCGGCGCCTCGCCGGCCCCGTATACCTCCGTGACCAACAGCGCATCGGCCTCGCAGAGCGTGCGCGCGAAGTCATCGAAAAGATCACGCGTGCGGCTGTAACGGTGGGGCTGAAAAGCTACCACCAGACGGCGATCCGGCCACCCCTCACGCACGGCCTGCATCACCGCCGCGATCTCCCGAGGATGGTGGGCGTAGTCATCGACCAGCAGCACCGGGCCGCGCGGCAGCGTCAGCTCGCCGTAGACCTGGAAGCGGCGACCGATGCCCTGGAACTGACCGAGCGCCGCCGCGATGTCGTCCCGCGGAATCCCGAGCTCGTGGGCGATCGTGATGGCGGCGAGCGCGTTCTGGGCGTTGTGGCGCCCGGGCAGGTTGACCTCCACAGGGAACGCCGGCGCATCGTCTATGACGACCTGGAAACGCGTGCGGTGTCCGTTCTGCTCTACCTGCGTACCGCGCACGTCGGCCCCTGCGGAGAAGCCGTAGGTCCGCACGGGCCGGGTGACCTCAGGAACCAGCGCGCGGACCTCGGGATCATCGACGCAGAGCACGGCGAGGCCATAGAACGGCAAGTGGTGGAGAAACTCCAGAAACGTACCCCGCAGCCGCTGGAAATCGCCCTCGTACGTGCCGAGGTGGTCCGCGTCGATATTGGTGACCGCCGCGATCATCGGCTTGAGGTAGAGAAACGAGGCATCGCTCTCGTCGGCCTCGGCGACCAGATAACGGCCGGCGCCCAGACGCGCGTGGCTCGCCGCGCTGTTGAGGCGACCACCGATGACGAACGTTGGATCGAGCCCACCCTCGGCGAGCACGCTCGCCACCAGACTCGTGGTCGTGGTCTTGCCGTGAGTGCCCGCCACCGCCACGCCGTAGCGAAACCGCATGAGCTCGGCAAGCATCTCCGCGCGGGGAACCACCGGCAGACGGCGGTTACGGGCGGCCTGCACCTCCGGATTGTCCTCGCCCACGGCGCTGCTGGTGACCACCGCATCGGCGTGGCTCACATGGGCCTCGTCGTGGCCGAGGTCGATGGTCGCACCAAGCTCCCGGAGCCGGCGGGTAACAGCGTTGTCGCGCAGGTCCGACCCGGTAACCGTATAGCCGAGATTGAGCAGGACCTCGGCTATACCGCCCATGCCGGAACCACCGATACCGACGAAATGCAGCCGCCGTACGCGGCCCATGGCCCCCGGCGCGCCGTGATCCCAGTGCGTGCCCGGCATATCGTTCATCGTGCCACCTCCAGGCAACTCTCCATCACGGAGGCTGCCGCCTGCGGCCGGCCGCGCTGCCGCGCCCGCCGCGCCATATCCACCAACCGGTCGCGCTCGGCGACCAGCTCCGCCAGCGCTCGCCCGAGGGCGCCGCCATTGAGCTCCGATTCCCGAATCATCCGTGCCGCGCCGGCTTCCACCAGAAAACGCGCGTTCGCCGCCTGGTGGTCATCCACTGCATAGGGAAAGGGCACGAACACCGCCGCCACACCCGCCGCCGCGATTTCCGCGACGGTGAGCGCACCGGCGCGGCAGATGACGAGATCCGCCCAGCCGTAGGCTTCGGCCATGTCATCGATGAAGGCACCGACGTCCGCCTCGACGCCCGCCTCCGCATAAGCCTGACGCGCCAGCGCCAGCGTGCGTTCACCGGCCTGATGACGCACCAGTGGCCTCCGCCCCTCGGGAAGCTCGGCGAGCGCCGCCGGCACTGCCCGGTTGAGAGTCTTCGCGCCAAGACTGCCCCCGAGCACCAGCACCCGCAGCGGACCGCCGTCACGCCCCGCCATACGCTGCTCCGGAGGCGGTAGCTCGCAGACCGCTCGACGCACCGGATTACCGACGAAACGCGCGGCCGGCGCGCCGGGAAACGGGCTGTCGAACCCCGTCAGCACTCGCCGGGACAGCCGGGCAAGCCACCGGTTGGTCATGCCCGGCACGGCGTTCTGCTCGTGAATCACCAGCGGCCGGCGAAGCAACCATGCGGCGAGGCCGCCGGGGCCGCTGACATAGCCCCCCATGCCGAGCACTACCTGAGGCCGGCAACGACGCACCACGGCCAGCGCCTGCATGAGCGCGCGCGCAAGCATCCATGGCGCCAACACCCAGCCGAGCCGCCCCTTGCCGCGCAACCCCCTCACCTGCAGCGAACGCAGCTCGATACCGGCGGCCGGCACGACGCGCGCCTCCAGGCCGCGGGCGGTTCCCATCCACAACACCGGAATCCCCGCCTCGCGCAGCCGTTCAGCGACCGCCAGGGCCGGGAAGACGTGACCGCCGGTGCCGCCGGCGAGAATCAGTACGGGGGCCCGGCTCATGCAGCCTCCTCCCCGGCGCGCTCCCGCCGCGCGGCCGCCGCGATCAACCGACGCTCCCGGTCGACCCGCAACACCAGGGCCAACGCCACCAGCGACATGACCAGCGAGCTTCCGCCATAGCTCATCAGTGGCAGAGTGAGCCCCTTGGTGGGCAGCAAACCCAGATTCACCCCCATGTTGATGAACGCCTGCAGTCCCAGCCAGAAACCGATACCCCAGCACAGGTAGGCACCGAAGCGGCGCCCCACTGCATGACTCGCCATACCGGCGCGGAATATCCGCCATACGAGCAGGCCATAGAGGGACAGCACGGCGAGCACCCCGGCAACGCCGAGCTCTTCGGCGAGCACAGAAAAAAGGAAATCGGTATGCGCCTCCGGCAGGTAGAACAGCTTCTGAACGCTATTACCCAGGCCAACGCCGAACCAGCCACCGCGGCCCACGGCGATCAATGCCTGGGTGAGCTGAAAACCACTGTCGAACGGATCCGCCCAGGGGTTGAGGAAGGCGGTAAGCCGCTCCCAACGGTACGGCGACGTCACCACGAGCGCCGCTGCGGTACCCGCCCCGCCGGCCGCACAGGCGAGCAACCAACCCAGCGGCGCGCCTGCAAGAAAGAGCATGGTCATGCCGGTAGCGATTATCACGGCGGCAGCGCCGAAATCGGGCTCGGCGAGGAGCAGGGCCGCGGTGAGCGCGAGTACGCCCACCGGCAGCAGGAACCCCTTGGCCGTACTCTGCAACGCTTCCCGGCGACGCACGAGGTAGCCGGCGAGATAGACGAACACGCACAGCTTGGCGGCCTCTGAGACCTGCAGGTTGAACACCACCAGCGGCAACCAGCGAACGCTGCCATTGACCTCGCGCCCCACGCCGGGCAACAGCACGAGCACCAGCAGGACCAGCCCACAGGCAAGCAGCGAGGGGCCGGCAAGCTGCACCGTGCGCACGGGAATCAGCCCTACCACGGCTGTCGCAAGCGCCACGCCGAGCCCCGCATAGGCCAGCTGACGCCAGAAGAGGTAGAGGGCCTCACCGGTCTCGCGTTCGGCCATCGCCACGGAGGCAGACGCCACCATCACGAGCCCCATGAGCAGAATCGCCGCAACGAGTCCCAGCATGACCCAGTCGAGCAGTGGCAGGGGCGCCTGCGTCCGGCGCGAGGCCGGGAGAGCCGGTTGCGGAGCGACCGCCTCAGCCATTGCCAAGCGCCTCCACGCACTCACGGAACGCATCGCCGCGCGCCGCATAACCCTCGAACATATCGAAGCTGGCGCACGCCGGGCTCAACAACACCGCATCCCCGGACCGACTCATTGCGAACGCTGCACGCACCGCAGCGGCCATGTCCGGTACCTGCTCCAGTGGGCACACACCGTCGAGCGCAGCAGCCATTGCGTGGGCGTCTTCGCCCAGAAGCACTACGCCGCGCGCCCGGCCGGCGAGTGCCGAGGCGAGCGGGGCGAAATCCTGGCCCTTCGCCTGGCCACCGGCGATCAGCACCACCGGCGCTGCCAGCCCGGCGACAGCGGCCTCCGCCGCACCCACATTCGTCCCCTTGGAGTCGTTGTAGAACCACCGTCCGGCAACCTCGGCGACCAACTCCATTCGGTGCGGCAACCCCCGAAAGGCGCCAAGGGCAGCGGTCATGGCCGGCCAGGGCAGCTCCACTGCATCAGCGAGCGCCAGCGCGGCCAGCGCGTTGGCACGGTTGTGCGTTCCCGGTAAGCGCCAGATGTCCACGGCACAGAGGTGCTCATCGCCGCGGACGAAGGCGTGGTCGCGCACCCCCCAGTCGCCGGCACGCGGCTCGGCAAGGGTGAAGCCGACGACTCGCTCCGAAGCCGGAGCCATTGCGACCACGGCGGGATCGTCACGGTTGATCACCGCCGACGCCGAGCGCTCGTAGACCTTCGCCTTGGCGGCGGTGTAGCCCTCCAGGTCGGCGTAACGGTCGAGATGGTCGGCGCTGACGTTCAATACCACCGACGCTGCAGGTGCCAGGGTCGATACCGTCTCCAGCTGAAAGCTCGAGAGCTCGAGCACATAAAGCTGCGGCCGGGGCTTGCGTGCGAGCAGCGACAGTGCCGCCGGACCGAGGTTGCCGCCCACCGCCGCGTCGACGCCCGCCGCCCGCGCCATCTCGCCGACCAGGGTGGTTACCGTGCTTTTGCCATTGGAGCCGGTAATCGCCACCACCGGCGCATCCGCGGCCCGTGCGAAGAGCTCGATCTCACCGGTCACGGGCACGCCCGCAGCGCGGGCCGCCGCGATGGCCGGGTGCCGCGGATCGACCCCGGGGCTGAGCACCACCTCGGCGGCACCCGCAAGCAAGGCACCATCGATGGCGCCGAGGTACTGGGAGACGGCAGGGGCGGAAACCGCCAGGTCGGCAGCGCGTGGTGGTGCCTCGCGGCTGTCGGTGACCGCCACTCTCTGCCCCTGGTCGACCAGGTGGCAGGCACAGGCGTAACCGCTCTCGCCGAGTCCGACGACGGCGGTATATGCGTGCCTATCTGCCCCCATATCGTCCATATCCACCATCAACGCAACTTCAACGTCGCCAGCCCCACGAGCACGAGAACCACCGTGATGATCCAGAACCGCACGATCACGCGCGGCTCCGGCCACCCCTTGAGCTCGAAGTGGTGGTGCAGCGGTGCCATGCGGAATATCCGCCGGCCGGTGAGCTTGAACGAGGCGACCTGGAGCATGACCGAGACGGTCTCCACGACGAAGACACCGCCCATGATGAAAAGCACGAGCTCCTGTCGGACGACCACGGCGATGACCCCGAGTGCCGCACCCAGAGCCAGGGCACCGACATCCCCCATGAACACCTGAGCCGGGTAAGTGTTGAACCAGAGGAATCCGAGGCCGGCGCCCACCAGGGCACCGCAGAATACGACGATCTCGCCGACGCCGGGCACGTAGGGAATGCCCAGGTAATCGGCGAAGTTGCTATGCCCGGTCGCGTATGCGAACACGCCGAGTGCGCCCCCCACCAGCACGGTGGGCATGATGGCGAGACCGTCCAGACCATCGGTGAGATTCACGGCGTTGGAAGCGCCGACGATCACACAATAGGTCAGCGGCACGAATACCCAGCCCAGAGGCACCGCCACGGTCTTGAAGAACGGCACTATGAGCGAGGTCTCGATGGGCAGTTGCGCGCTCGCGAACAGCACGATCGCCGCAACGAAGCCCACGATGGACTGCGACAGGTACTTCGCGCGCGCTGACAGCCCCTTGCTGTTGGCCCGCGTGAGCTTGAGCCAGTCATCGATGCCGCCAATGACACCGAAGGCCAGGGTCACGAGCAGCACTGTCCAGACGAAACGGTTGGTCAGGTCACTCCAGAGCACGGTGGCGACGGCCACGCCCACCAGGATCAGGGCACCGCCCATGGTCGGCGTGCCCGCCTTGGAGAGATGGGTCTGCGGCCCGTCATCGCGCACGTACTGACCGATCTGGTAACGGACCAGGCGCCGGATCAGCCCGGGCCCCACCAGCAAGGCGATCCCCAAAGCGGTGAGCGTGCCCAGAATCGCGCGGAATGTCAGGTACTGGAAGACATTGAATCCGCTGTAGAATGATTCCAGCCAGCTCGCCAGCGCCAGTAGCATCGTTCAGCCCCCTACCCCTTGGTCGTCGCCTTCGGTGAGCGCGGCGACCACTCGGTCCATCGCCGCGGAGCGGGAACCCTTGATCAGCACACGAACCCCAGGCCGGAGATTCCGGCGAAGCGTCGCCACGAGCGCGTCGACTCCGGGGCAATGCGTAGCGCCTTCACCGAACGCCTCGGCCGCCTCCCGTGCCATCGCACCGCAGGTGTAAAGCCGCGTGATGCCGGCGTCGCGCGCGTAGGCACCGGTCTGCGCGTGCAGAGACGCCGCAGCCTCACCCAGCTCCCCCATGTCGCCGAGCACGAGCCAGCATTCGCCGCCGGCAGCGGCCAACAGGTCCACCGCGGCACGTACCGACGCCGGATTGGCGTTGTAGCTGTCATCGATCAGCTCGATGCCGCCAGCGAGGCGCTGGCGCGCGAGCCGCCCGGCAACGCTACCGACAGTCTCCAGCCCGCGTTCGATCCAGGCCGGCGGGGCGCCGGCAGCGAGCGATGCGGCGGCAGCCGCTGCAGCGTTCATGCGGTTGTGCGCTCCGGGCAGAGAAAGCGCGGCGGTGACCTCGTCACCACCAGGCAGTGCCAGACGCATGCGTTCGCGATGATCCGGAAGCACCCTTACGTCCGCCGACTCGGCGGTGCCGAACGTCACGATACGGCGCGCTCCCGCGAATTCCCGCCAAAGCGGCGCATGATCGTCGTCGGCGTTGATCACCGCAACCCCGTC
>CAZHBN010000117.1:0-11388 GCA_964530405.1 uncultured Ectothiorhodospiraceae bacterium
GCCCGTCAAACCGGACCAGCGGCTCTGTTTCGTGGCAACGCGGCATTCGTTCTTATCCAGGATCAGTATTCGCGGGCACGGCGCACCGGTCCGGCAGGGGCAACCCCCGATGGCATCTCGTTCTCGTGGAAGATGCGGTCGCGCCCGCCCCGCTTGGCCGCATACAACGCCGCATCGGCGCGGGCATAGAGGACCTCGAACGTCTCACGCCCGCCCGCCTGGGTCGTGGCCACGCCGATACTCACGGTGCAGGACAGCGTTCCCTCCGGCCCGACGGGGCACGGTTCACCGACGATGGCATCGCGTATGCGCGCACACAAAGCCAGTGACTCCCGTACCCGGGTGTTGGGCATCAGGATACAGAATTCCTCACCGCCGACCCGCGAGACCGCGTCGCTGGCACGCACCGACGATCTCAGCACCGCACCCAGGTGCTCGAGCACCCGATCGCCGACAGGGTGACCGTAGTCATCGTTGATGCGTTTGAAGTGATCGATGTCGATCAGCGCCACGCTGCAGGGCAGCTGCGAGCGGCGCGCGAGGGAGAGCGCATCGCTCGCCTGCTCCACCAGCGTCGCGCGGTTGCTCAACCCGGTGAGATCGTCGGTGGCCGATCGGTGTTCGAGCTCGCGGCGCTGGCGCTGGAGCTGGTGGAGCATCATCAGCAGCGCCCCCAGCCCCACGAGCACCACTGCAACCAGAGTCAGCAAAGCGTAGGAAAGCCGCTCCATGAGACGCTGCTGCGCCGCCGATGCCGATACCACGCGCTTGTGGAGCTCACTGTAGATAAAGGCAACGTCGTCCTCCACCACGAATACGCGCGCCCGCAGCGCCGAGCGTACGCTGGACTGTTGCAACGTACCGACACGGCCCAGCGTCGCGATCCGGGCGAGATCCGCCTGCAGTCGCCGGAATTCGGCGCGAATGTCGTCCAGATCCATGTCGGCGAACGGTGGACGCTCCATGGCATGGAGAACCGTCGCCTTGCGGGTCTCGATGACGGTGAGCACCTCCTGCAGCACCTGCACCTTGTCATCGCCACCGTCGCGCATGAGCGCTTCCGCGGCGGAACGCAAGCGAGCTGCGTCCTGCTGCCCGCGCACCACCTCGGTGGAGAAGCTGATGTAGTTGGCGCCGAGATGCTTCTGCGCATTGACCACGAAAAGCACGCAGATCGCGACGACGGGCATGGCGATGGCCACGTACCCCGCGAGCAACAACCAGCCCGCGCGGCGTCTCACCGTGCCTGCAACTCGACGATGGACCAGACCCACTCCGCCCCCGACTTCGTCCCCTCGAGCACGGCTTGCTCATCGGCGGGCACGACGAGCCTCAGGGGGCCCTTGTTCGCCAGAGTCATGGGATCGCCCTGAAACCGGGTGACGAGCAGGTAATCCTTCGCCCGCATATCCTCGGGGGTAAGAAAAACGCTGTACCCGTCGGCGGCGATGAACCGTAGCCGGCGCGCGTCACCGAGCCGGAACGCCTCGACGAAGTCCGTCAGGAGCACGCCGGTGAACCGCCCGGCCATGCCCTCGCGACTGACGAGCTCGCTCGCGTACAGGGGACCCGCCCCTTCGATATCCGCTCGTGAGAGGTGCCGGATCTCACCGCCCCGGTGCAGCTCGAGCACCGGCGTCGTGTCGGTGGTGGGCTCGACATCGCTACGGTTGAGCTCGGCGGCGATCGCCGGCACCGCCGACACCATCACCGCCACGAGAAGAAGTCGATTGATGAGCCAGCCGCACGCCCGCATGCGTTTCCCCCCTCAACGGTGGCCTCGCATTGCCCGCCGCGCACGGTGCCTCTTCCCTGTCGCTGCAACCGCCCCCTGAAACGACGGTGTCACATCAGCATAGCCTGCGAGCACCGGACGACGCGCGGCGGACCGTACCGCGCACCACCGGTGTCTGTCGCACCCACACCAGGACGATAGTCCAAACGGGGTGGTTCCGGTACTACTCGACGGCCACCGGGATCTTGCCGATGCGCTCCTGCCACTGGCGCGGACCACTGCGGTGCACCGATTCCCCGTCCGAGCTCACCGCAACGGTCACGGGCATGTCCTCCACCTCGAACTCGTGGATCGCTTCCATACCCAGATCCTCGAAAGCCACCACCCGGGCCTTGCGGATAGCCTTGGACACCAGATAAGCCGCCCCGCCAACGGCGATCAGGTAGACCGCACCGTGGCGTCGAATGGACTCGACCGCCTCGGGGCCACGCTCGGCCTTGCCGATCATGCCCGTCAGCCCGGTCTCGCCCAGCATCATGTCGGTGAACTTGTCCATGCGCGTCGAGGTTGTCGGACCCGCCGGCGCCACTACTTCGTCGCCCACCGGGTCCACCGGACCCACGTAATAGATGAACCGACCGCGGAAATCCACGGGCAGCTCGTCGCCCCGGGCGAGCATCTCCTGAATGCGCTTGTGGGCGGCGTCGCGGCCCGTGAGCACGGTTCCGGAAACGAGCAGCGTCTCGCCGGGGCGCCACTGCCGCGCGTCCTCGGCGGTGATCTCATCGAGATTGACCCGGCGCACGTCACCCCCGGCCCCCCAGGTGACCTCGGGCCAGTCCTCCAGCGCCGGTACCGGCAGCTCCGCCGGACCGTCGCCGTCGAGCTCGAAATGCACATGGCGGGTGGCCGCGCAGTTGGGAATGATCGCCACCGGCTTGTTCGCGGCGTGGGTGGGGTAATCGCGGATCTTGACGTCCAGCACGGTGGTCAGCCCACCGAGGCCCTGGGCGCCGATGCCGAGCTGGTTGACCTTCTCGAAGATCTCCAGCCGCAGTGCCTCGACCGTATTCTCCGCCCCTCTGGCCTTCAGCTCGTGGATGTCGATGGACTCCATGCACGCCTCCTTGGCCAGACGCATGGCCTTGTCGGCGGTGCCGCCGATGCCGATACCGAGAATGCCCGGCGGGCACCAGCCCGCGCCCATCTTCGGTACCTGCTCCAGCACCCAGTCGACGATGCTGTCCGAGGGATTGAGCATGGCGAACTTGGACTTCGCCTCCGAGCCACCCCCCTTCGCGGCCAGCTCCACTTCCACGCGGTCGCCCGGCACCAGGTCCATGTAGATCACCGCAGGGGTGTTGTCCCGCGTGTTCTCGCGCTTGCCCGCGGGGTCGCGCAGAATCGAGGCGCGCAGCTTGTTGTCGGGGTCGTTGTAAGCGCGGCGAACGCCTTCGTTGACCATCTCCTCGACGCCCATTTCCGCATCCCAGCGCACGTCCATGCCGATTCTGAGGAAAACCGTCACGATGCCCGTATCCTGGCAGATGGGCCGGTGCCCCTGCGCACACATGCGCGAGTTCACCAGGATCTGCGCCATGGCATCCCGTGCCGCCGGATTCTCCTCGCGCTGGTAGGCTTCGTGGACGGCGTCGATGAAGTCTTTCGGGTGATAGTAGGAGATGTACTGCAGGGCGTCGGCGACGCTCTGGATGAAGTCAGCCTGGCGTATGGTGGTCGTGGCCATGAATGCGCCCTCTCTGCGCCTCTCGCGGGGTTGCTGATCCGCGGCCTTGGCGGGCCGTCTCTGTTCGATGCGCCGTTCGGCGGATCTCCACCGTGGCGCGCTAATGGTCGCCGGCGCCCCGCCGTTACGTTACGTAGGCGGCACGGCCGCGAGCGGTTGCCTTTTATACCACAGCGCGGCCACCCGCGTGTGCACCTGCAGCATACGTCTTGACGGAAGCCGATTATGAAGTCCCCCGTGACAGACCAATGCACGAACACCCGGATCAACCGCGGCGCCGGAAGCCTCCTCTGGTGGGCGACGCGCCTGCTCGCGCTGACGACCGTGTTGATGCTAACGGTCACGAGCGCCGCAGCGAGCGTTGAAGTGCCGCGCGCGCAGACACTGGTCATCGGCAAAGTCAGCGATAAGCCGCGCAAGCATTACAAGCGCCTGCGGCCCATGCTCGACTATGCGGTCGAACGCCTCGCCGACCAGGGCATCCGCGCCGGAGAGGTGATCATGGCCCGCGACAATGAGGAAATGATCGAGCTTTTGCGCACGGGAGAGGTGGACTGGGTCACGGAGACCGCATTCTCCGCACTGCGCTACGTCGACGGCGCCGGCGCACGCCTGCTGGTACGCAAGTGGAAGAAGGGCGTACCGGAATACCACACGGTGTTCGTCACCCGGCGCGACAGCGACATTCACGCGCTCTCCGATCTCACCGGGCGACGCCTGGCGCTGGAGGATCCCGGCTCGAGCACGGCATTCTACCTGCCGGTGGGGGCGTTACTCGACGCCGGGCTGACGCCGCGGGAGCTCCCGAACCGGGACGCACCGGTGCCCGATGGCGAGATCGGGTACACGTTCGCCGGTGGCGAGATCAACATCACTGCCTGGGTTGCCCGCGGTATCGCCGATGCCGGTGCGTACAGCAATATCGACTGGGCCGACCCGGACCACACGCCACGCGCGATGCGCGAAAACCTGCGCATCTTCCATCGCGAAGAGCCGATCCCCCGGGCCTTCGAGATCGTGCGTGGTGACCTTCGCGCCGACCTGCGCGAGGCGTTGCGCCGCGTGCTCCTCGATGCCGAGAACGTGCCGGCGGGTCGGCGGGCGATGCAGGCCTACCAGAACACCTCCCGTTTCGATGCCATCACCCCCACGATCGAGGCGCAGCTCGCCACGGTGCGGCGCTGCCTTGCCGCGGTTCGGGAAATGCTCATCCGATGAAGCTCCACCAGCGCTATGCGCTAGTCATCGGGGCGCTCCTGTTGCTGGTGGCCATCGCGCTCGCCGCGCTTCACGACCGCCAGCACCGCCGGACCATCGACCAGATCACAGACATCGGCCAGGCACGCCTGGCACAAACCATGCAACGCACGCTGCGCGAGCACGCCGCGTCCGTGGCCCGCTTGCTCGCCAACGGGCTCACCACCCCCGTCTACGAATACGACGTAGAACGCGTTCACGAGATTCTGCGCGACGCACGTCGGCAGGCGGGAATCGAATACGTGCTGGTCTTCGACGACCAGCAGCTCATCCTCCACGACGGCCACGAGTCCATCCCGAGATTCGGCCGGCCCATGCGGGGGAACATGGCGAAGCGGGCCGCGCAGGCGCGCGAGCCACTGGTGCAGGATAACGGCGAAATCATCGAAGCCGTCGCGCCCATCCATGCCGGCACGCAATACCTGGGGGGCGTCCGCGTCGGCTTCTCGCGGCAGGTACTCACCCGCAACCTGAGCGCCATGCAGACCGACTTCGCCAAGGCGGCCGCCGCCGGCCGCCATTCCGAGCTCGTCCGCATCGGCTACGCTACGCTCGGCATCATGGCACTCGCGGCGGCCATGGGGTTGCTGGTGGCAAGGCAGCTGAGCCGCCCCATCCGTTCGCTGGCCACGGCGGCGTCGCGCATCGGCACGAGCGCCGGCGATGTCCCCGTGCCCGTGCAGCGCAACGACGAGCTGGGCGCTCTCGCCGAAGCCCTGCGACGCATGCAGGTGGACCTGCGCGAGCGCACAGTCTCCCGTGCACAGCTCGCACACATACTCGACAGCATGCACGAAGCCGTGCTCGTGCTGGACGCCGATTATCGCGTGGTCAGTCACAACCGTCCGGCAAGGGCGTTGCTGCACGGCGGTGCGCAGGACCTGCAGGGGCTGCCCATCGCCGCCTGCCTCAATGGGCAGCTTCCCCTTCGCGTCCCCAGCCCCGACGCAGACAGGGCGCCCATGCAGATCGAGGAAACCGAACTGCGAAGACTGGACGGCAGCGTCGTGGCCGTTGGCATGTCGCTGGCACCGCTACTGGACGAACCGCTCGGGCAGTGGGTCTGCGTGCTCCAGGACCTCACCGAGCGTCTCGAGGGCCGGCGCCGCCGGCAGCTCGCCGCCGGTCTGTTCGAGCACAGTATCGAGGGCATGGCCCTGCTCGACGAAGCCGGCCGGGTCGTGCAGGTCAACGCCGCGTTCAGCAAACTCACCGGCGTGGATGCGGCCATGACCGAAGGTCGCCATTTCTCCGAGCTCATCGGCGAGGACCACCGCCGTACGGCGACCCGCCTGGTGCACCGGGTTCGCCGCCGCAACCGCTGGGAAGGCGAGCTGCACTACCTGGGCACCGATGGCGAGCCGCACCCCGCGCGGGTAGCCGCGGCGGCCATTCGGGACCGCGACGGCAACCTGGAGCAGGTCGCGGTGGTGATCACCGACCTTTCCCAGCAACGCCGTGCCGAGCGCACGATTCATCATCTCGCCTACTATGACCCCCTGACCGGACTGCCGAACCGAGTACTCTTCCGCGACCGCCTCGAAGAGGCGCTGTCGGCAGCGGCACGGGACCAACATGCACTGGCGCTGCTATTCCTCGACCTGGACCGCTTCAAGGTCATCAACGACACCCGCGGGCACGCCTGCGGGGACGAGTTGCTCAGCGCCGTGGCGCACCGGCTCCAGAGCGCGCTCGAGGCCCACGACTGCGTTGCCCGCCTCGGCGGCGACGAATTCGCCGTTCTGCTGCCCGCCCTTGCCAGCGCCGACGAGGCCCAGCAGGTCGCCATCGGGCTGATCCAGGCATTCAACCAACCTTTCGACACCGGCGACGGCGAGCTGTTCACCAGCACCAGCATCGGTATCAGCGTCTATCCACGGGACGGACGCGATGCGGAATCGCTGCTTCGCAACGCCGACGCCGCCATGTACCGGGCCAAGGAACAGGGCCGCAACACCTACTTCCTGTTCACCCAGGAGTTGAACGCGCGCCTGCGGGAATACGGCGAGCTGGAGCACGAGCTGCGCGAGGCGCTCCACACCGGCGCCCTCGAGCTCCACTACCAGCCGCAGGTGTCGCTGGTGACCGGCGAGATCGTGGGCGCGGAAGCGTTGATGCGCTGGCATCACCCGGTGCGTGGCTGGGTATCGCCCGGCAAGTTCATCCCCATCGCCGAGGACAGCGGCTTGATCGGCGAACTCAGCGAGTGGGCACTAGCCGAGGCGTTGCGCGAGCAGCAACGCTGGGAGAGCGCCGGACTGACCGGGCTGCGCCTTGCCGTCAACCTCTCGGCGCGCCAGTTCCGCGACCCCAACCTCATCCAGCAGGTGGAGCAGGCACTGACGGCGAGCGGCACTGATCGGCCCAGGCTGGAGCTGGAGATCACCGAGACCTTCCTCATGGACGACATCGACCATACCGTGCAGCTGCTGCTCAAGCTCAAAGAGCTCGGTGTGCGCGTAAGCGTGGACGATTTCGGTACCGGTTACTCGTCGCTCGCCTACCTCAAGCGTTTCCCCATTCACACCCTCAAGATCGACCGCACGTTCATTCGCGACATCCAAGAAGACAGCGACGACGCCGCCATCGTCCTCGCGATCCTGCGCATGGCGCACGCGCTCGGCGTCGCCGTCGTCGCCGAAGGTGTCGAACGCACCGGGCAGGCGGACTACCTTCGCATCCACGGTTGCCAGTACGCCCAGGGCTTTCTCTATGCCCCGGCGCTGCCGGGCGATACCTTTATGACACGCTATGGCCCTGGCGAAGGGGCGGTGATGCGGGCCAACGGGGGCGAGCACGAGCCTTGATCGCCCGACGCGAAGGCGCTCTTGCCACGGGCATGCACCCTGTTCATGGTCAGACCTGCTCGCGTAGGGCAAATACGCGTTTCGGCTGGTATCCTCGCGAACAGAGCGAGAGGCAGGCGCACGCCAATGAACGACCCCGGGCATTCCCGCCGCGGCCCACGTCACTACCGCACCCCGGACGGCGACGACCGGCCACGCCTGACCTGTCCGGACTGCGGTTACGTCGCTTATGAGAACCCGCGCGTTGTCGTCGCGAGCGTCGCCCGCGACGGCGACGGCATACTGCTGTGCCGCCGGGCGATCCCGCCGCGTATCGGTTACTGGTGCCTGCCGGCGGGTTTTCTCGAGCTCCACGAAAGTGCCGAGGAAGGCGCCCGCCGGGAGGCCATGGAGGAAGCCAACGCGGATCTGGAGCTTGCGGGCGTGCTCGCCGTCTACAGCCTCACCCACATCAATCAGGTGCAGATCGTCTTTCGCGCGCGCCTGCGCGCTCCGACGATCAGCCCGGGCCCCGAATCCCAGGACGTGGCACTGTTCCGCTGGCACGACATCCCCTGGGAGTCGCTCGCATTCCCCTCGGTACGCTGGGCCCTGGAGCACGACCGCCAGGCCCAGGAAAGCCCTGTCTGGGCGGCGGCTGGCAACCCGGAGCCCTTGCGCCCGCTCGGTGAGTGACGCCTGCGCGCCCGCGCTTCGGCGACGTCCCCCACGAGGAGCCGGCCACGTTTCCCGACTATGCTCAAAGTGTCAGGGGCATGCCGATGGCGGTCTCGAGCCGGAGAAGAACCATGGGACGACGGCTGTTACTAACCTTTGCGAAAGCATCGCCATGTCTCAGTGGCCGTGTGCGCCGCTGTGGCAAAGCGCGAGGAGCGTGGTGTAGCGAGGTCTACATGAGCGACGAGCAACGCAGTCCACAGCGGCGCACAGGGCCACCCGCAGGGCGCCACTGCGCGGCGCCTCGGCGGCGTTGCGCTCGCTTGACGTGAGCCTCGCCACGCCGGCGCTCCCGCGCCTTGCCGAGACACCGCGCAGTGGCGCTGAGACATGGCGATGCTTTCGCAAAGGTTAGTAATCACCGC
Organism: uncultured Ectothiorhodospiraceae bacterium; assembly: GCA_964530405.1. Lineage (GTDB taxonomy): Bacteria > Pseudomonadota > Gammaproteobacteria > Nitrococcales > Nitrococcaceae > Arhodomonas. The sequence continues at coordinate 8,629 of CAZHBN010000117.1, forward strand.
GCTCGCCCTGGCGGTAATTCTCGCGGTGGCCACCTATCGGCCCCACGACCCCTGGGACGCCCCCACCGGGCCACGCCCGTGGCTGACCGCCGACGATGTGGTCACCCTTCAGCTGGAAGCGCTGCGGCGTAACGGAGAGCTGCGCAATGACCGCGGCATCCGCATCGCCCTGCGTTTCGCCGCACCGTCGACGCGAGAGCGGCTCGGCGCCGATGCCTTCGCGGCACGCCTGCGTCAGCCCTACTTCCGGGCGATCCTGCAACACCGCAGCGCGAGCATCGTCTCGCGCGCCGAACGTGACGGCCGGGCCGCCTTTCGAGTCCGCCTCGATCGCCGCAACGGCGCCGAGGCGCCGACGGTATTCCTGTTCCTGCTCTCACGCCGGTACCTGCCGGACTGCAACGGCTGCTGGGTGACCGACCTGGTCCACCCCTGGCCCACCAGCGTTCAGCGGCGCACCGGTATCGACGTCTGACGGCTTACGGGCGAGAATGCCGGTTCAGACTCGAGCCATGGGAGGGTGCGATGGCGGTCGATGACCAACTGCAGACGGCCACTTTGGGCGGCGGCTGTTTCTGGTGCCTGGAGGCGGTCTACCAGGAGCTCGCCGGGGTGGTATCGGTCACCTCCGGATACGCCGGCGGACATACCGAATCGCCCACGTACCGTGACGTGTGCACCGGCACCACCGGGCATGCGGAGGTGGTGCAGATCCGCTTCGACCCCGACACCATCGACTACCGGGGCATTCTGGAGGTCTTCTTCAGCATCCACGATCCGACGACACCGGACCGCCAGGGGCACGATGTCGGGCCTCAGTACCGCTCCATCATTTTCTATCACGACGACGCCCAGCGGGCGACGGCGGCAGCGCTGATCGACGAGCTCGAACGCGAAGCGGTCTTCGATGCGCCCATCGTCACCCGCGTCGAGGCCTATTCGGCCTTTTATCCGGCCGAGGCGTATCATCACGACTACTACCGCCAGAATGCCGAACAGGGCTACTGTCAGGCCGTCATCGCGCCCAAGCTGAACAAATTCCGGCAACGCTTCCGGCAACGACTCAGCGACGGCGACTGATATCCCCGCCGGCACCGTCAGCGCGTACGCCCCCGGGCCGGGGCGGCGCTCATGGCCGAAGCGGTGGCGCCCGGGGCGATGCGCCCGTGGTGCCACGCGAGTGCCAGCCCCACAAGGCCCACGGCACCGATGCCCGCGATCGTCGGCTCCCACCCCCAGCGCTCGTAGATCAGGCCCGGCGCATACGAGCCGAGCACCCCACCGAGATAGTACGCCGATACGTACAACCCGTTGATCAAGCCCCGGTGGGGGCTTTCGCTGCGGTTGACCTGCGCCGACGCGATGGAATGCACCAGGAACATGCCGCCGCAGAAAATGAAGATCACCACGAACAGCAGGGTGAGATTCGCCACCAGCGTACCGGAGAGCGCGAGCACGTAGACGGCATAGCCCAGCGTCACCGCACGTGCCCTCCCCCCGAGCGCACGGATCACCCGATGCGCCGCCAGGGCGGAAACGATCCCCATAAGGTAGCCGGCGTAGAGAAGACTGATGTCGAGCTCCGATGCCTGCGGGGAAAGCTGGGTCACCCGGAAAGGCAGATAGTTCAGCAACCCGACGAACACGAAGAACAGGCAGAAGATCGCGCTGAAGAGGTAGCCGTTGCCCGCCTCGTTCCAGAGCTCGCGCACGGCGCGCATCGTCGGCGACGCACGGTGTGCGGGTGCTACCCGGGGCGCGTGCCACCACCACACCCCCGTGGTGACGAGCGCGAGCCCCAGGGCCACGAAGAACGCCCGCCAATCCCACCAGGTGGCGACGCTGCCGGCAAGCAGGCGCCCGCCGAAGCCGCCCACGATGGTGGCGGCGACGTAGGCGGACATCACCCGCTGAAGCCGCCCGGCGCTGGCGCCGCTGGACAGCGCAGTCATGAGAGCGGTGAGCACCGCCGGCAGTAACAACCCCTGTACCAGGCGCGCGCCCAACATCACGGGAAAGGACGGCACCAACGCGAACACCAGCGCCGAGAGGCCCAGGCCGGCACAGCCGATCTGCAGCACCCGCGCGCTGCTCACCCTTGAGAGCACGGCCCCGTAAGCGAGCGGCGCGACACCGAGAGGCAGCAGCGTCGCACTCATCAGCAACGATACCTGGGATTCGGTCACTGCCATCGCTTCGGCGAAGCGGGGCAGCAGAGGCTGGGGCGCGTACAGAGAGAAGTACGCGAACAGCGCGGTCAGCAGTGCACGGGCAGACACGGCGGTCTCTCGGTAACCGATAGCCGCGCAATGATACCAGAGGCCATCGACGGCCGAAGTGCCGCAGCGGCCGGGGCCGCTACCCGGGGTCGACCTCCCGGCCCTCCTGCACCAGCACCCAGGGCGATGCCACCACGGCCCACATTTGCGCATCGTCGGCAGCCCAGCGGCGCGCGTCCTCGTCAGCGGTCCTGGCCACCTCACCGGCTTCCATCCACGCGGCGACCCGGGCGCTGTCGTCGGCGACGAACGCCGCCGCCACCTCCACCAGGTCCAGCCGCGGCGAGACGGTCACCGTCGCCCCGCGGGCGAAGTGGCGTTCGAGCTCCGACCAGCGGATGCGGCCGGTCTCTGCGTTCAGCCGTGCCTTCGTTTCCTCGTCTGCGCTCATTGTCCGGAAGTCCGAATTGAAAGTGGCAATGGCACCGGGGCCGCCATGCGCGACTCGGAGCTTTCAACCTGGAACTTGATGCTGAGCGCC
>CAZHBN010000118.1:0-11307 GCA_964530405.1 uncultured Ectothiorhodospiraceae bacterium
CGGCCGTGGGCCAGCCGATGGAAACGGCAGTGAGCGTGAACCCGGCCACCACGGGACCGCGGCCGAGCACGCCCTGGACGTAGGTGGGCACGAAGGTGGTCAGCCCGATGAGCATCATGCCCGCGGTGAGGGTTGCGCCGTTGGCGACGCGAATGAGCGGGTGCCGCCACAGCGAGAGCTCCACCAGTGGTTCGGGAGCCCGGCGCTCACGGCGAAAGAAGCCGATGCCCGCCAGTACGCCCAGCGCCATGAGCATTACGGCGGGGAGCGAATCCCAGGCGAAGGCGACACCGCCCTGTACCAACAGCAGCAGAATGGCCGAGCAACCGATGAAGAACCAGCCTGCACCGACGTAATCCACGCGGCGCTGATGGCTTTCCACCCGCTCCAGGAGAAAGCGCCGCACGCCGATGATCGCCAACAACCCGAAGGGCAGGTGCAGCCAGAAGATCCAGGACCAATGGGTGTACTGGACGATAAAGCCGCCGATCACCGGGCCGAGCACGGCGGAGATGCCCCAGGTGCTCGACAGCCAGCCCTGGATGCGCGAGCGTTCCTCCATGGTGTAGAGGTCGCCTACCAGGGTGGCGGCAATGGGCTGCACCGCACCAGCGCCGAGCCCCTGCGCCACACGAAAGGCCACCAGCCAGGGCATCGCCGGTGCCAAGCCGCACAGCACCGAGCCTGCCAGGAATACCCCTGCCCCGGCGGTGAACACCGGGCGCCGGCCATAAAGGTCCGCGAGCTTGCCCGCTACCGGCGTGGCCACGGCCTGGGCCAGCAGGAAGCCGCTGAACACCCAGGTGTAGAGACTGAAGCCGCCGAGATCGGCGACGATGTGGGGCATGGCGGTGGCGACGATCGTGCCCTCGATGGCCGCCATGAACATGGCAAGCATCACGCAGGCGAGGACCAGTCCCCGCCGGGTACCCGCCACCTGCACCCCCACGGCGGACGGGGATCCGGGCGGGTGGGCAGCCGTCACCGATGACTGCTTTACTGTCACACGTCCGTCCGCCAAGGAAGCGCCCGCGCATCCGCTATGACCATACGCAATCTCGAATACCTCCTCGCGCCCCGCTCCATTGCCCTGATCGGCGCCAGCCGCCGCGCCGGCAGCGTGGGCGGTGTGGTCGCGCGCAATCTGTTCAAGTCCGGCTTCGAGGGACCGGTGATGCCGGTCACCCCCGAACACGCCGCCGTGGAGGGCGTTCTCGCCTATCCCGACGTGGCGAGCCTGCCGGTGACGCCCGATCTGGCGGTCATCGCCACGCCGCCGGACACCGTTGCCGGGATCGTCGATGAACTCGGGCGGCGTGGCACCCGTGCCGCCGTGGTGATTACCGACGGTTTCGGCGAAGGTGGCGACCATGAGGGCCAGGTACGACACCGGGCAACGCTCGAGGCCGCACGCCCCCACCTGCTGCGCCTGCTCGGCCCGGACTGCCTGGGGCTCATCGTGCCGCGGATCGGGCTCAACGCGAGTTTCTCACACATTACCCCGCCTCACGGACGCATCGCCTTCGTCACGCAGTCGGGCGCTATCGTCACCGCCGTGCTCGACTGGGCCAAAGACCGCGGCATCGGCTTTTCGCACCTCGTCTCCCTGGGCGACATGGCGGACGTGGACTTCGGTGACATGCTCGACTACCTGGCGAGCGATCCGGACACCCGTGCCATTCTGCTGTACGTGGAGGCGGTAACGGCGGCCCGGAAATTCATGTCCGCCGCCCGTGCGGCGGCACGCATGAAACCGGTGATCGTAGTCAAATCCGGCCGCCACACCGAGAGCGCCCGGGCCGCCGCGTCGCATACCGGGGCACTCGCCGGTGCCGACGCGGTCTACGATGCCGCCTTCCAGCGCAGCGGCATGCTTCGGGTAGACACCCTCGGCGAGCTGTTCGCCGCCGTGGAAACCCTGGCACTGGCAACCACCCCGGCCGGAGACCGGCTGGCGATTCTCACCAACGGCGGCGGCGTGGGCGTACTCGCGACTGACGCACTCATTGCGCGCGGAGGCCGGCTCGCACCGTTGAGCGAGGAGACCCGTGACCGTCTGGACGCCGTTCTGCCACGCAAGTGGTCAAGGGACAACCCGGTGGACATCGTCGGCGATGCCGACGGCGCGCGCTACGCGCAGGCGCTGGAGATACTGCTCGACGCCGACGAGGCCGATGCGGTACTGATCCTCAACTGCCCCACCGCCGTCGCCGACCCGGGGGATACCGCCGCGGCAGTAGTTCGCACGGTCACCGCACGAGCGCGGCACGGCCGCAAGCCGGTGCTGACCAGCTGGATCGGCGATCATCTCGCCGTGCCGGCACGACAGCGCTTTGCCCGCGCGGGGCTGCCGAGCTACACGACCCCCGAAGCAGCGGTACGCGCGTTCATGCACGTGGTCGAGTTCCGCCGCAACCAGCGTGCCCTGCTGGAGACGCCCCCCTCGGTGCCGGAAGCTTTCACTCCGGACACGGAGCGGGCCAGGTCCATCATTGCGCAGGTTCGCGATGACGGCCGCGAATGGCTCTCCGAAGCCGAGGCCAAGGACGTTCTCGCCGCCTACGGCGTCCCCGTGGTGCCGACGCACATCGTCGCCGACGAAGACGACGCGCGACGACTCGCCGCGACCATGACCGGGCCGTTCGCGCTCAAGATCCTGTCACCGGAGATCTCTCACAAGAGCGACGTCGGCGGCGTCGTGCTGGATCTCGCCGACGCCGGGGAGGTACACGAGGCCGCGGTGACCATGCGCGAGCGGGTGCACCGTCACTGTCCGGGGGCGCGGATCGACGGCTTCACCCTGCAGCCCATGATCGACCGCCCCCAGGCATGGGAGCTGATCGCCGGCATCGCGGAAGATCCGCAGTTCGGCCCGGTCGTACTCTTCGGTCAGGGGGGCACCGCCGTGGAGGTGATTCGCGACCAGGCCCTCGGCCTGCCTCCGCTGAATCTCAAGCTGGCCCTCGACATGATCGCCCGCACCCACGTAGACCGTCAGCTCCGCGGCTTTCGCGGAACCCCGGGCGCGGACCGCGACGCCATCGCGCTCACACTGATACGACTGTCTCAACTGGTCGCCGACATCGGTGCCGTCAGCGAGGTAGACATCAACCCGCTGCTCGCCGACCACCGCGGCGTGCTCGCCCTGGATGCGCGCATGCGCGTGCGCGATCGCGACGGCAGCGGCACATCGCGCCTGGCCATCCGCCCCTATCCCCGGGCCCTGGAAGAGACCCTCACGCTGGACGACGGCCGGCAGCTCATGCTGCGCCCGGTGGTACCCGAGGACGAGATGGAGCTGCGCGAAGCATTCACGCGGCTCACCCCGGACGAGGTGAGACTCCGCTTTTTCATGCCCATGAAGCGCCTAAGCCACATCCAGGCCGCACGCTTCACGCAGATGGACTACGACCGGGAAATGGCCCTGGTACTCACCGAACCCGGTGCCCCGGGGCACACGCGCATCCACGGCGTGGTGCACATAAGCGCCGATCCGGACAACACGAGCGCCGAGTACGCCATCATCATCCACCGCGAGCTGACAGGGCGCGGCCTCGGTCGCGTGCTCATGCAGCGCATCATCGACTACTGCCGCCACCGTGGCATCGGCGTAGTCTTCGGCGATGTACTGCGTGAGAACCACGCCATGCTGCACCTCTGCCAGCAGCTGGGCTTTCGTCGCAGCCGCCATCCCGACGAGCCGGACGTGGTACGCGTGACGCTGCCCCTCGCCTGAGCCGGCAAGCGCCCGGCGGCGATCACGACAGCGCGCGCAGTACCGCCCCGGCGGTCACGACCTGCGCGTATTCCCCGTCCAGATTGGCAAGGGAGAGCGCGTGCACCGTTTCGGCGTCCTGGTGAATGCCACGATAATCGGCACGCGCGAAGGTGGCACAGGCATCCGCCACCACCCTGGTTCGAAAGCCGAGATTGCCGGCCATGCGTACGGTGGCTTCCACCGAGTTGTTGGTGATCACGCCGCAGATCACCAGGCCATCGATCCCCCATTCACGAAGGCGGATCTCCAGATCGGTGCCGATAAACGCGCTGTTGACGGACTTCGTGATCACCGGCTCGTCTTCCAGCGGGCGGGCCTGTGGTTTGAAGCCGAACCCGGGACCGTCCGGGCGATACGTGGAACCGGCCTCGCGCGAGGCATGACGCACATGCACGACCCGCCGGCCGGCATCACGGAAGGCGGCGCGCAGCTCGGCGATGCGTTGCTCGGCGCCCGGATTGTTGCGCTCGCCCCAGCTCGGATCGTCGATCGCCCGCTGCACATCGACGATCAGCAGGGCATCGCGTTCGCGGATTTCCATTGCACATCTCCTTGCCGAGGGCACTTTCAGCCATCCCGGGGGCACGCGTGATAAGCTTTCGAACCGGCACACGGACGAATCAAAGAACCAATCATGCCCACACGCTGCGCCTGGTGCACGGACGATCCTGCATACATCGACTATCACGACAACGAGTGGGGCGTGCCGGTATACGACGACCGCCGCCTGTTCGAGTTCCTCATCCTGGAAGGCGCCCAGGCGGGGCTTTCATGGCTGACGATTCTGCACAAGCGTGGCGGCTACCACCACGCCTTCCACGGTTTCGATCCGGCGCGGATCGCGGCCATGAGTGACAGCGATCTCGAGGCGCTGCGCGGCGACCGCGGCATCGTGCGCAATCGGCTCAAGATTCAATCGGCGCGCACGAACGCCCGTGCGTTCCTGGACGTGCAGGAACGCCATGGCAGCTTCTCGGACTTTCTCTGGGGGTACGTGGACGGGCAGCCGGTCATCAACCACTGGCCCGGCATCGATGCCGTGCCCACATCGACACCGCTCGCCGAACGTCTTTCCCGGGATCTGCGTCGGGCGGGCATGCGCTTCGTCGGGCCGACGATCTGCTATGCGTACCTCCAGGCGGTGGGCGTGGTCATGGATCACACCACGGACTGCTTTCGCTACGCCGAGCTCACCGGCGCCTGACCCGCGAGCATCGGAGCACGACCATGGACAGCGACACGAAACGCAACGCCGGCGATGACGGAACCCTGACCCTCACCCTGGGCCATGAGCAGCTGGTGATCCGCCGGCGCTACGAAGTCCTGAGCATGCTCAACGACTTCGCCATCGGGGTGTGGTTTTTCGCGGGCAGCGTGTTCTTCCTCTACCCCAGCCTGATGGAAGCAGGGGTGTGGCTGTTCATCATCGGCAGCGCCCAGTTTCTGCTTCGGCCGATGATACGCCTCGCCCACCGCCTGCACCTGCAGCGGATCCCCGCGAGCAACTGGGAATTCTGACCGCGGCGCCGGAAACCGCCTTCACCGCCCCGCCTCCCGGCAGACCCGATCCCGGCACAACGGGCGGGGGCGCGCACGGCGCAGCCCGGCCGCCAAGCCGGCACGCAACCACCGCTGACTCGCCAGCGCGGTGCGAGGGGTCTACCGGGAGGCGTCACGCTGGTGTACGGCCCCGGCAGGGGACGACCAGTATAGCCCCCCTCACACGCTTCGCCACCACGCGTGCCACCACTCTTTGCCCCAGAATGGCAAACGCCGCGGCGCGATTGCCGGTATCCTCACGAGTAAGCGTGTGCCAATGGAAGGAGAGCCAGCGTGTCACGCGGCGGAACGACCATCAGCCAGGTCGCCGCACATGCCGGAGTGTCCGCGGCGACGGTTTCGCGTGTATTCACCGGCAGCGCGCGGGTCAGCGATGTCACCCGCGAGACAGTGCTCGCCGCGGCGCGCGAGCTCGGCTACCGGCCCAGCGCCATCGCCCGTTCCCTGGCCCGACAGCAGGGCATCGGAATCGGTATGGTGGTGGGGGACATCGGTGCGCCCTACTACGCGCCGGTCATGCAGAGCACCGAGCGGACCCTGCGCGACTGCGGCCAGATGCTGGTGGTCGCCAGCGGCTACAATCGCCGCAAAGGCGAGCTGTGGGCCATCGACTTCCTGCTCGAGCAGCGCTGCGCGGCGCTCATCATCCATGCCGGAGGCCTCAGCAACGACGAGCTGGTGGCGCTATCCCGCCGCGAAGTCCCCATCGTGGTCATGAACCGCCAGGTGCCAGGCCTCGAAGGCCGGTGCCTCTGGGTGGACCATTACACCGCCGGCACCCTGGTGGCCGATTACCTGATCGGCCGCGGCCACCGCTCGCTCGCCACGATCACCGGCCCGCTGGCGATCAACGACGCTGACGACCGCCACACCGGCTTCCGGGAACGCGCCGCCGAACACGGCGTGACTCTGGCCGACACCGCCATACGCCACGGCGACTATTCCCTGGAGAGCGGCACGGCGGCAATGCGGGAGCTGCTCCGTGACGGCATGTCATGGACAGCCGTTTTCTGCGGTAACGACAACATGGCGGTGGGCGCCATCGAAGCCCTGACCCAGGCCGGCTACCGGGTCCCCGAAGACGTATCGGTGATCGGCTATGACAACACGCGTCTCGCTGCCCTCTACCGGCCGCGGCTGACCACCGTGGACATCCCCATCGCGGCGATCGGTCACGCGGCGGCACACACCGCCCTCGCCGCCCTTCGACTGCCCTGCGAACCGGTCGCACACGCCTTCGGCGGCACCCTCGTCGAGGGCGACACCGTGACGCAGCGGGTCTAGTGTCCGGGAACGCCGGCAACGCCCGCGCCGAGGCGGGCGTTGCCCGGGCGGCACATGCTCAACCCTTGACGCCGCCCGCGGTCAATCCCGAGACGATCCAGCGCTGAGCGAGCAGGAACACCACCGTGATCGGCAGCCCGCTCAACACCGCCGCGGCGGCGAAATCCCCCCAAAGGTACTGTTGGTCCTGAAGGTAGAAGCGTGAGCCTACGGCCAGGGTCAGCTGCTCCTCGCTCTGGAGCAGGACCGAGGCCACGGGGTATTCGATGATCGCCATGATGAAGGCGAGCACGAAAACCACCGCCAGAATGGGCACCGCCATGGGCAATACCACGTGGAAGAACGTCTGGAACGGCGTGGCACCATCCACGCGGGCGGCCTCCTCGATCTCCACCGGGATGGAGTCGAAGTAGCCCTTGATCGTCCAGATGTGCAAGGCAACCATCCCGAGATAAGAAAGCACCAGCCCGCCATGGCTGTCGATGCCCAGCGCGGGCACGTACGTGCCGATGGTCTCGAAGATGGCGTAGATGGCCACCAGCGCGAGCACGGCCGGGAACATCTGCAGGATGAGCATCGAGTTGAGCAGGGTGCGTTTGAAACGGAAGCGCATCCGCGCGAACGCATAGGCGCTGGTGGTCGACAGAATGAGGATGCCGGTCGCCGTGAGCGCGGATACCTTGATGGAGTTCCATAACCACAGCAGCACCGGGAACGGCGGCTGCATCAACCCGCCATCCGGCCCCCGAACCGGAAATCCGAACGCCAGCTTCCAGTGCTCCAGGCTGACCGTCTCCGGGATCAGGCTGCCCGAAGCGAAGTTGCCCGGCCGCAAGGAGATCATGATGATCATGAAGAACGGAAACAGGATCACCACGAGAAAGGCGATGAGCAGCACATGGGTGAGATATACCCGCCAGCGCTCACGTTTACCCATGACCATGGCCATAGTGTCATACCTCCCGGGTGCCGCCGGCACGCGTCACGCGCAAGTTCACCAGCGCCAGCAACGCCACCATTGCGAAAATCACGGTGGATACCGCCGCCGCGAGACCGAAATTCTTGCCCGAGTCCTCGAAAGCGATGCGGTAGGTGTAAGTGACCAGAATGTCCGTCGTGCCCGCCGGAATCTGGGTGCCGAGGAAATCCGGCCGTCCGCTGGTAAGCAGCTCGATGAGCACGAAATTGTTGAAGTTGAATGCGAATGCGGCGATGAGCAGCGGCGTGAGCGGACGCATCAACAACGGGAAGGTCACCCGCGTGAACGTGCGCACCGGCCCCACCCCGGCTAGGGCGGACGCCTCGTAGATGTCGTGGGGAATCGCTTTCAGCAGCCCCATGCACAGCACCATGATGTACGGATAGCCGAGCCAGATATTGACGATGAGAATCATCGTGCGCGCGAGCATGGGATCGGTGAACCAGCTCGGTTTGATACCGAATAGGGCGTCCAGGATCAGGTTGATCTCACCGAAGTTCTCGTTGAACAGCCCCTTGAAGACCAGGATGGAAATGAATCCGGGCACCGCATACGGCAGGAACAGCAGCAGCCGGTACAGGCCACGGAAACGCAGCGCCTCCCAGCTCAAGATGACCGCTAGCACCATACCGATGGCCGTAGCGAAGAGCACGGTGAGCCCGGCGAAAGCCACCGTCCAGGCGAAGATCTTCACGAACGGCTCGCGGAAAGCGGGCTCGGTGAAAACACGCTCGTAGTTGTCGGTGCCGATGGCAACGCGAAATCCCGGCGGTACCGCCTTGCCCTCGGCGGTACGGAAAAACCCCGTCTCGAAATCCGGCGTGAGCACCGTGCCGGTCTTGAGGTCGGTGAGCGTGCCGTCGTCATTGGCACGATATCGCGGCGCGATGGGTGCGAAACTGCGCAGCTTGGCCATGCGCAGCTTCGTACCGTCGGGCAGAGCCACGCTCAGGCTATTGAGCGCCTCGCGCTGGGCAATGAGCTGACGCAGGCCGAGTGCCTCCGGTAATGTGCCGCCGGCCTCGGCTGGCTGCGCCGGCAGCGGAGCCTGCTCGTCACGCGGCAACGGGGTAGGTTCGGTGACGTACGCGTCGCCGGACGGCGCTTCGAGCCGCAAACGATAGCCCGATTCCCCACGATGCAGCGTATACGGGTAAACCGACTCACCAGTGGCGTAGGTCTGCTCGAGGAAATACGACTTGGCGCGCTCGAAGGTGAGGATGTGCGACGAGCTGTAATTCGTGAACCCGATCCACACCGTGTAAATGATGGGGAAGACCAGGAACACCGCCATGGTCAGCAGGCCGGGATAGACGTAACGGTAGGCGTAGAGACGCCGCTTGAAGAAGACGTACGCGCTCAGCAACGTACCGGCGACGATCGCCAGCGCCAGCATCGCCCTGCCGCTGGCGTAAACCATCGTCGCCAGATAGAGGAACGCGAGACTGATCGTGACTACCACGCCCTGAGCGAGGCGCTGTTTCGTATTGGGACTCATGGATGCGCCCGAATGTCGATTGAACCGGCCCGGGCGTGGGTGATCGGCCCGGGCCACGATCGTGTCAGCGCTACTGCGCCTCGATGCGTTTCGCCGCCGCCTCGAGTGCGGCGTCCGCGTCCTGGCGCCCGGCGGTAACGTTCTGCAACGCCGACTCCATCGCCGACCAGAAGCGGCCCATGGCGGGCACGTTCGGCATGGGTTCGCCCAGGCGCACGTTCTTCATGGTGGCGCGAATGGGTCCGCTGCCGGGATCGTCGGCGACCTTTTCGTAGAAGCTCTTGCTCGCCGGCGTACCCAGGGACACGTCGGCGTTCACCGTGGCGAGCCCATGGTGTTGCAGCAGGTAGTCCTCCAGGAACAGCGTTGCGAGGTCCACGTTCGGGCTCGAAGCGCTGATCATCGCCCCCCACACGCCCACGAAGGGCTTGCCGTATTCGTCGCCGACCTTGGGGATGGGCGCGACCCCGAAATCGATACCGCTGGTCTTGAGGTTTTCCCACGCCCAGGGGCCGCTGATCATCATCGCGATGTCGCCATTGTTCACCCCGGCCTCCATGTCGGAGTAGCTCGCACCACGAGGCATCACCCCTTCTTCGATCAGCCGCACGATAGTCTCCATACCTTCGCGTGCGCCTGCGCTGTCCACGCCGGTGCTGCCGGTCATGTAGTCACCGTCTTCCGCCTTTTCGAAGACGTAACCGCCATTGGCGGCGAGCAGCGGCCAGCTGAAGTACGGCTCGTTGTAGTCCCAGAGAATGGCGTGTTTGCCCTGCTCACGCAGCTTCTCGTCCAGCTCGATGACCTCCTCGAAGGTCTCCGGTGGGGTATCAACGAGATCGCGGTTGTAGATGAGCGACACCGACTCGAAGGACACCGGGTAGCCATAAACCTGACTGCCGATGGTGAATCCATCCCACCCGGTCTCGGCGATATCCTCGCGAATCTCCGGGCTGGGGGAGACGCGCTTGATCAGTCCTCCCTGCACCCATTCGCCGAGCCGGTCATGAGCCCAGAAAAAGATATCCGGGCCTTTGCCGGAGGCGGCGGCCTGCGGGAACTTGCTGGTGACATCCTCCGGATGCTCGACGTTCACGGGAATGCCGGTATCGTCGGTGAAGCGTTCTCCGACTTTCTCGATCCCCTGGTAGCCCTTGTCGCTACCCACCCAGATGGTGATCTCGCCGGGCTCCGCGGCCTGAACGCTGGCGGCCAAGCCGAGAGCCAGTCCGGCAGTGATTGCGTGTCGCGCTTTCATTCCTATCCTCCTGATCACGTTATCGTTGTATGCCCCGTGCATCGCGCCGTCACCGCGCCGCCACCGCAGCGACCGGCTGACAGGCACGTACGTCCTCGGCGCCGGAGACACGGGCGAATGCCGCGCCCCGGGCATCGAAAAGATGGCATCCGTCGGCGACGACCCCGATACGCACGTCTTCGCCATGGGTGAAGAAGCGGTTACCGGCGAACCGGGCCACCAGGGCGGTACCCGTGTCAGTGGCCACGTTGAGCAACGTCGACTCCCCCAACTGCTCGACCACTTCGACCCGCCCGCTCACTGCCGCATCGGCCTGCTCCTCCGCGACCACGTGCTCGGGCCGGACACCGACGGTCACTGCGTCGCCTTCGCGGGCATCGACGGCATCCACGGCCACCGGAAGCTCGCTACCATCGGCGAGCTTCACCCGCGCGCCATCGGCACGCCCCTCCAGCAGTTCGCCCTCCAGGAAGTTCATGCACGGCGAACCGATGAAGCCGGCGACGAAGCGGTCGGCGGGATGGTGATAGAGGGTGAGGGGCGCGCCCACCTGGGCGATGCGGCCCTCGTTCAGCACCACGATCTTGTCGGCCATGGTCATGGCCTCCACCTGATCGTGGGTCACATAGATCATGGTGGTGCCGAGCTCGTGGTGAAGCCGTGAAATCTCCATGCGCATCTGGATGCGCAGGGCCGCATCCAGGTTGGACAGCGGCTCGTCGAATAGGAACACCGACGGCTCCCGCACGATGGCGCGGCCAATGGCGACGCGCTGACGCTGACCGCCGGAGAGTTGGCTGGGACGCCGCTCGAGCAGCGGCTCGATCTGGAGAATGCGCGCCGCCGCTTCCACCCGGCGGCGAATTTCCGCCTTGCCCCGCCGGGCGAGCTTGAGGCCGAAGGCCATGTTCTCGAACACGCTCATGTGCGGATAGAGCGCGTAGTTCTGG
>CAZHBN010000119.1:0-11302 GCA_964530405.1 uncultured Ectothiorhodospiraceae bacterium
GCCCCCGGAAAGCTTGCCGGCAGGCCGGTCGCGGAAGGCGGTGAGGCCGGTGCTCGCGAGCAACTCGGCGATGCGCCAGCTGCGTTGCGCACGGGCGAGCCCGAACAGGCGTCCGAAAAAGTCCACGTTCTCGGCGACGGACAGCGTCGCATAGAGGTTGCGCCCCAGCCCCTGGGGCATGTAAGCGATACGCGGTGAAACGTGCCGGCGGAAGCCGGCGTCACGCATGCTGCCGCCGAGCACGGTCACTGTGCCTGACTGGATCGCACGGGCGCCGGCGATCAATGCGAGGAGGGTGGATTTGCCCACGCCGTCCGGGCCGAGCAAGCCGGTCATGACGCCGGCAGGGATCGAGACGTCGATACCGCGAAGCGCCTCGGTGGCGCCGTAACGGTGGGAGACGGATGCCAGCGTGGCGACGGGAGGGTATTGTGCGTTCATTGCGGCAGCCGGACGGCGAGCGTCTCGGGCCAGGACGCCTCGGCGTCGAGTTTTACATATGCGACACCGGGCAGTCCGGTCTTGACCTTTTCGACGTGCTTACGCAGCAGCGTTGGGTCGATGCGAACCTTGATCCGGAACATCAGCTTCGTCCGTTCGGCCTGCGTTTCCACCGCCTTGGGCGTGAACTGTGCCTGCGGTGCGACGAACGAGACCGTCGCGGGAATCGTGTATTCCGGGATAGCGTCCAGGACAATGCGTGCTTCGGAGCCCACGCGTACCCGTCCGGCCTCGGGCGTGGGCAGGAAGATGGTCATGTAGACGTCGGTGAGATCGAGCAGCGTGACCACCTTGCCCCCGGCGCCGAGTACTTCGCCCGGCTCGGCGAGCCGGTAGAGGATGCGTCCGCCGACCGGGGCGGTGAGCGTGCTGTCGTCGATCTCGGTGGTAAGCCGTTCGATGCGCGCCTCGGCAGCCTCGATGCCGGCCGTCGCCTGGGAAACCTGAACCCGTGCCGCCTCCAAGGCGGCCTGCGCGGAGAGCTTGGCGGTGCGGGCCTGGTCGACGCGTTCCCGGGAGACGTTGCCCTCACGTACGAGCTTCTCGACGCGCTCGAGCTCCGCGTTCGCGTAGTCCAGCTTGCTGCGGCGCTCGGCGACGATGGCCTGTGCGTAGGTCTTCTCGTGGCGGCTGGCTCGGGCGCCGGCTTCAGCCTCGCGCAGCTGCGCGTTCAGGTCGTCGGTGTCCATGCGCGCGAGCACTTGTCCGGCATCGACCATGTCTCCCTCTTCGACGAGCACGGCATTCAAGCGCGCGGCGCGCTTGGTGGCGATGTCGTACTCGGTTGCCTCGATGCGTCCGTTGCCTGTGGCAACGGTGTCGGGAAGTCCCGTATCCCGTGTTTCCAGCCATAGCCAGCCGCCGCCTATCATGGCCACCACTGCGATGACCGCACCCAAAACCCTGGAGCCGATTGTCATTCGTGCCTCTCCGTGCAGCGCGAGCGGGTGAGCCGCCTCCGGTGGGCCGATCGTGGCGGGCTCCCGGGGGCGCAGGGCACACATAGTAGCGGCAGATGACAACCGCAATGTTGCCCTGCATCAATATGGGTGCGACGCAGTATCGAGAGAGAAATGCGCTGTCGGTGGGCGTGTGCGCCGTTGGTAGAGTCCTGGTCACCGCCGGGGCGAGGCCGCCGCACCGGTTGCGATTCCCCGGTATGCCAGCGATGATCCGGCCTACTGCGGAACCACTGCCGGTACCGTGCGCCGGTGCCCGGTGTGTGGCCGCATTGCTGCGGATTTCGGTTTCAGACTGCGGGTGAGGCATGGCGCGGCACGGCAAGGTGACCATAACCGACATCGCCAGGCATGTGGGCTTGACCAACATGACGGTGTCACGGGCCCTGAACAGGCCGGAGAAGGTCAAGCCGGAAACAAGGGAACGGATTCTCGCTGCGGCGCGGGAGCTGGGATATGTCCCCAATGCCTTTGCCAGCCAGCTCAGGAGTCGCGACAACCGCCTCATCGGCCTGGTCACCGCCAGTGTGGACAACCCGTTCTACACCGAAGTGATCAAGGCGATCTCCCGGGAAGCGAAGAAGCAGAACTACACCATCATGCTCATCGACACGGATGGCTCGCCGGCGCTCGAGGAAGTCGCCATCGAGACGCTGCTGAGCTACCAGGTCGCCGGCATCATCCTCTCACCGGTATCGGACGATACCGGATATCGGCCCGCCTATCTGGAGCGCCTGCGTGTGACCCGGGTGCCGGTGGTGATGCTCGACCGCACGCTCAACGTGAGCGACTACAGCCGTGTCGTGCTCGACAATCACCGTGCCGGGCGATTGCTGGGCGAATTGCTGGTGGCGAAAGGGATCCGTAATGTCCTGGCATTGACCGGGCCGCGGGGCTCACAGATCACGCAACGTCGACTGGCCGGTCTCGAGGGCGCCTACGATGCCGCGGGCGTCTCGCTGACGCTGGAGCAATGCCCTGGCGATTACACCCTCGAACCGGCGTTTCGCGACATGACCGACTATCTGCGAAAAGGCGAACGCCCCGAAGCCGTCTTCGGGTTCAATCAGCTGATCACGCTCGGGGCCATGCGGGCCTTGCACGATGCCGGCGTACCCCGCGAGGACGTGATGGTCGTGGGCATCGATCGCCTGCCGTACGCGGATATCTTCGATGTGATGGTGCCGTGTGCCGCGCACGACACCTATCGGGCCGGTCAGGAAGCCATACAGCTGTTGTTCGAGCGCATTGAGACCCCGGACGCCGCCGCACGTGAGGTCGTGATTTCCGCCACGCTTCTCCAGTAGGTCCGGTGTCGGCGTACGACGGTGTTGGATCGGGCGCTGTCGGCGTCGCGTCGGTCGGGGACGGCGGGCGCGGCGCGCCGTGACTTCAGGACGGTATGCCGTGGCGGTCGGCGAGCACCTGACGAAATCGGCCGTAGACCTCATGGTAGGCGGCGACATGCGCAGGATCGGGGGCAGCGCGCGAGGTCTCGTCAAGGCCTACCAGGCGTGAGCAGATGTCTTCGAGCGTCGTCGCAGGGTAAAGGTCGCACCACGCCGCCTGCAGCGCCGCGCCCAGGGCCGCGGCATCGGTGATCGTGGGGCAGACCACCGGCGTTGCGGTTATGTCCGCGACCATCTGCCGCCACACCGGGCTTCTGGCCCCGCCGCCGATGAGACGGATTTCGCTGGCGCCCGCGGCGAGGTCACCGAGGAGCTCGAGGCCGTAACGCATGCCGAAAGTCGCGCTTTCGGCGACGGCTCTGCACAGGTTGGCCTGGGTGGTGTTGGCGCCGGTCAGTCCCAGAAAGCTCGCCGAGGCCTGGGGCAACGCCGGAACGCGTTCGCCGTTGAAGAACGGCAGCACCGTGACGCCGTCCGCTCCCACCGGCGCGCTCGCCATGCGGTCGTTGAAATCCGCCAGGTCGAGCCCGAACAATTCGCGTAGCCGGTTGGTGGCCGACGTGACGTTCATGGTGCAGATCAGCGGCAGCCAGCCGCCGCTGCTGGCGCAGAAATTGGCGACCATGGCGCTGTCGGCGACCACCGGCTCGGCCGAATAGGCACACACGGTGCCCGAGGTTCCAAGGCTCACGGTCACGAGCCCGGGGGCGATGTTGCCGGTTCCGATTGCCCCCAGCATGTTGTCCCCACCCCCGCTTGCGACCCGCACGTCTTCGTTCAGTCCCAGCTCGCGGGCCACGGCCGGGCGTATCGTTCCCGCTGGTTCTTGGGCCTCGAGCAGACGCGGGAGCACCCGGCTAGGGTCGAGCTCGGGGGCGATCTCGGCGAGCACGTCCTCGCGCCAGCACCGGCGACGCGTGTCGAAATAACCGGTGCCGGAAGCGTCGCCCGCCTCGGCGACGCGCTCACCGGTCAGGTAGAAATTGAGGTAGTCGTGGGGGAGCAGGAGGCTGTCGATGCAGCGGTAGGCTTCCGGGCGAACGTCGCGCAGCCACGCCAGCTTGGAGGCCGTGTAACCGGTCTGCAGTACCAGCCCCAGCTTGTCCAGGCAGCCGGCCTCGCCACCGAGGCGCTGGACAAGAGCGTCGTTGTGCGCCGCCGTCTCGGTATCGCACCAGAGCTTGGCGGGATGCACCGGTTCGCCCCGGACATCCAGGGCCACCAGGCCGTGCTGCTGCCCGGAGACGCCGATGGCGCGGATGGCTTTCGCGGCGACGCCGGCGTCGCTCACGGCATCGGCGAAGGCGCCGCGGAAGGCGACCAGCCATTCCTCGGGGTGCTGCTCGCGGCGGCCATTGTCGCCTTCCGCCAGATGATGCGGCCGGCTCGCCTCGCCGAGGATTCGCCCCCTGTCGAGGTCGATGATCACCACCTTGGTGCCCTGCGTGCCACAGTCGATCCCCAGGTACATGGGACGCTCCTCGTCGTCGCTGGATCAGTGCGCAGTGTAGCCGCCGTCGATCGGCAGACAGGTTCCGCTGATCATGGAAGCCGCCGGGCTCAGCAGAAAAGCGACCGGCAGCGCGACCTCCCGCGGCGCGGCGAAGCGTCGCAGGGGAATCGCGGCAAGCATGGGATCCCGTTTGGCGGGATCCGACCACGCGCGTTCGGCCATGGGGGTCAGCGTAACGGTGGGATTGACGCTGTTGACGCGGATCCCCTTGGGACCGAGCTCGAGACACAGCACGCGTGTCACTGCGTCCATGGCGGCTTTGGAGGCGCAATAGCCGAGGTGGTCGGTCAGGGCCACCATGCTCGCCTGGCTGGAGACGTTGACGATACTGCCCCGGCGAGCGTGTGTGAGCATGTTGGCGGCGGCTTCCCGGGCCACGACTGCGGCTGCCCGCGTATTCGTGGTCATCAGGGCATCGAGGTCGTCGGCGCTGACATCGAGAGCGGGCGCGAGCCTGGATATACCGGCGCAGTTGACCAGCCCGTCGAGGGCGGGCATGTCGGCGAACGCCTCGGCCACGGCCGACGCGTCGGTGATGTCGAGCGCCACGGTGTGCGCGCTCAGCTCCCGCTCGAGCGCGACGAGCTGTTCGCGGTTGCGGCCGAACAGCACCAGCTCGGCGCCGAGCTCGGCGAGGCATCGGGCGATTTCGAGCCCGATGCCGCTGGTCGCGCCCGTGACGAGTATGCGTTTGTGCTGAAGTTCGAGGTCCATCGGGGCTCCCGGATGACTAACCTTTGCGAATGTATTGCCTGGTTTCAGTGGCCGTGTGCGCCGCGGTTCGCTTCGACAAGCCGTGGCGGTATGCCGCCACTGTGGGCCTGCGGTATCTCGAGTCACTCGCCTCGATCATCTCCGCTGACCATTCCCGCGCCTGCAGGTCGTGGATACCGCCGATATTGCCGGCGGAGCAGTGGTCGACGGCAATACCCGAGCCACCGAACAGGCTGCTGACGCACAGCGCCCGGACCCGCCCGGGGGCGACGTCGGGGCAGGCCAGGCAGGCGCGGACGCAGATCTGAACGGTCTCCACCAGACCTGCGGGCACTGCTCCGCCCACAGGGGCCTGGGCGTATCGACGCGGTATCCGTGGCTGTGCTGCGCGAGAATCCGGCCATCGCGGTCGACCACCAGCGCTTTCGTACTCTGGGTGCCGATGTCGATGCCGATGACGCTATCCATGCCGGCATCCATCACGGTTTGAGGACGACTTTGATCGAGTCGGTGGAGTCGGCTAGATCGAAGCCCTGGCCGTACTCCTGCAGGGGCAACCGATGCGTGACGATGCCCTTCGATGTAATCAGGCCTCGGGCGAACAGGTCGATGGCCACCGGGTAGGTGTAAGGGGCGAGGTGGGCGCCGCGGACGTCGAGCTCCTTACGGTCGCCGATGATGGACCAGTCGACGCCGGTTTCCTCGCCGAATACGCTGAACTCGACGAAACGTCCGAGCTTGCGGATGATCTCCAGTCCCTGGGTCACCCCGGCTGGTGCGCCGGTGGCTTCGATGTAGACGTCGCAGCCGTAGCCGTCGGTCACGGCCTCGACTTCGGCATTGACGTCGTCGCGGGCCGGGTTCAGGACCATGTCGGCACCGAACTCCCTGGCGAGCGCCAGGCGTTCGTCGACCATATCGATGACGATCAGCTTGCGCGGTGTCTTCAGGCGAGCCACCTGGACCATGGCGAGGCCGATGGCACCCGCTCCGGCGATGACCACTACGTCGTCGAGCTGAATGTCGCCGCGGTTGACCGCGTGTATACCGCAGGCCATGGGCTCGATGAAGGCGGCGTCGTCGTCGCTGACGGTTTCCGGTATGCGGTGCACCCGGCACTGGGGGGAGACCTTCAGGTATTCGGCCATGCCACCCTCGGCGACGATACGCTGAAAGCCGAAGATGTTGTGTACCTCGCACATCCAGTAGCTGCCGGACGTGCAGTAGCGACACTTTCCGCAGGGGACGATCTGCTCGGCGATGGCGCGCTCGCCCTCGCCGATGCCGAAGTGTTCCCCCGCGCCTTCGCCGAGCTCGATGACCTCGCCGAAGAACTCGTGGCCGGCGACGACGGGCGCCTTGACCCACGGATCGTCGCCCGCCCAGAACATCCGGGCGCCGGAGCGGCACTTGCAGTCGCTGGCGCAGATGCCGCAGGCCACGATCTTCAGGATCAGCTCGTTGGGTCCGGCCCTGGGCGCTTCGCGTTGCTCCAGGCGATAATCGTAGGGGCCGTGGCAGACCACGGCATTCATCGGGGTACGGGTCCGTGTCATTGAGTTGCTCCGAGGCTTTCGCTGGTTGTTCTTTCCGGGGCCGCGGTAATGGACATCAGGGCGAGCGTCTGCGGCTGATATAGATGGCCAGCAGGATGATGCAGCCCTTGATGACGTTCTGGAGGTAGGGCGAGACGCCCATGAGGTTGAGTCCGTTATTGAGGATGCCGAGCAGCATGGCGCCGATCAGCGTGCCGAGGATCATGCCGCGGCCGCCGGTGATTGCGGCACCGCCGAGCACCACGGCGGCGATGGCATCGAGCTCGAAGCCGACGCCGGCGTTGGGCTGGCCGCTCATCAGCCGCGAGGTCAGGATCAACCCGGCGATGGCCGCAGTGGTCCCGCTCAGGGTGTAGACCAGCAGCTTGTAACGCGGCACCTGGATGCCGGAAAGCCGCGTGGCTTCCTCGTTGCCGCCGATTGCGTAGAGGTAGCGGCCGGTGGCGGTATGGCCGAGCAGCACGTAGCCGGCGGCGTAGACCGCGGCCATGATCAGGATCGGCATCTCGACGCCGGCGAGGCTGCCCCGGCCGAAGAAGGCGAACTCCGGGGGCAGGCCGGAGATGGGGTATCCGCCGGTGTAGATCAGTGCCAGCCCCCGGGCGATGCCCATGGTGGCCAGGGTCACGATGATCGGCGGCATGCCGGCGAATGCGACGAAAATGCCGTTGGCGGCACCGAACCCGGCGCCCACCAGCAGCCCCAGCGGGATGGCCAGTGCCGGCGGCAGCCCGGCGATCATCAGCCCGGCCGTGACAGTGCCGGAGAGGGCCATCACCGGTCCCACCGACAGATCGATGCCACCGGTGAGAATCGCCAGGCTCATGCCCGCCGCGATGACGGCGATGATCGAGGCCTGGCGCGCCAGGTTCACCAGGTTGCTCGCGGTCAGGAAGTTGTCGTTGATCATCGCCATGGCGACGAATACGACGACGAACCCGATCAACGGATAGAACACCGGCGTGCGGCGCCAGCGCGCCAGGCGCAGCGTCAGCGATGGACGTTCGGTAACGGGCGTCGAGGCCAGCTCGTTCATGCCGAGAGTCCCCCCGTGGCGTGGTACATGATGGATTGGGAATCGAGGTCGTCGCCCTGCAGCTCCGCGGCGATCCGGCCGTGGTGGAAAACGGCCACGCGATCGCACAGGCCGAGGACCTCCGGCAGCTCCGAGGAGATCATGATGATCGACACCCCCTTCGCCGTGAGCTGTTTCATCAGCGCGTAGATCTCGGACTTGGCGCCGACGTCGATGCCCCGGGTGGGTTCGTCGAAGATCAGCACGTTGCACTGGTGGCCAAGCCAGCGTGCGATGACGACTTTCTGCTGATTGCCGCCGCTGAGATCACCCACCGGGGTCTCCGGACCCGGTGCCTTGACCTGGACCGTTGCCATCAACTCGGCGACTGTGCGGGATTCCTGGCGGCGTTCGATCAACGGCAGCGCCCCCTTGAACTGCGGCAGATTGTTCAGAGAGACGTTGTCGCGGCAGGAGAACGGCAGAATCAGGCCCTGGGTCTTGCGGCTCTCCGGCAGCAGGCCGATGCCGTGCTTGAGTGCCGTCGCGGGGTCGCGAAGCCTGACGGGGCGTCCCTCCACGTGGACGTCGGCGCGCGCCGGACGTGTTGCGCCGATCAACCCCATGGCCAGCTCCGTGCGCCCCGAACCCACCAGGCCGGCGAAACCGAGAATCTCGCCGCGGTGCAGCCTCAGGGTGTGTTCGGGACCGTCGGCGTCGAGCTGCAGGCCCTTGACGTCCAGGACCACGTCGCGCCAGTCGGCATCGCAGCGGTGCGCGGGGAAGATGTTCTCGACGCGGCGGCCGACCATCTTCTCGATCAACTCGTCGGCGCTGGTGGTGTCAACGGCGCAGTCGTCGACTTTTCCGCCATCACGCATCACGGTGACGCGATCGCAGATCGCGAAGATCTCGTCCATGTGATGCGATATGAACACCATGCCGACCCCCTGGGCGCGCAGCTCGCGCATGATGGTGAACAGGTGCTCGGCTTCGCTGGGTGTCAGCGTCGCGGTGGGCTCGTCGAGTACGAGAATGCGGGCGTCGAGCGACAGTGCCTTGGCGATCTCGACGAACTGCTGGTCGGCGACACTCAGCTCGGAGATCGGGCAATCGAGGGGGATCGATACCTTGAGATGCTCGAACAGTTTCGCTGCTTCCCGCTCCATCCCGCGGCGGTCGCGCAAGCCCCAGCGATTGCGACGCTCGCGGCCCAGGAAGATGTTGTCCACGGCGTCCAGATCCGGGATCAGGCTGAACTCCTGGAAGATGATCCCGATACCTGCCCGCCGGGCATCCTGATAACCGTGCCGGAACTCGCACGCCTCGCCGTTGATGCGGATCTCGCCCTCGTCCTGGCGATGGATGCCGCATAGGATCTTCATCAACGTCGATTTGCCGGCCCCGTTTTCGCCGAGCAGGGCGTGCACCTCGCCCGCGTGGACGTCGAGCGAGACGTCGTGCAGCGCCTGCACGCCGGGGAACGACTTGGAAATGTGTCTCAGGGAGAGTAACGGCGTCATAGGGCTACCCTCGTGCGCCGCCATGGGCGGCACACGTCGTCGGCGTCTGCGGTAGGAGGGGTTACCAGCTGAACCCGGCAGCCTTCTCGCGGTCGATCAGCGTTACGTCGATGGGGATTTCACTGGGCGCCGTGCCGGCTTCCCAGTGCTTGGCGAGCGCCAGGCCCAGGCCGACGCGCACCATATCGCGGGGATACTGTGCCGAGGTGGCGATAAACGGCGAATCGGGCTTGCGGATCGCCTCGATCGCCTCTGGGTGGCCGTCGACGCTGACCAGCTTGATGTCTTTGCCGCTGGTGCTGATGGCGGCGAGTGCGCCCAGCGACCCGATGTCGTTGACGCTGAACAGGCCGTTCAGATCCGGGTGGGCCTGAATCAGGTTTTCGGTGACGGTCATGGCGTGGGCGCGCTCCTGGCGGCCGTTCTGCTTGTCGACGATCTCGATGCCGGCATGCTCGTCCAGCGCCGCGGTACAACCCTCGATCCGTTGCAGGATCGGCACGACGGGGATTCCGTCGAGCAGCGCCACCTCGCCCTCGCCGCCGAGCTGTCCGGCGAGGTATTCGCAGGCCTTGTAGCCGGCGTCGTAGTTTTTCGATCCCACGAAGCCGTCAACCGGGCCGTTGGCCTGTGCGTCCACGGCCACAGTGGTCACGCCGGCTTCCTCGGCGGCGAGCACCGCGGTTTCCACACCCACCGAGTCGGTGGGGTTTAGCAGGAGGATGTCGATGCCGCGCTGGACCATGTCCTCGACGTCGTTGACCTGCTTGGCCACGTCATGCCGTGCATCGGTGACGATCACCTCGGCACCGATATCGGCGGCGGCGTTCTCGAGCGCGTCCTGCATCGTCACGAAGTAGGGGTTGTTGAGCTCCTGGAAGGACATTCCGATCGTCAGCTGACCGTCGGCGGCTACGGCAGTCCCCGTGGCCATGGCGGTGGCGCAGGCGGCGACGAGGGCAGTCTTGCGCAAGGGGTGCGGGGTATTGGCAAAGGGCATGGTTCTCTCCTCTCTCCGGATTCTCGTGTCGTTCGATCATGCTGACGCGAGCAAAATGATAACGTCAACATTTTCGATCCTAGAACCATGCCCGCCTCAGGTCAACAATCCGTGCTGAGCGTGTTCCACGCTTGTCATGTCGGTGGGGGATGCTCGGGATACCGGCGACCTCTTGGCAGATCAGGGCATCGCGTAACAGACTGAATGTTGCTCTGCATCAACATGCACGCAGGATCGCCTTGAGAGGATGGCGCCACGCTGTGCCACAGGCGCAGCTTCATGCACTCGATCAGTACGGGAGCGTTAGCATGAGCGAGACAGTGCAGCGGCGAAGGGCGAACCGGGATGCGACGTCCGGGGGCAGTGCGGGCGATGCTCCCTGCGCGGACGGCGTATACGATCGGCCCACACCGGGACACTACAGTGCCCTGGCAATGGACCGCGCATACAAGGCGTCGCTGGCGCGCACCACCGGGGGCATCAGTCCCGCCGGGCTCGCCACGACCACGTTCGAGTGGTTCGCTCACCTCGCGCTCTCGCCCGGCAAGCAGGTGGAGCTCGCGGAGAAGGCGGCGCGCAAGACGCTGCGGGGGTGGCGTCACGCCCTGGACGTGGGCTTCGGCCGTGACGTCGCGCCTTGTATCGAGCCTCTGCCCCAGGATCGGCGTTTCTCCGGGGAAGCCTGGCAGCAGTGGCCGTACAACGTCATCTCACAGTCGTTCCTGCTCCAGCAGCAGTGGCTGCACAACGCCACCACCGATATCGACGGTCTGTCGGCGTCCACCGAGCGCGTGGTCTCCTTCGTCGCCCGTCAGATGCTCGATCACTTCTCTCCGTCGAACATCCCCTGGCTGAATCCGGAGGTCGCGAGAGCCACCGCCGAGCAGGGCGGTGCGAATCTGGTGCGCGGCTGGCGCAACTGGCTGGAGGACTGGGAGCGCACTGCCGCAGGCCGCCCGCCGGTGGGTGCGGAGGCTTACCGTGTCGGTGAGAACGTTGCCGTGACGCCGGGCAAGGTGGTCTACCGCAACCGGCTCATCGAGCTCATCCAGTACGAGCCGGCCACCAAGCAGGTTCACGCCGAGCCGGTGCTGATCGTCCCGGCATGGATC
>CAZHBN010000120.1:0-1747 GCA_964530405.1 uncultured Ectothiorhodospiraceae bacterium
GCCGCTGTCGCGCTCGCTCTGGCGCAGTCAGCGGCGCAGCGTCTCCGCCGTGCAGCCGATCTTCGCGGTTATTATCGAGGAAATGGCCGCCCACTGCGACCCATAGCTGTCCTGGTGCTCCAGCACCAACCGAACCGACCGCTCCCGGACCTTGAGGGGGGTATTTCACTGCAGTGTTCATGACCTGATCCTTTCAAGGCTTCAGGTCTCCGGGAACCCCTGGGCGGTTCATGGGCGGTTGGGTGCGACAGTTACTCCTCTAGCACTTCTACGCCGCCATCGGGAAGCGTACGCACCAGGCGCCCGCGCTCGTCGTAACCCACCGTGCCAGTTCTCTCTGGCGCAGCTCGGCGAGGAAGTCATCCTTGGCCTTGTTCGGCGCATCCATCGCCTCCCCGAACAGATCCTCGAAAATTTCCCGCTCGGCTGCCGTCAGATCATCCGGATCGAAGCGCTGCTCGAGCGCGGCACGCACCCGGTCCAGCGTGAACCCGGGCGTGGTTTCGACAGCGCGCCCGAGCTTCGCCCAGTGCTCGATCTGATCACTGACCGTGCGGTTATACACTCGCGCCTCCTTGCGTGCCTCTTCCACCAGCTCGTCCGGCAAGCGTACTGAAGTACTCGTCATACCACCCTCCGTGTGAGTTGCAGATTCATCACAGGCTACCAAAATCTGCCGCCGGGCTCCGTGTATAGGGTTCTGCCCACTTACCTCGGGCGGTAGGAGTAGGTTGCGCCCTCCGCCTCGGGTTCCAATGGATTCTGTTTAGCGGGCGCCCGTTCTCGTCGCCACCTGATGTTTCGAATGTCGGTCAGGCGGACGTTTGGCAAGCAAAGATCTGTCCATAGCCTTCAATATTGTCGTTGACGTTCGCCAATCGAAGCGCCCGCCAGAAGACCACCTGGTTTGCCGTCAGAACCGGTCTTCCAAGCGTTTCTTCAAGTGCTTTCACAACGCCAATCGCGCGCAAACCGCCTCCTCCGATGAACACTGATTCGGTGGCATCAGGTACATGCTTGCGAACCCAGTCGTAGACACTTTCCATCCCGACGCTCATTGGATTCGGGACAAGGTCGGTCGCTGACGCGGAAAACGGTACCTCGATACCGATGTCCCGGAAATATGTCGCCCCCTTCTCGCTCAGCTCGGCTGGGAACCAGGGCGGATTGATCAATGCCAGGCTCTTGGCCCCGAGCGCTTGCAGTGCCAACGCGGTCGCTTGACACGGGAGAACCACGGGGATGCCGCCTGACCGCTGTTCAAGCCGTCGCCGAAGCGCATCGTCTCCCTTGGGCCCGAGCAAGTACGCGCTGCTGGTAAATCCATAGGCGATCGCGTCAAGCGGCGCACTTGCAAGCAGCTCCACCGCTACGTCGACATCGGGTGGCTCCGCGAACGCACGCACGGCGTCCAGCCCGATCGGTGGTGGCTCCGGTCCACTCTGCCAGCCCAAGGGAACACGGGCGGCGTGGACTGATACGCCTTTCGGCGACAACGTGTGAAACTCGCCTTCCGGCACGATGTCGGTGTGTGGTGTGAGCAGTCCGATTCGGGCCCGGTAGCCCCAACCATCTGACTGCCACTCCGGTAGTCTGGACATTTTCTCCAACCTGCCTACTCGCCCGATCCTGTTGCCAGGCCTTGAGGGTCTGCACCGGTTGTTCGGTGATGCAGCACGCGCTGCGGAATGTGGTGGTTGTTGATCCGATTGTAGTCGCGCAGCGTCTGCTCGAGGCCGGCGGCCGC
>CAZHBN010000120.1:1847-5627 GCA_964530405.1 uncultured Ectothiorhodospiraceae bacterium
CTTTCACCTTGTCAGCTTCTCCGATAGCAGGCACATTTGATTGTATAAAATATACGATCGATATGAGCGAGGAGCACTGCGATGAACGGGCAATACGTGATCTCGATCCCTGAGCTGACCGCCAGGGTCGAGGCGATCTTTCGCAAGGCGGGCTTCAGCGCTGAGCATGCTGACGCGCTGAGCCGTGTGCTGGTTGCCGGCGAGCGCGATGGCTGCAAGTCGCACGGCATTTATCGCGTCGAGGGCTGTCTGCGCACGCTCCAGCGGGGCAAGGTCGTGCCGGATGCGGTGCCCGTTGTCTCCGACGAGGAAGGTGCCATCGTGCGGGTGAATGCGGCCGGCGGCTTTTCCAACGCCGCGTTCGAGGCCGGGTTGCCGAAGCTGGTCGAGCGCACGCGGGCGCTGGGTGTCGCCGCGATGGTCGTCAACGACTGCACCCACTTTGCGGCGCTCTGGCCCGAGATCGAAGCGATCACGGAGAATGGCCTTGCCGCGTTGGCGATGTGCCCGAGCTATGCCACCGTCGCCCCTGTCGGCGGGTGTGAACCGCTGCTGGGCACGAATCCCCTCGCCTTCGGGTGGCCACGCGCCGACCACCCTTTCGTTTTCGACTTCGCGACCAGCGTGGCGGCCCGGGGCGAGATCGAACTACGCCGCCGCGCGGGGGAATCCCTGCCGCAGGGATGGGCACTGGGGCCGGACGGCCGTCCCACGGAGAATCCGGAAGAGGCACTTGCCGGGGCGATGCTACCCTTCGGTAGCCACAAGGGCTCCGCGATCTCGACCATGATCGAGTTGCTCGCCGGGGCGATGATCGGTGACCTCACCAGCCGCGAGGCGCTGGACTGGTTGGGGGACACGTCGCTTTCCCCCAGCCATGGCGAGCTGATCCTGGCCTTCGATCCCGCACGCTTCGCCAACGGCCGTGAGGGCTCGCCAGAGGCCCGGGCGGAGATGCTGTTCGACGCTATAGTCGGACAGGGGGCCCGTCTGCCCTCCCAACGGCGTTTCGCGGCGCGGGAGGTCGCCGAATCGAATGGGATCGTCCTGACAACCGAAGAGAACGCCCGGCTCGAACGGCTGGAGCGGGAGGGCCTCGCTGCCGTGAGCTGATCCGGCGACGTTTCGGCAGCCCCGTCAGCGTCAATACGAGTGGCCCGGATGTTACTGTCCCGGAATACGAATTCGTGTTCCAGGACACTCCGGTTATAGCGCCCCTTCGCAGCCCCACGCTGGAATGCACAACGACCGCACCACTACCATCGCCACGCTGTTTGTCGTCGGGACCGGATGCCTGTGGGGCTTCTACTGGCTGCCGGTCCGACGGTTGTCCGACCTCGGCCTGTCCGGGGCCTGGGGCACGTTGGCAATCGTCTTGGTAACCACCCTCCTGCTGATACCCTTTGCCTGGCGGACACGGCAGCGCTCTGCGCACTCCAGCGCGCAAGCACTCGCGTGGGTCGCGCTGGGTGGCTTCGCGTTCGTGCTCTACTCGGCGGGCCTGGTTTACGGGCGCGTGGCGATTGTCATTCTGCTGTTCTTTCTGACCCCGGTCTGGAGCACGCTGATTGGCCGCTACGTGATGGGGTGGCCGACACCGTGGCTCCGCCTCGGCGCCATCGTGGTGGGGCTCGCGGGCCTTGGCCTGGTGTTGGGGGCGGATGGCGAGCTGCCGTTTCCCCGTGGCCTGGGCGACTGGCTGGGGCTGGCCTCGGGCCTGCTCTGGGCGGTTGCGACGACGGGCATCCGCTCCCGGCCGGCGGTGCAACCGGGCAAATCGGCCTTCATCTTCGCCCTCGGCGCCAGCATCGGCGCGGCTGCGCTGGCGCCGATGCTGGAGCCTTTGCCGAGTCTGTCCGCGGCATCGGTCGCCCCGGCGCTTGGCTGGACCCTCTTCACCGGCAGCGTCTGGTGGGGACTGTCGATGGCCTGCCTCATGTGGGCAGCCGCACGGTTGGAGCCTGCGCGCGTGGGCATTCTGCTGATGACCGAAGTGCTCGTGGGCCTGGTCTCGGCGGCGGTGATCGCCGGTGAGCTGCTGAAGCCACTGGAGGTCGCCGGCGGCGCGTTGGTGCTGTTCGCGGGGGTACTCGAGGTATGGCCGATGGGGCGGAGTCGCCCGCGCGGCGCCGCGTGAGGGCAATCACGCCAGGCGGCCCGAGTACCGTCAGTGGTCAAATCGAACACAGGGTGAATCTCGGGCGCGCTGTCGAAACTACGCCCGGGTTCACGCTGGACCAGGTGCGTGCCGTGGACGCGTGGCGATGCCTATTTCGCTCGCCAAGGCAGGGCCGGAGATGCTAGCCGGGGCGCGGGTGAACGTGCCCCGGCTAGCGCGCCGTTGCGGCGGGTGCACGGCGCTCGAAATCAGCGAGAGCGGCTGGTCGTCCTACTTCACGCCGGGGAAAAGCGTGACCGTGCCGGTAACGACTTCGCCGTCGGCATCCGCGGGGATGTCCTGCGGCGCGCCGATGACGGCCGTGCCCTCCTCTGCCGCGACGGCGGAGCCGAATTCGTCGTAGGTGTCCGGGGCCGCCGGTGACAGCCGGGTGTTCAGATGCCATCCCCCCGCCCCCGGGGTGAATGCCCAGACCGCACCGGAATCGCGCCCGGGGTGGTCGAAGCGGGGCGCGCCGATCAGCGCCATGGTGCCCGTTAGGGCGACGGCGTGGCCGAACTGGTCCCGGTCCGCCGGTTCGGGGGCCGTGAGCTTGGCGACCTCGTTCCAGCCGCCGTCGGCCTGCTTGAAGACGTAGGCCGCCCCTTCGTCGCTGCCGCCGAGATCGGCGAAGCGCGCGCCCACCAGGGCGCGATCTCCGGTGAGTGCCACGGCGTCACCGAAGCCGTCCCCGCCGGCGCCATCCGACGGCGTCAGCCTTGCAGTTCGCTGCCAGGCGTTATCCCTGCGTTCGAAGACGTAGGCGCTGCCGGCAGTCTCTTGCGCCGGCACGTTGCCGCTGGCGCCCACCAGGATCCGGTCGCCGTCCACGGACACGGCGGAACCGAAGCGCTCCCCGGCCGCTTCCGGCGTCAGGGTCGCCACCCTCGTCCAGGCGCCCTCCTCTCGCTCATAGATCAGCGCTGCCCCCGAATCCGTGCCGGCGGCATCCGCCCCCGGTGACCCAATGACCGCCACCCCGCCGTCCAGCGCCACGGCGACACCGGTCATATCGTTCCTGCCCACTGTCTCGCGCCGGAGCTTCGCGACCTGGGACCACCCCTCACCATCACGCTCGAAGAGATAGGCCGCGCCTTCGTTCAGCTTCGAGAGCACGACACCCGGCGCCCCGACCAGGACGGTGTCGTCGCTGACTGCAACGGACTCGCCGAATCCGTCGGCAAGTTCGCCGTCGGTTGCCTGGAGCATCGCCACCGGCTCGACGCCGTCGGAGGTGCCGTCGAAGAGGTAGACCGCGCCGACATCGTCGCGCTCGAGATCCGTGGACGACGCCCCGACCGCGATTCGGTCGCCGGCCATATCCACGGCCGTACCGAACAGGTCGCCATCGGCCGCGTCTGCGGCCACGAAGGTCGTGGGCGATTCTGCCACGGCGCCGAACGGGACGGTGAGCATCGCGGCAAACAGGAAGGGGTGCACGCGCGCCGGGGGCATGGAACGATTGTGGATGGACATGACGTCTCCGATAGGAACCTGGGTTCTCGTTGTTTCTAGGCGTCGGACCTTACCTGGACCTTACTTTCACCGACTTGGCCGGGCGAGACGCGCCCCTTCGTCGCTTGCAGCCAGGCACGGTCCCCAATTCAAATGAGTCTCTCAAG
>CAZHBN010000120.1:5727-11221 GCA_964530405.1 uncultured Ectothiorhodospiraceae bacterium
CCCGGTACCCGGATCCTTATGTGCTCCGCCGGGGAGCACGCCGACTTCATCCCCGAGTTCACCCGGCGGGCGCTGCGCTTTTCCCCAACGCACCGCGGAACTGTGTCAGCCCCGCCCTCTAGGAGAGCGCCAACGCAGTCCAGCAGAGCGCCGTTGTGAATCACCCTTAGGGGCCGAGCAGTGCGCCCGCAGCCGGCGTTGCGCAGCAACCAGCATGCCTGGTGTGCGAACGCGCTGATCGGCCAGAGGATCGCGGGAGGCTGTCCAGGGTTTCCTTCAACGTCTGCTGCGCGCTTCATCGAGCCATTGGCGCAACTGGGAAAGGAATGGAAGAGCCTCCGTGAAAGCCTGGCGCCCGAAGGCGGCCTCCACTTGTGCTAGCTCCGGCCGCAAGGCTTCCAGGCAAGCTGTGTGCGCTTCGCGACCTCGTGGGGTAATCGCGACCTGTTTGCTTCGACCGTCTTCACTGTTGGGGGTGATCTCCACCAGGCCGCGGGTTTCCAGGCGGTTCAACGTGTTGGTAATAGCCGCCTTTGTCACCTGAAATGCCTGGGCCAGTTGGGCAGGCGTTGCCGGATAAGGGCGACGGACGAAATGGTTAAGGACTGAAAAATGGGACATACGCAGGCCGTCGGGCAGCGCGCGTTCCATTTTCGTCTCCGCGAGCTGCGCGATGATGCCGATCTCGTTGAAGACGGCGAAGACATCAGGCAGGGGGCCCTGCCGCGTATTGGGTTGTGATTCTTTCACCATCACGTGCGGCGTATCTTCTCTTCTACTGGCCAACGGGGGCTCGGCGGGACGATTGGGCCAAAGCCCAGTCGGCCCAGCATCTGTACGCGTCGGGGTGAAGCGACGCTGAGCTGATCATGTAGTTCCGCATATGTCTCGGACATTTGTGGATACTCCTGCAACGCCTGGCTGACTGGATGCAGTGCGAGCCCCAGTTCCGTGGCCTTCATGTGCAGCCGAAGCCATGCACGCCCGGCTGAGAGCTGATTCAATCGATCGTTTTCTTCGCCAATCTGCCAGACGAATGCCGGCGTGTTCGCGAAAACTTCCTCATACCTCGTGAGCGTCCGTTGGTAGGCGGCTGAATCGGGATCCGTGGAGTCCTCCTTGCTGACGAAGCCCAATCGATAAAGGAGCTCGGGCACTGCCCCACCAACATCGATACCGTCGGGATTCGCTTCGATCTCGGCTTTGCCAATGCGCAGCAGCTCGATGCTTTCGGACCAGGCTGCCGGCGTGGTCATCTCCACCTGCCAAGCCCGCCAGGTGAGTTCTCGGAGCATGGCAACCTGCGGACCCTCCGTGGATACGACCGTCTCGATACCCGCTGTGTCCACCGCGTTCACTAGCGCGTCTGCTTGAGAGGTCGAGGGTCGATGCTCCGGGTCGAACGGTGCTTTCACGCTGCGTCGGTCGAGGACCTCGGCAAACAGCGGATCAGGGGTTGTGGAGCCGGTCAGGAAATGAATTGTTGCGACGGGACGGTCGTCGAGCCTGTCACCAGGGATGCCCTGTGGAAAGCGTTCGATCTCGACCGCAACTCCGTCTTCCGCCGCAGCCTGACGCAGCAGCTCAAGGAAGCACCCAAGGCCGATGGTGATTTGACGGTCGAACGGATCCGTTTCCGGCAGCAGGCGTGTCCGATCGACATAGAGCGTAGCCGTCGCAGGATGGTCCAGATGGACGATCCAGGGCTGCTGATTGTGCGGATTCGGGGCAAGGATTGCGTAGGAGAGCACCCGAACCCGGGTATCCGAATACGCTTTGCCAGCAAGGTCCCAGGGATTTAGGGCTTCGTCCGGCCGTCGAGTCAACACGAATCCCGCGCCCCCGCTGGCAGTGGCTGCCGCGATGACCGCGCTGGTGCCGGCTATACGGAGGAATTGTCTTCGATTCGTCGGCATAACGAGCCTCTCATCTAGTTTAATGTTTAACGACTATAGTTAAACGTTAAACTAGATGCAATTTCGAAATCCGCAACCAGCCGTGGGGGCGCCGTAGCTGTTGATCAGTCCTGAGGACCTTCGGTCTGTATTGGCACTGCGCTCGTGGCCGCTTGCGGGAAGCGTGGTCGGCACTCAGGCGGTCTGTTGATCACCCGCTTCCGCAGTTTCGGCAGCGCTGGTGGCCGGGCTGCTCGTCGGGGCGAGTGAACCCCGGAATCGCCGCAGCCGCAGCGAGTTCGTGAGCACGAAGATGCTGGACAGGCTCATGGCGCCAGCGGCCACCATCGGATTCAGCAGAATGCCGCTTAACGGATAGAGCACGCCCGCCGCCACCGGAATCAATGCAACGTTGTAACCGTAGGCCCAGAAGAAGTTCAGGTGGATGGTGCGACGCGTGCGACGCGCGAGCTCCATGGCGTTGACGATGCCCCGGAGGTCGCCGCGCATTAGCACCACGTCGCCGGATTCGATGGCCACGTCAGTTCCCGTACCGATGGCGATGCCGGTATCCGCCCGGGCCAGGGCCGGTGCGTCATTGATGCCGTCACCCACGAACGTGACCCGGCGGCCTTCGTCCTGGAGCCGGCTGATCTCGGCGGCCTTCTGATCCGGCAGCACCTCCGCCATGACGCGATCCAGCCCGACTTGGCGCGCAATCGCCTCGGCGGTCGCGTGGTTGTCACCGGTTATCATCGCCACTTTCACACCCAGCCGCCGCAGGGCATCGATTGCTTCTGCGCTGCCGGCCTTCAGTGGATCGGCAACGGCGGCCACCGCGAGCAGATGGCCGTCAACGGCCGCGTACACCGGCGTCTTGCCGTCTTCGGCGAGGGTGGATACGCGCTCCGCCACGGCGGTTGTATCCACACCCACGCGAGCCATGTACCGGTCGGCACCCACATGCAGGGTATGACCGGAGACGTCGGCTTCCACGCCGTACCCGGCCACCGCCTCGAACCGGTCCACGGCTGGCAGTGACAGCCCTCTCGCCTCGGCGCCGCGGACAATGGCCTCGGCGATGGGGTGCTCACTTCGGTGTTCCACGGCGGCGATCATGGCGAGCGCGTCGGCTTCGTCCCCGTCCACCACGATGAAATCGGTGAGCGCCGGCCGTCCTTCGGTGAGCGTCCCGGTCTTGTCGAATACCACGGTATCGGCACGCGCCAGGCTCTCCAAAGCGGCGCCGCGGCGGAACAGTACGCCCATTTCCGCGCCCTTGCCGGTGGCAACCATCACGGCAGTGGGCGTCGCCAGCCCCATGGCGCAGGGACAGGCGATGAGCAGGACGCTGACACCGGTGACGAACGCGAAGGAAAGCGCCGGCGACGGACCGACACCCAGCCAGACGCCGAACGTCACTGCGGCGACGGCTATGACGATGGGCACGAACACGCCCGCTACCCTGTCCGCCAGAACCTGGATCGGCGGTTTGTCCGCCTGGGCCTGCTCCACCATGCGGATGATCTGCGAGAGCACCGTGTCCGCACCCACGCGGGTGGCGTGAAAGGTCAGGGAGCCGTTCTCGTTCACGGTGCCGCCCACCACCTCGTCACCGGCGGCCTTGCGCACCGGCACCGGCTCGCCGGAGATCATGGACTCGTCCACGTAGGAGTGGCCTTCGGTGACCTCGCCGTCCACGGGCAGACGCTCACCGGGACGCACCATGACGACATCGCCCGGGATCACGGCCTCGATGGGAACCTCGGTGGTTGCACCATCCCGGATGACACGCGCCGTCTTTGCCTGCAGCCGCATCAGCTTCTTGATGGCCTCCGAGGTGCGGCCCCGGGCGATGTGCTCGAAGTAACGGCCGACGAGGATCAGCGTGACGATGACGCCTGCCGCCTCGAAATAGCTGTGCGCGGTGCCCTGCGGAAAGATCCAGGGCACGAGCAGCGCCAACAGGGAATACAGGAAGGCTGCCGAAGCGCCCAGCATCACCAGGCTGCTCATCCCCGGGCTGACATGCTTCAATTCCGCCCAGCCCTGGCGGTAGAACATGGCGCCGGCATAGAACTGAACCGGGATCACGAGCAGCAGCTCGAGCCACATCCAGCCTCGCTCGGGCATGAGGCTCAGCATCCCCTCCCCCACCACCGGCAGCATCTTGCCCATGGCGATGGCGACGAGGGGCACGCTGAAGAGCGCCGCTATCGCGACCCGGCGGCGTAGAGTCTCCAGCTCGGTATCGACGGCGGCGTCACCCTCGCCTTCGGCGCGCTCCAGGGCCGGCTCGTAACCGGCTTTGCGGATGGCCTCGGCAATCCGCGGCGGCGTTACCGTCTGCGGCAGATAGTGAACCGTGGCCTTCCCGGTGGCGAGGTTGATGCGGACATCCACAATCCCCGGCAGCTTTCCAATCGCTTTCTCCACCCGGCGCACGCAGGAGGCACAGGTCATGCCGTCGACACCGATTTCCGTCTCCTGCACGACCGGCTCGTAGCCGGCGTCGTTGACGGCGTCGAGGATCGGTTTCACGCCATTGGCAGACTCGTCCAAGGTAATCCGAGCATTTTCGGCGGCGAGATTCACCTGCGCTCCGACCACACCGGGTTGTTTGCCCAGCACGCGCTCGACGCGCTTGACGCACGACGCACAGCTCATGCCCTTCACGCCGAATGAGAGTTCCTGACCCATGGCCCGCTACCCTTGTGCCACTCCGGGGGGATCCGCCGTTCACCGACGGAAAAGCGATCAGCGCATCCAGCGCTACTGTGCCCGCGCCTCGTAACCTTCTTCCTTGATGGCTGCAATGAGGGCGTCAACGTCGGCATTGCCTTCCACCACGACTTCCTCATCGGCACGGCTCACCTTCACCACCCGCTCGACACCGGCGAGCTCGCCGAGCGCCTCCTCCACGGCCTTCTCACAGTGCCCGCAGGTCATTCCGGTTACGGTCAGCTTGATCATGACATTGTCCTCCTTGCTGCTTGCCACCCCACCCGGGGTGGGGTGGAAAATGATCGTGTTTTCCGTCGGTCGTGTCAAACCGGCGCTTCCAAGGGGGTTGCTTTTCCCGGCTGGCGCGCGCCGTGCGTGGCGACCCGCGTCAGGGGGGGGCATTCAGCCGCAGCAGGAAGTGTTCCGAGTACATCAGTCCACTCGCCCGTGCCGGATGTGCGTGATGCAGCGCATTGGACGGCGTCGGGTAGCCTTCCTCTCGCTGCGACAGCCGATTCTCCCGGTTCTGAATCAGATCTCTTCGCGTCCCAGTCTCAGGGCGTTGCCCACCACCGAGACGGAGCTGAACGACATCGCAGCCGCCGCGATGATCGGTGACAGGAGAATCCCGAAGAACGGGTACAGCACCCCTGCGGCCACCGGCACGCCCAGGCTGTTGTAAATGAACGCGAAGAACAGGTTCTGCTTGATGTTGCGCATGGTCGCGCGGCTGAGCCGGCGGGCACGGACGATGCCAGTGAGATCGCCTTTGACCAGCGTCACCCCGGCGCTCTCCATGGCCACGTCGGTGCCGGTGCCCATGGCGATACCCACCTGCGCCTGGGCCAGGGCGGGCGCATCGTTGATACCGTCAC
>CAZHBN010000121.1:0-11114 GCA_964530405.1 uncultured Ectothiorhodospiraceae bacterium
CTCTCGGCGCTGGACTGGGTCAACCTTTACGCCCTCGCGGTGAACGAGGAGAACGCCAGTGGCGGTCGTGTCGTCACCGCGCCCACGAACGGCGCCGCCGGCATAATTCCCGCCGTGCTGCACTACTACGATCGGTTCGTGCCCGGTGCGAGCGAGGACGGTGTCTTTCGATTCCTGCTCACAGCGGGCGCTATCGGGCTGCTGTACAAGGAGCGTGCCTCGATATCCGGTGCCGAGGTGGGCTGTCAGGGGGAGGTCGGCGTGGCATGCTCCATGGCTGCCGGGGCGCTGGCGGAGGTGCGCGGCGGGACGCCGGCACAAGTGGAGAACGCTGCCGAAATCGGCATGGAACACAATCTCGGGCTCACCTGCGATCCCGTCGGGGGGCTCGTGCAGGTTCCCTGTATCGAACGCAATGCCATGGGCGCGATCAAGGCCGTCAATGCGGTGCGTATGGCGCTTGCCGGTGATGGCACCCATTGCGTGTCCCTGGACAAGGTCATCAAGACGATGCGAGATACCGGCGCGGACATGAAGACCAAGTACAAGGAGACCGCGCGCGGCGGGCTTGCCGTGAATGTCATCGAGTGTTGAACCGCGGTCATTGGTGCCCCGGTGGTCGAGAAATCGTGTCATGACCCTCGGTACTTCTCGTAGTATGGAACCCCGGTTCGCCATCGAGCTGCCTGTCGGTCACTGGATGTCATGGAGGGCAGGCGATTGATAACGGGGCGCCATGAGCAGTTCATATTCCGTCGGGGGCAGCGACCCGCGTCGCGACGCGTGCTATGCGCGGGCACTATTCGAAGACAGCGCCGTTGGCATTGCGGAGATCGCGGGGGACGGGACGGTTCGCCGAATCAATGCGCGCCTGGCCGGGATGCTGGGTCGAGCGCCGGAACAGTACGTCGGAGCTGCGTTCGAGGAACTGGTAACCCGCTGCGCTCATGATGTCGTTGCCGGGACGCCCGGCGTCGATCGCATTCCGGTGACACTACTTGCGGCGAACGGTGAACGGGTGCCCGGGTGGTGCCGACGCCTGCCGGTAACCGACGACGGCGGTACGACGATCGGCTACATGGCGCTGCTGGAGCCGCGGGAGGGACCTCGGCGCGAGGGAGACGATGTCGCCGAGCTCTACCGCGAGATCTTCACTCACAACGTCGCTCCCAAGTTGCTGGTCGATCCCGACAGCGGGCGCATCGCCGATGCCAACGCGGCCGCGGCCGCTTTCTATGGTTGGTCGGTGGACGAGTTGATCGGTCGGCATGTCGCGTCCATCAACGTGCTTTCGCCGGCGGAGATCCGTACGGAGATGCGCCGGGCCGCGCGGCAGGAGCGACGCTACTTCCGCTTCCGTCACCGTCTGGCCGACGGCCGCCTGCGGGAGGTGGAGGTGTATTCCAGCTCGGTCGTATTGTATGGCCGGCGCTACCTGCTCTCGTTGATACACGATGTTACCGAGCTGCACCGGCAGCGGCGCGCACTGCGGGTGTACCACGACCTCTTCGAAGCGCTGCCGGTTCCCGTGTTCCGCAATACACCCGGTTTCCAGGGACGTTTCCTTACCGTCAATCCGGCGATGGTCGCTCTGTTCCAGGCCGAGTCCAGGGAGCAGCTTCTCGATATCCCGGTTGCGTCGCTTTATCGTGATCCTCGCCAGGGCCGGCGCGTTAGCGAGATCCTGAGCGAGGATGGGCGTGTCGATGGCATGTTGCTGGAGTTGCGTACTCTGCGGGGGGAGCCGTTGTGCGTGCGCCTGACCGCTCAGCGGGTGACGCTGTCCGATGGCGCTATCGTTGACGATGGCATACTTCGGGATATTACCGCCGAACGGGCAGCGGAAGGCTTTCGCCGGTCATTGCTGGAAAACCTCGGGGAGGCCGTCTTCGGGGTCGACGAGCGCGGTCGATTCACTTTCCTC
The DNA here is from genome assembly GCA_964530405.1 of uncultured Ectothiorhodospiraceae bacterium. Taxonomy (GTDB): domain Bacteria; phylum Pseudomonadota; class Gammaproteobacteria; order Nitrococcales; family Nitrococcaceae; genus Arhodomonas. The sequence goes on from CAZHBN010000121.1 coordinate 1,925, forward strand.
AACCCGATAGCGAAAAGGGTGCTGGGTGTCGGTGATGATACCGCGTTACTCGGCGCGGATGCCCATGCCAGGATTCACTATCGCGATGGCGAGGGACGGCATTACCCCGCGGAGCATTGCCCGGTTTTGAGCGTGTTGGCTACGGGTGAGCCGGTTCGTGAGCAGGAGGATTGGTTCCGTCGCAGCGATGGCACGGCCATCCCCGTGCTGGTGTATGCGTCGCCGCTCATGGGGGTGGACGGGCGGCAGCACGGTGCGGTGGTCTCGTTCCAGGACATCAGTAAACGCAAACGTGCCGAAGCGGCGCGCGACCAGCTCCTGGACATCCTGGATGCCACGCCCGACATCATCGTGATGCTGGATGCGGATGGCTGCATTCTTTACGCCAATCGCAGCGCCCAGGTGCTACGCGGGTATCGGCCGGCACCGGGTGGCGTTCGCCCGGATGTACCCCAGGAGCTCGAGGGCAAGCCACTGTTCCGGCCACAGCAGTTCAAGGGCCAACGCTTGTTCCGGCTCGGGGTGTTCCCTGACTGGGCCGCGAACAAGGTTCTGGACCACGGCTTGCCCGCTGCCCGGGATACGGGCGTGTGGCAAGGCGAGACAGTATTGATCGACGTCGAGGGGCGCGAGATCCCCGTCTCCCAGGTTATCGTGGCGCACTACGACGACAGCGGTGAAGTCGTGCGCTATTCCACAATCATCCGTGATGTATCCGAGCAGAAACGGCTCGAGGCGGCACTGGCCAAAGAAGCCACCGTTGATCGCCTGACCGGGTTGTACAACCGCACCCGCTTCGAAACCTCGTTACAGGAGGTGCTGGCGCGATGCCGCCGCTATGGCACCGACGCGGCGCTGGTGATGTTCGATTTGGACCATTTCAAGCGCGTCAACGACACCTTCGGGCACGCCGTGGGCGATGAGGTGCTCCGCGAGATTAGCGCCCGGGTGGTAGCGTGCACCCGAGAGGCGGATGTCATCGCGCGTTGGGGCGGTGAAGAGTTCATGCTCATTCTTCCGGATACGGACCTCGCCGGGGCGCAGCGCATGGGTGAGCGACTGCGCAGGGCGATCATCGAGAATCCGTTTGCGGAGGTCGGCCGTGTGACCATAAGCGTGGGCGTCACCGCGCTGTCCGCCGATGACGACGCTGACCACATCCTGAGGCGCGTCGACGACGCGCTCTACCGCGCCAAACGCCAGGGACGCAACCGGGTGGTCGTCAGCGGGTAAGCCACGCATCGCCGCCTGGCCCGGGCGGCTTCTGATGTACCCGGCTTGCAGCGGCTGCTAAGCAGGTGCAATGATGCGGTGCAGTATTCCCGGCGCCGATGGGGGCAGGGATGGGGCAACCCCTCAGCCAATACCGAAACATCCTCAGCATCGTTGGCGGCATAGTGCGCGTGCGCGTACCTGCCGCTCGCGGCGAAGGCGGCGCGCCAGCGCGATTCCGGGATCTCGCCAGCCTGCGCAAGGCCAACGGTGAGACCGTGCTGGCCCAGGTCATCAGAATCGACGGCGACGTCGTCTCCCTGCAGGTTTTCGGGGGCACCGACGGGCTCACCACCGAAGCGTCGGTGGGCTTTCTCGGGCATGCCATGACCGTGACGTGTTCGCAGAATGTCCTCGGTCGGGTGTTCGGCAGCACGGGGGAGCCCCTGGACCGCGGGCCGGCGCTGACCGAGGACCGCAAGGTCACCATTGGCGGCCCGTCGGTCAATCCCATGCGCCGGATCATGCCGAGCCACATGATCCGCACCGACGTGCCCATGATCGACGTGTTCAACTCCTTGGTGGAGAGCCAGAAGATTCCGATCTTTTCGGTCGCCGGCGAGCCCTACAATGCCCTGCTGTCGCGCATCGCCATCCAGGCCGATGCGGACGTGGTGGTCTTCGGCGGAATGGGCCTGATATTCGATGACTATCATTATTTCCGCCAGCGTTTCCTGGACGCCGGGGTGTTCGCGCACACGGTGATGTTCGTCAACCAGGCGTCGGATTCGGTGGTCGAGCGGCTGCTGGTCCCGGACATGTGCCTGGCCGTGGCGGAACGGTTCGCGGTGGAAGAGGGCAAGCGTGTGCTCGTGCTGCTCACCGACATGACCGCCTATGCCGACGCGCTCAAGGAGGTGGGCATCAGCATGGAGCGGGTACCTTCCAACCGCGGCCATATGGGTGACCTGTACTCGCAGCTCGCGCGCCGTTACGAGAAGGCCTGCGATTTCAGAGGCGCCGGCTCGGTTACGGTGCTCACCGTCACCACCATGCCAGGAGACGACGTCACCCACCCCGTGCCGGACAACACTGGCTATATCACCGAAGGGCAGCTCTATTTGCGCAATGGGCGCATCGACCCTTTCGGTTCACTGTCGCGGCTGAAACAGCACGTAATCGGCTCGGCCACGCGCGAGGACCACGGGCAGCTCATGAACACCATGATCCGCCTGTATGCGGGGGCGCAGGATGCCGAGCAGAAGCGGGCCATGGCCTTCGAGCTGTCGACGTTCGACGAGAAGCTCCTGCATTTCGGCAGATTGTTCGAACAACGATTCATGGACGTGGAGGTTTCCATGCCGCTGGAGCGTGCGCTGGACCAGGGGTGGGAGACGCTGGCGGAGTGCTTCGAGCCGGAGGAGCTCGTTATGAAACAGAGTCTCATCGACAAGTACTTCCCACGCGGCGAACGCCGCGGCGAGGCGCCACCGGCCTAGGGCGTGCCCAGGGCGACGACGTCTATGGGACCAGCGGCACTGAACAAGACCGCCCTTCACCGCGAGCAGGCGCGGCTACGCCGTTTCCGCCGGATACTGCCGTCCCTGGATCTCAAGCGCCGCCAGCTCATTGCCGAGCGCAGTCGTGAACGGGGTGCCGTCGGCGACACCGAGCGCGAGCTTGAAGCCGTCCACGCCGCGGTGCGGCGATCACTCCCCATGGCCGGCGACGACCATGTCGACGCAAGTGGCCTGGTACGGGTCACCGAGGTCCATCTGGGGGAGCACAATCTCCTGGGCGTGCATTTGCCGGTTTTCGAAGGCGTGGACATCACAGTGGCCGACTACGACTTGCTGACCACCCCCCACTGGCTCGACGGCTACGTCGAGCGGTTGCGCGAGGCCCTCGCGCTGGAAATTCGCCTGCAGGTGGAACGGGAGCGGCTGCGGCGGCTGGCGGCGGCAGTGAAGCGGGTCACCCAGCGGGTGAACCTTTTCGACAAGGTGCTTATCCCGCGTACCGAGGAGAACATTCGCCGTATCCGCATTCATCTCGCGGACGGCGAGCGTGCCGCGGTGGTGCGCGCCAAGATCGCCAAGCGCAAGCAGCACGGGGTGAGTCGGGCATGACCATCGTCGCGTTGCGTCGCGTGACGCTGTTCGGCGCCAGAGGTGACAAGGAATCCGTGCTCACCGGACTGCAGTCCCTGGGGGTGATGCATCTGATCGCTCTTCAACCGACCGAGGAGGCGGACGCTGCGGCCGCCGGCTCCACGGCGACTCACAATGCGCTGAAGTATCTGCTGGACTGTCCGGTCAAACGACACCAGGTCCCTGACGATCCGGATTTCGACCTCCAGGCGATTGTCGAGCGCACGCTGGAGAACCGACGCCGCACCCGGGAGCTGGAGGACACGGCCGACTTCCTCCGCCGGCGCATTGCGGACCTGTCGCCCTGGGGCGATTTCCACTTACCGCCGTTGGACAGCCTCGCCGGATACCGCCTGTGGTTCTACGAGGTGCCCAATTACAAACGCCGTCACCTCGCGGATGTCACGTTGCCCTGGCAGGAAGTTCACCGGGACAACCGCAATAGCTATATTGCCGTCCTCGCCAGGGACGAGCCGGCTGCCGACGCCATGCCCGTGCCCCGGACCCATACCGGCAGTGTGCCGCGCTCGGCGCTGGAGCAACGATTGCAGCGGGTGGGGGTCACCCTGGACGAGCTCGCCGCGGAGCGCGAGGCGCTCACGCGCTGGATTCATCTCATCCATCGCCACCTCGCGCGTGCGGAGGATGCTGCCAACCTGGAGGCAGCGCGCCATGCCACCCTGGACGCAGAGGCGGTGTTCGCCGTGCAGGGGTGGGTGCCGGTCCCGGCCCTGGAGGCGGTGGCGTCGTTCGCAAGCCAGCGAGGGCTGGCGTTCCTCGAAGAGCCGGTCACCGACGATGCCCAACCGCCGACCCTGCTCGCCAACGACGAGACGACCGCCGGTGGCGAAGAGCTCGTTCGGTTCTATCAGGTCCCGGGCTATCGCAGCTGGGACCCTTCGCGGGTGATTTTCTTCTCCTTCGCCGCGTTCTTCGCGATGATTCTCGCCGATGCCGGGTATGCGGCGGTGCTTGCGCTGATCGTCGCTATCGCCTCGCCGCGGCTGGCGCGTCCCGGCCAAGGTGGACGGCTGCGCAACCTCGGGTATGCGCTAGCCGCCTTCTCAGGGGGTTACGGTGTGCTCGTGGGCAGCTATTTCGGGTGGTCGCCCCCCGCCGGCAACCCGCTTGCGGCGCTGCAGGTCCTCGATATCCACGATTTCGGCCAGATGATGTACCTGGCTGTTGGCGTTGGGTTGGCCCACCTGCTCGTCGCCAACGGCATCGTCGCCTGGCACCGACGGGGGAGAGCCGAGGCGCTCGCACCGGTGGGCTGGATGGTGGCGCTGGTGGCCGGTGCCTTGCTGTACCTGGATGTGCCGGGTAGTGGTCCGGCGCTCGCCGCCGGGCTGGCCGGGGTGGCCGCATTCACCGATGCCCGCCCCGTACACGGGCCCATGGATGTGCTGCGGCGCGCTGCTGGCGGGCTGCTCGGGCTCACCAACGTTACCAAGGCGTTCGGCGACGTCCTCAGCTATCTGCGGCTGTTCGCCCTTGGTCTCGCCAGCGCCTCGCTCGCGGTGACCTTCAACCAGCTCGCCACGGATGCGGCCGCCGCCTTCCCGGGGCTGGGGCTACTGCTTCACGTGGTGATACTGGTGGTCGGTCATGCGCTGAACTTCGTGCTTGCCGTGGTCAGCGGGGTGGTGCATGGGCTGCGGCTGAACGTGATCGAGTTCTACAACTGGGGCATATCCGACGAGGGCTACCCCTTCAGGCCCTTCGCGACAACGGAGAGGGAACCGTGGAAGAGCTGATTCTGACTCTGGGGTGGGCCGGCCTCTACGGCCCCATGGCGCTGGGTGCCATCGGCAGCATTATCGGCTGTGCGATCGCCGGGCAGGCAGCCATCGGGGCGCTGCTGGAGACCGAGACCGGCCATGGGCGTTTCATCGGGCTCTCCGCCATGCCCTCGTCGCAGACGATTTATGGGATCGTCATCATGTTCTCGCTTCAGCGGCCGGTGACCGCGGCAACCGCGCCAGGGTTGTTCGCGGTGGGCGCGCTCGCTGGCGTCGCGCTGCTGTTGAGCGCCGTGCACCAGGGCAGCTGCTGTGCTTCGGCGATCAACAGCGCCAAGAGCAAACCGGAGATATTCGGCCTGTCCATTGCCCCGGCGGCGATCGTCGAGGGCTTCGGGGTATTCGCGTTCATTTTCGCGCTGGTCATTGCCGGCGACATTGCAGCGCAGTGACGTGTCCGGGAGGCGAGGGATGAACGAACGGCAAACGTCGGACCCAGGCGTTTCCTCCGGCGTGGAGGCGCTGATCGAACGCCTGCGTGACGAGGGCGTGGAGCAGGGGCGCGAGGAGGCCCGGCGAATCGTCGCGGACGCCGAGAGCCGGGCGTCGTGGATGATCGAACAGGCCGAGCGGGACGCCCGCGCCATACGCGAACACGCGCAGGAGGAGGCACGGCGGCTGGAGTCGTCGGCGCGCGAGGCCATCAAGGTCGCCGCCCGCGACACCGTGCTGGAGATGCAGAGCACACTGACCCACCGTTTCCGTGGTCATTTGCGCTGGCTGGTCGAGGAAACGCTCTCTCAGGACGCATTTCTCCAGCGGTTGATTCTCGAGCTCGCCGCTCGGGCCCGGGCGGATACCCCGCTGGAACAGGAGGATCGTGTCGAGTTCGTCCTGCCGCGGGACGTCGTGGGCCTGGACGAGCTGCGGCGGCGGCCCGAGGAGTTGCGCGAGGGTAGCCTGTCCCACGTCGTCGTCGCCATGGCCCGGGAGGTTTTGCGTGAAGGGGTGGATTTCACCGTGGGCGAGCATGAGCACGGTCTTCGCGTGCGTCTGGTCGAGCATGACATGGAAATCGATATCACCGAGGCGACTGTCGCCGAGTTGCTGCTCGAGCACCTGCAGCCCCGTTTCCGCGCGATGCTGGAAGGGATAGTCCGGTAGGGTGCGTGGGTGATGGACGCCCGGCACCGTTACGTCACGCTGCTGGCGAGCCTGCCCGCGCTGCCGGACCCGCCATTTGGCCGGCAGCCGTTGCCAATCTCGTCGATTCGTCTCGAGCGCCGGCTCACGCTGCTCGGCAATGACGACCGGGCGGCGCTGGAGGCGTTTCTGGCGTTGGTGGACTGGCGTCAAACCGGCGCTGCGCTCAGCGACGCCGCCCTTGTGCGCCGGTTTCGTGAGTCGGCGCCGCAGCTCTCGGGCCACGGAATCGGCGATCTTGCCGAGGCCTTCATGGAACGCCGCACCGTGCTCGCAGCGTTGCGCCGGCAGCTACGCGGCGCACCCGCGCCCCAGGGGGGCGAGGGTTGGGGCGTCGGGCCGCGCCTCGCCCACATCCGGGCACACTGGTCGCAGCCCCTGCTCGGGCTGGGCGCGGTGTTCCCGTGGCTGCCCGAGGCCCGCAGGCATCTGGCCGATGGTGAGTATCGCGAGCTCGAGCGCTTGCTCCTCGATGTCGAATGGCGCTGGCTGACGCGGGAGCGCGTCTATCACCGCTTCGACTTCCGGGCGGTGGTCATCTATCTACTGCGCTGGCACGTAGTTGCCGCGTGGCGCCGCTACAACGCCGAAGCGGCGGAGCACCGCCTGCGGCGGAACGTTTACGAGGGGCTCGACGGCTATCGCACCCTGTTCCCCACCGCCACGCATCCACGGGAGTAGCCATGTCCTCCGCTGTCGCCAATGACCGCCGCCTGCCCGGATGCCGTGTCGTATCCGTACAGGACGATATCGTCGTCATCGAGGCTGCTGACGGCAATGTCGGCCTGATGAAAAACGAGGTGGTTTTCATCCGGCCGTCCCGGGAAGGCGAATCGAATGCCCGGCTGAAAGGCGAGGTTCTGAGGGTGCAGGGCTATCGTGCTGACGTTCAGGTGTTCGAGGACACCGGCGGCATCGCCGTGGGGGATACCGTGGAGCAGAGCGGGGAGATGCTCTCGGTCGCGCTCGGTCCCGGGCTGCTGGGGCAGGTCTACGACGGCTTGCAGAATCCACTGGAGCAGCTCGCTCTGCAGGCTGGCTTCTTCCTGCCGCGTGGTACCCATCTGCCCGCGCTCGGCGGCACCACGCAGTGGTCGTTCACACCCGTGGTGCGCATGGGGGAGACGGTGCGCGCCGGGGACACTCTGGGCACCGTGCAGGAAGGCCGCTTCACGCACCGGATCATGGTGCCGTTCGACGCGCGTGGCGACTGGCGTGTGAGCTGGATTCAGGAAGGCAGTTTCGGTGTCGACGTACCAGTGGCTCGTCTCAGCGACGACAGCGGCCAGCAGCGCCCCGTGACGCTGTCGCAACGCTGGCCGGTGCGGGTGCCGCTGCCGTCACGGCTGCTCAAGGCGAACCTCAGCGAACGGCTGCACCCGGAGCGACCATTGACTACTACGATCCGGGTCATCGATACGTTCTTCCCCATCGCGGTGGGCGGCACCGCGTGCATTCCCGGCCCTTTCGGCGCCGGCAAGACGATTCTCCAGAACCTCATCGCCCGCTATGCCAGCGTGGATATCGTGGTCATCGTCGCCTGCGGCGAGCGTGCCGGCGAGGTGGTGGAGACGATCACGGAGTTCCCCCGGCTGACCGATCCCACCACCGGTGGCTCGCTGATGGATCGCACGGTGATCATCTGCAACACCTCTTCCATGCCCGTGGCTGCGCGGGAGGCGTCCATATACACCGGTATCACCATCGGCGAGTACTACCGCCAGATGGGCCTGAATGTGCTGCTCATCGCCGACTCCACCTCACGCTGGGCGCAGGCCATGCGCGAGACCTCCGGCCGGATGGAGGAAATCCCGGGAGAGGAGGCCTACCCGGCCTATCTCGATTCCGCCATTCGCAGCGTCTACGAGCGCGCCGGCGTCATCCGCAACAGCACCGGCGAGATCGGCAGCCTCACAATGATCGGCACGGTCTCGCCGGCTGGTGGCAACTTCGAGGAGCCGGTCACCCAGGCGACGCTGAATACGGTCAAGGCGTTCCTGGGGCTTTCGTCCGAGCGCGCTTACAAGCGCTTCTATCCGGCCGTGGCGCCGCTGCTGTCATGGTCACGGTATCGCAGCGAGCTCTCCGGTTACATCGCCGACCAGGTGGGGCCCGAATGGCCGGATCGGATCGAAGAGATGCTGCAGCTCCTCCAGGACGGCGAGGACGTTGCGCAGATGATGCAGGTCACCGGCGAAGAGGGCATCACCACCGGCGACTACATCGTCTACCACAAGGCCTCGTTCCTCGACCTGGTCTACCTTCAGCAGGACGCCTTCGACGACGTGGACGCCTCCACGCCCCCGGAGCGTCAGCACCGCACCCTGGCGCTCGTCTACCGCCTCGTCAGTGCCGACTACACCTTCGACGACAAGGACCGGATCCGGGAATACTTCACCGCCCTCGCAGCGGCCGTGAAGAACCTCAACTATGCCCCCCTGGATTCCGGCGAATACCGGCGGTATCTCACGGAGATTCGGAAGCTCGCGGCGGATGCGGGTGTGGAGGTCGAATGACGCCTGGTGGTGTCTGGAGCGCCACCTGGCGCTTGCCCCACGGCCGGTGTGTCCAGGCTGCACGGCGAAGCAGGGCGAGGGGCATCGCCCACGAGCCCGAGCAGGTCATGGGCGGCCCGGTTCGCACCTTGTCCTAATGGCGCCCCGGACAGGATTCGAACCTGTGACCTACCGCTTAGGAGGCGGTTGCTCTATCCGGCTGAGCTACCGGGGCAGTCGTGGCGGAGTATAACGCCGGGGCGCGGTCGGCCCAACCCGGGCGTTAGGCATGAACGAAAAGAGGGCCGGTGTACTACCGGCCCTCTTCGGGATATCTGGTGGAGCCGAGGGGAGTCGAACCCCTGACCTCTAGAGTGCGATTCTAGCG
>CAZHBN010000122.1:0-11100 GCA_964530405.1 uncultured Ectothiorhodospiraceae bacterium
CATGTAGTCGCCGGCCTCGACTTCCACCCAATCCTGATTGAGGTGATAGACGCCCTTGCCCTGGAGCACGTAGAGACCGTGCTCCATCACGTGGGTCTCGTCGAAGGGAATCACCGCCCCCGGCTGGAAAGTGACGATATTGACGTGCATGTCGTGGCGCATGTCTTCCTGGTCCACGAAACGGGTCGTCACCCAGCGGCCCTCGGTGTCGGGCATCGGATCCGGTTCGATATCGTTCTCGTTGACGACGAAGGCCTCCGGCACATCGATACCGTCCACGAATTCGTAGGCCTTGCGGATCCAGTGAAAGCGCACGGCGGCATCCGACTCGTTGCGCACCTGCCATTCACTTCCCGGCGGGATGAAGGCATAGCCGCCCGGTGTCATGACATGACGCTCGCCGGCAATGGTCAGCGACAGCTCGCCCTCCACCACGAACACGACCCCTTCGGCGCCACCGTCGAGCTCCGGCCTGTCGCTTCCGCCGCCGGGAGAGACCTCCACGATGTACTGCGAGAACGTTTCCGCGAAGCCGGACATTGGTCGGGCAAGCACCCACAGCCGGGTGTTGTCCCAGAACGGCAGCCTGCTCGCCACGATGTCGCGCAGCACGCCCTTGGGTATGAACGCGTACGCTTCGGTGAACACCGCGCGATCGGAGAGCAGCTGGCTCTGCGGCGGCAGACCGCCCGTCGGGGCGTAATAGGTTCGGTTGGTCATGAGGTCTCCTCGAACGGACGTTACTCGGGATGGCGCTCGCGCCAGTGCCGGGCGATATCCACGCGGCGAGCCACCCAGACCCGGTCATGAGCCTCCACGTGGTCCAGGAATCGCTGCAACGCGCGGAAGCGGCCCGGACGCCCCACCAGCCGACAATGCAGACCGACGGTCATCATCTTCGGCGTCTCTTCTCCTTCGGCATACAGCACATCAAAGGCGTCGCGGAGATAGCGGAAGAACTGCTCGCCGTCGCTGAAACCGGTGGGCGAGGCAAAACGCATATCGTTATTGTCCAGCGTGTAAGGCACTATGAGCTGGCGATGGCTCCGGCCGCCGCCGATGTCCACGTCGTGCCAGAAGGGCAAATCGTCGCCATAGTAGTCGGAGTCGTAGAGAAAGCCACCCTCCTCGGCCACCAGCCGTCGTGTGTTCGGGCTGTCGCGACCGGTGTACCAGCCCAGCGGGCGCTCGCCGGTGAGCTCTGTCTGAATCTGGATGGCACGGGCCATGTGCTCGCGTTCAGTGGCCTCGTCCACGTTCTGGTAGTGGATCCAGCGCAGCCCGTGACAGGCGATCTCGTGGCCGAGCTCGGTGAACGCCGCAGTCGCCTCGGGATTGCGCTGCAGCGCCATCGCCACGCCGAAAACCGTCAACGGCAGACTTCGACGCTCGAACTCGCGCAGCACCCGCCATACGCCCGCACGGGAGCCGTACTCGTAAATGGACTCCATGCTCATGTGGCGATCGGGGTAGGGCTCGGCACCGAAGATCTCCGAGAGAAACGTCTCCGCGTGAGGATCACCGTGCAGAACGCAATTCTCCCCACCCTCCTCGTAATTGAGCACGAACTGCACCGCCACCCGCGCGTTACCCGGCCAGTTGGCGTGGGGCGGCCGCCCCGCGTAACCAATCATGTCGCGGGGGTAGGACTTCTCGGTCATGAATCTCCTCCGTGGGTAAACGGGTTTTCGTTCAGGCCGACCACCCGGCGTAGCGCCCGATGAACGCTTTCGGCAACGGCGAGGCCAGATCCCCGTGTTTGCTGGTGCCGAGCCCGGCACCGGCAAGCGCACCGGCAAAGCGCACCGCCACGTTGACGCCGTCGATCACAGGCACGCCCAGCTCGTCACCGATGCGACCGGCAAGATCCGCCATGCCGGCACAGCCGAGCACAATGGCTCCTGCACGGTCCTCGTCGCGGGCGCGGCGGCATTCCTCCACGATGCGACGCTCGGCGTGCGAACCGGTCTCTTCCAGAGCCAGCACCGGCACTTCGGCGGCACGGATGCGCGCACAATGATCGGACATGCCGTACTCGCGCACGAGCCGCTCGGCGATCACCACGGTGCGCTCCAGCGTCGTCACCACGGAGAAACGCGTCGCGATCATGCTCGCGGCGTGCATCGCCGCTTCGGCGATCCCCAGAACCGGCCCGCGGGCAAGCTCGCGGGCGGCATGCAGCCCGGGATCGCCAAAGCAGGCGATCACGTGAGCATCGCACCCTGCGGTAACGCCTCGCTCGATCTCCTCGAGCAGACCCGGCACTGCCATGGCCTCGTCGAAGTGCCCCTCGATGGAAACGGGTCCGTGCTCCGGGCAGGAGGCCTCTATCTCGACGCCGGGTGCCGCAGCGGTGCGCGCTGCCGCTGCGATCTTGGCGGTCATCGGGCCACTGGTGTTCGGATTGACGATCTGTATCTTCATTGCATGGCTCCCAGGGGCGTATTCGGGCCCCAAATGTCAGCCAGCGGCACCGCTGCGTCTTCTGCTGCTCTGCCCGAAGATGGCCTCGAAGTCGGGAGTCTCTTCGCTCCCCACCTCGAAACTCAGACTCCGCTCGATCTCACTGAGATGATGCTCCATCCATCGTGCGGCGGCGTCGGCTTCACCGGCCTCGATCAGGTCGAGCAACTCACCGTGATCGCCGCAGTCACATCCCACCGACACACGCGAACCGTATACCGCGATGATCAGCGATGAACGCGAGGCAAGCTGAGCGAGGAAATCGGTGATCGCCCCGTTGCCCGCCAAATCCACGAGCTGCGTGTGAAAGGCGGCGGAGAGATGGATCGCACGACTCTGCTCGCCTTCCGCCTGGGCCCGGCGTTCCTCGCCGACAAGCTCACGCAGGGGACGTAGCACGGCACGGTCGGCCCGCATGACGACATCGCGCATGCTCGCCGCCTCCACCATTCGCCGCGCCGCGAACACGTCCCGCGCCTCCTGAGCTGTGGGACGCGCGACATGCGCACCTCGATGGGGACGAATGGTCACAAGGCGCTCCAGCGCGAGCCGCTGAAGGACCTTGCGGATACCGGTACGGCTGATACCGAAAACCTCGGCGAGAGCATCCTCGGGGAGCCGGGCTCCCGGAAGCAGACGATGCTCCACGATCGCCTCGACGATGTTCCGGTAGATCGTCTCGTCCCGCGAGAGGTTGTCGTCCTGGACCCCGTTCACCGTGCTGAACAGATGAAAGCTGCGGTCCTCAGCCATACCGGCCTCCATGCGCATCCGCGCTCACCACAATAGATGTCGACACCAATGTATACATTATCGAGTCGTCTGAGGCCAGAGTAAATCATCCTTGGGCTGCTTGACAGATCGTACACAACGGTCTTAAATCGCAATCGTATACAACGCACCGTCAATACTAGCACTTACCAGCGGCAACGCAATCACCGTTCTTCACTCGGCCACCACGTGGCCGGCACATGCAGATACAGAACAAGTATCTGATATTAGAGCATAAATACGGGAGAGGCGCGCATGACACTTCCTGGGGATTGCATAAAAACAACCGAATTTTTGTATACAACTAACTACAACCTCGGCGTGGCCACGACCACCCAATCCTGACTCGTATACAAGCAGGTATGGACAGGAGGAGACCAGACGATGTCTGAAGCCACACAACGCTCGCAGCCAAGCGAGCGCCTCTACAACGAGGACCTCGCCCCCGCCCGCCAGACCTGGAACTGGTACAACATCTTCGCCTTCTGGATGTCGGACGTGCACAGCGTCGGCGGTTACGTGTTCGCCGCGAGTCTTTTCGCGCTCGGTCTCGCCGGCTGGCAGGTCCTGCTCTCTCTGCTGGTGGGAATCTGCATCGTGCAGCTCTTCGCCAACCTCATCGCACGCCCCAGCCAGAAAGCCGGGGTTCCCTTCCCGGTGGTCTGCCGGCTGTCGTTCGGCGTCTTCGGCGCCAACGTGCCGGCCATTATCCGCGGCCTGATCGCCGTGGTCTGGTACGGCATACAGACCTATCTCGCCTCGGCGGCACTGTCGGTGGTGCTGCTGCGCTTCTTCCCCACGATGGAACCGCTCGCCGGAATGTACTTCGTGGGCCTGTCGTATCTCGGGTGGGTGTCTTTCGGCATCATGTGGATACTGCAGGCGTTCGTCTTCTGGCACGGCATGGAGGCGATCAAGCGCTTCATCGACTGGGCCGGCCCGGCCGTGTACCTGGTGATGTTCCTGCTCGCCGGCTGGATCGTCTGGGAGGCCGGCTGGGAGAACGTGAGCTTCACCCTCGGCAGCAAGGATCTCGACGGCTGGAGTGCCGCCTGGCAGATGGTGGTAGCCGTCGCACTGGTGGCGGGTTACTTCGCCGGGCCGACATTGAACTTCGGTGACTTCTCCCGGTACTGCCGCACGGAGAAGGACGTCCGTCGCGGCAACTTCTGGGGCCTGCCGATCAACTTCCTGCTGTTCTCCGTGGTCACCGTGATCACTGTCTCCGGCACGATTCCGGTGTTCGGCGAGATGATCCAGGACCCCATCGAGACAGTCTCGCGCATCGACAACACCATGGCCGCGGTGCTCGGCGCGTTCACCTTCGTCACCGCGACCATCGGTATCAACATCGTCGCCAACTTCGTCTCACCGGCGTTCGATTTCGCCAATGTCAATCCGCAGAAAATCAGCTGGCGTGCCGGCGGCATGATCGCCGCGGTGGGCTCGGTGTTCATCACGCCCTGGAACCTGTTCAACAACCCGGAAGTCATCCACTACACGGTGGACGTGCTCGCCGGCGTGATCGGACCGCTCTACGGCATCGTGCTGGTGGACTACTACTTCACCAAGCGCCAGCAGATCGACGACGACGCGCTGTTCTCCGATGAGCCCGGCCGCCGCTACTGGTACGACAATGGCTGGAACTGGATGGCGGTGAAGGTTACCGTGGTCTCCACGGTGGTGGCGCTGGCGATCAACTTCACCCCCGGCCTCGGCGACCTCAAGAACTTCTCGCTGTTCATCGGCGGTGCGGTAGCCGCGGGCCTCTACGCGCACTTCTCGCGAGCGGAAGCCGCCCGGAGCGTCCGCCACTTGCAGGCCGCCGGCACCGACGCGGAAGCCGCCCCGGCCACCCTGGAGCCCCGGCCCAGCGTGGACTGAACAACCACCACGCGTTCCGGCACCGGCGGTCGCGAGGGCGGCCGCCGGTGTACACTTCACGCCGTGGCGCGACGCACCAGTAGCGCCAGCATGATGTAGGTCCAGCCGTTGAGCAGCATCTCCACGGCGATGAAGAAGCCGATCACCCACAGTCCCGATAGCGGCCACTCCATCACCACCATCGCTCCGAGGGCGACGGCGGCGAGACCGCCCACCAGCGTTACCACCCAGCCCCGAGCGTCCCTGTGCTCGAACGCGTTGATCACCCTGAGCACGCCTACACCGATCATCACGGCGGCAAGAACGAGGGTCAGCCATTCGGAGGCCACGACGGGATCGCCGATCACCACGCTGCCGGCAGTGGCATACAGGACGCCGGTGCCCACTGTCAGCATCACCCCTCCACGGCCCCGGGCGGTGATCGCCTGAGCGAACTGGGCCCCTGCGCCGATCACCAGCAGAAAACCGAACACGAGCACACTCGCAAGAGTCACGACGAACGTCATGCCCAGGCCGACCGCCCCGAGCACCACCATGAGTGCCCCCAGCACAAGCAACCACCCCCAGTTCTCCTCGAGCGGGCCGAAATGCCGCTCGACGAAACGTGCACCGCGCGTGACTCGCCGCAAACGCATGTCTGCCTCATTCGCACTGACCGAATGACCCGCCCGGAGGCTTGCCTGTGACAGCGACAAGGCCAGTGGATTCGTAATACCGGCCTTCGAACCCTCTTACAGCCCCGACCCCGCCGTTAGATTCCGGAGAAATGCCGCCGCCCTCTCCACCGCCTCGGTGAGATTCTCCGATTCGGTGAGACCACTGCGTTTGCGCGGCTTGAACCCGTGGTCACCGTCGGCCAGCCAGGCTACCTCGATCCGGTCGGACAGATCATAGCCAGCGACCTCCTCGGGCCGGCCGAAGGGATCGCGTTCGCCCTGCAGGATGAGCGTTGGCGTGGTGATTCCGGCGAGATGCGCCACACGGGGACGATCCGGTTTGCCCGGCGGGTGAAAGGGGTAACCGAGCACGAGCAGGCCGGCCACGTCGAGCTCATCGGCCACCAACGAGGCCATACGCCCGCCCATGGATTTGCCTCCGATCGCCACCGCACCCGCGTGCTGGGCCCGCACGGCGGCAACCGTTTCACGCCAGTGATCCAGCAACACCGCCTCGCGATCAGGTGGCCGCTTGCGCCCCTCCTCGCGGCTGCGGTGCATGTAGGGAAATTCGAAGCGGACCACGCGGTACCCGGCGTCACCCAGTCCTTCGCCGATCCTCTGCATAAACGGGGTATCCATGGCCGCACCGGCACCATGGGCCAGGATCAGGCAAAGCGCGGCATCGGCGGGCCCGTTCTCGATCCAGTCACTCATGCACGCCCCTTCGTTCTCCACGGTCCATAACGTCCATCGTGCGCCGCATGAGCCAGTCCTGTTGTCGGTCTCCGCCAACGTCGAAGTCGATCCGGCGATCACGCACGAAGCCGCATTTCTCGTAGAAACGCACGGCTCGAGTGTTGTCCACGGAGACGTTGAGCTCGACGGTCGTGACGGCGGCTTCCCGCAACTGCTGCAGCAGTGCGTCGACGAGCGCCTGCGCCACACCGGTACCGTGCCAGGGTGGGCTGACATAGAGCTTGTGCAGCCGCGCCGGTCCATCAGCAGCACCGCTGCCGCCCACGCACAGGCCTACCGGTATCCCCTTCGTTTCGGCGATGAGCATGACGATCCCGGGCGCACGACGCCAGCGTTCGAAGAATGCCGGCGTGCCGTACGTCATCAGAAAGTCCCGCTGTGGCCCCCGTTCAGCATCGGGTGGTCCCGCCAGGGCAAAGGTGGCCGCCGCCAACGCCGCCATCGCGGGCAGATCGTCGCGCTCGGCGATCCGAACCGTCAGGGCCGGGCCTCCGGGGGCATCGCTGTCTTCCATGACTTGATTCTCGCGTTCCGATGATTCAGGAAACCAGTCCGTGACGCTCATGCCACTGGGCCAGGGACTCGTCAGGGTATTCGTCGAAACTGCGGTCACCGTCGCGAATATGCGGTTGGACCCATGCCGCCTTCGAACCCAGCATCAGATGAACGCGCTCGGGGGGCACCGGCAACGGTGTATCGATCGCCGAAGCGAACGGGTGAACCAGCTCCGGCCAGCGCGGGTCCCAGACCCACAGTGCCGAACCGCAATTGCCGCAGAAGTGGCGCTCCCCGGGGCTGAAGATCTCCGACCCGTCGGTATCCCGAAGGCGGGCGCGATAGACCCGCACTGACTCGCGCCCAGTGACTTCCAGCGTGTCGGCATCGCCACCCAGGTTGATGGCATAGCCACCGCCACCGGCAGTCTTACGGCAGATACTGCAATAGCAGCGATTGAACGGATACGGATGCGGCGACTCCACGCTGAAGCGCACCGCGCCGCAGTGGCAGGATCCCTCCAACTGCATGGTGACCTCCGTCTACAACCTGTCGCGGCGAGCAAACGATGTCCCGTCGCGTTCAATCCAGACAACCGGCACCCCGGTGGAACAAGGGCCGGTGCAGCAGCGCGACTAACCTTTCGGCAGGCATTGCCATGTCTCAGAGCCGTTGTGCAGCTTGCCGGCAACGCGTGTGAGCACCGGCACCGGGCTGGCGATTCCACGTCAAGCGAGCACAACGCCGCCGACGAGCCGCCCAGCGGCTCCCTTTGGGGCTCATCAGCGCGTCCGTGGGCCGTGTTGCTCGTCGCTCATGCGGACCGTGCCACGTAGCCCCCCTTGCGTCTTGCCTCAGGCGCGCCGATGAATGCTGAGGCATGGCAATACCGGTCGAAAGGTTAGTATTCCCCGGTCACGGAGCGAGAATCATCCCCTCCATGATCTCCACGGCATAGCCGCCGACACGAACACCGCGGATGTCGTCATCATCGCCGAGCACCTCGACGTAGGCCCGCCCGGGGCGGCCCATCCAGTGCCCCTGCTCGGCGACGAAGCGTGGCTCACGGATCAGGCCGTAGCGCCACAGGTAGGCAGCCATTCCGCCGGTGGCGGAGCCGGTGAACGGATCCTCGGGCAGATCCGGAGGCACACCGAAATGCCGCGAGAAAACGTCGCCTTCGGGCGTTGCGCCCTGCTGGACGAACAGGTGGGGACTGAAGAAACCACCGAACTCTCGCAGCCGCGAATACGACTCGAGCTGAACTCGCGCGCGTTCCAGGGCACCGTGATTCACCAGCGGCACCATGAGCTGCGGCGTGCCGGTGCTGACGGTCTGCACCGGCACGCCGGGCAGAAGATCCTCCACCGTCAGGCCGAGGGCGGTGGCCACCTCGGTGGGGTCGTGGCGATCGTAGAACTCGGCAGCCGGCTGCGTCATGGTGATCAGCGGATGCCCCTCACCGGAGCCGGTCACCTCCACCTCGATGACGCCGGCGGGCAGTTCCAGAGTCAGGCGCTGGAAATCGCCCTCGCGATGCAGCCGCCCCGTGGAAAGCAATCCGTATACCGTTGCGATGGTGGGGTGGCCGGCCATGGGGATCTCTCCGGCCGGCGTGAAATACCGGGCTCGGTGATCAGCCACCTCGGAGTCCATCACGAATGCCGTCTCGGAAAGATTCATCTCTCTCGCAATCGCCTGCATGGCCGCCTCGTCGAGCGCATCCGCGTCGAAAACGACGGCACAGGGATTCCCGCCATAGGCGGTGGTCGTGAACGCATCCACCTGAATGATGGGCAGTGCTTGCATGCTTGAATCCTTGTTCGTTGTGAACGCAGGCGTCGACGCGATCCGTGCTGCCCACGCCGCAAACCTCGACCTTACTAACCTTTCCACGGGTAGTGCCATGCCCCGGAGCCCTTGTGCAATCGTCACCGGTGCATGTGGGCGATGCACGCCGTCTTAGCCCCCCCCCTTCCGGGGCGCCGGCACAACGTCACGCGAAAGCTGTCGGCGCCTCTTTGCCACGTGCCGCCTGACGGTCCAGTCAGAACGGCTCCACCCAGGGGCGCAGGTCGAGCTCGTGCGTCCAGGCGTTGCGGGGCTGACAGTGCAGCTGCCAGTAGCTCTCGGCAACCGCCTCGGGCTCGAGCAGGGAATCCGGGCCACGATCCCGGGCGATCTCTGCATAGCGTTCCGAGCGAATCTGACCGTCAATGATCACATGGGCGACGTGCACCCCTTCCGGGGCGAGCTCGCGGGCCATGGTCTGAGCCAGGGCACGCAGCCCGAATTTCGCCACGGCCAGGTTGGCGAAGCCGGCGCCACCACGCAGCGATGCGGTCGCCCCGGTGAACAGCAACGTTCCGGCACCTCGGGGAGCCATCCGGTGCGCAGCCTCGCGGCCGACCAGGAACCCTCCCAGACACCCCACCCGCCAGCAGCGCTCGAAGTCCGTGGATGCAATCTCGCGAATACGCCCGGGCTCGAACGTACCGGCATTGAACACTACCAGCCGAACCGGCCCGAGCTCCGCCTCGACGGCATCGAACAGCGCCACCACCTGCGCCTCGTCACTGGCATCACAGGCATACGGCAACGCCTCGACCCCATAGCCGGCCACCTCGTCGGCCAACTCACCGAGACGCTCCACCCGGCGCGCGGCCATGGCGACGTCGAGCCCACCGGCAGCAAACCGTCGCGCCAGCGAGGCACCCAGACCGGTTCCAACCCCGACCACTACCGCACTGCCGTCACTCATGATGTCCTCCGACGTTCGGTACGGTTCACGCCTCGCCGTGACAAACCGCTTCGATGTTATGTCCGTCCGGGTCGAATACGTATGCCCGGTAGCTGGCCGGGGAATACACCGTACGCACCCCGGGGGCGCCGTTGTCGCGCCCTCCGACCGCGAGCGCGGCGACATGGAACGCATCCACGGCCGCACGACTCTGGGCGGCGAACGCGACATGCAGCGGCCGCTGCGGCTGCTCGGCAGCACGGAACCAGAATGCCGGCACTCCGTCCCGGCCAAACCCGTGCCAGCCGTTGAACTCCGCGACAAGCTCCATGCCCAGCGGCGCAAGCACGGCAGTGTAGAAGGCGCGGCTGCGCTGCGCGTCACTGACCCGAATACTGAGGTGGTCGAGAATCATCGTCCTGACCCGCCCTCGCCTGGGCCACCGGAAACATGCACCCGGTTGGGGCATCCCCCATGCCTGAGAGTCTAGCAGTCGCCCGGCTCGACGCCGGTGGCGCGGACACGCGTATGCCCCATCAGTGGGCACGCCCCGTGGGTAGACGCATTGCAGACGAGGGCGAGCGGGGCCGGGAACCGGCAGTCGGAAGCAGCGCGACATGCCACTGCCGGAAACGTGGAAGGAAAGACGCCGGACCGCGCAGCGGCCCGACGCCGGTCAGGCCGTGCAGCCTCAGGCGTCGCCCGCGCCGAGCACCTCGCGGCGGCGCTGCCGGCCGAAGTCCATCATGCGCCCGAGAGAGACACGCGCACGCTCGGCAACGTCCTCGGCCACGAAGACTTCGTTATCCATTCGCTCCAGAGCACTCGCCAGGTTGCGTAAGCCGTTCATGGCCATCCACGGGCAATGAGCACAGCTCTGGCAGGTGGCACTGCGGCCCGCCGTGGGGGCCTCCAGCAGCTCCTTGTCCGGCGCGGCCTCGCGCATCTTGTGGAAGATGCCATTGTCGGTCGCAACGATGAAACGCGTGGCATCCGACTCCACTACGGCCTTGAGCAACT
The DNA here is from genome assembly GCA_964530405.1 of uncultured Ectothiorhodospiraceae bacterium. Lineage (GTDB taxonomy): Bacteria > Pseudomonadota > Gammaproteobacteria > Nitrococcales > Nitrococcaceae > Arhodomonas. The sequence goes on from CAZHBN010000122.1 coordinate 10,789, forward strand.
GCGAGGTGGATCCCACCACATCCGCCTGCTCGACCACGGGTCGGGGCGATTCCGGGTGCACCAATACCCGCGCATCGGGATAGGCCGCACGCAGACCGTCGAGCTCGATACCCTTGAACTCCTCATGGACGATGCAGGCACCGTCCCACAGAAGCATGTCGGCACCGGTTTCCCGCTGAATGTAATCACCCAGGTGGCGATCCGGTCCCCACAGGATCTTCTCGCCCCGGGCGTGCAGATGGCGGATTACGTCCACGGCGATACTGGAGGTAACCACCCAGTCAGCGCGCGCCTTCACCGCCGCGCTGGTAT
>CAZHBN010000123.1:0-8274 GCA_964530405.1 uncultured Ectothiorhodospiraceae bacterium
GACGATGCATGTTGCCCGGGCGAATGGCGACGCGGTAAGCCTGCTTGCGCATGCCGGCTTTCCAGACGACGAGATCCGTTTCACCCGGCGCTTTGGGGATCAACAGCATCTCGCCGCTGTCGAGCACGCGGACGCTGAGTACCTCATCGTTGCCGACCGCCACTTTCTTCGCGCTGCCGACGGATACCGTTTCCACCGCGCCGACATGGAGGGTGAGATGTTTCATCGCATTGCCCGCGGCAGCCGAACCGGCCACGCCGAGCAACGCGAACGCGAGAATGACCAGCCACGCGGACCTGTACCGCGACACCCCCAGCGATTGAATACTTGTCATTGTTCACCCTGCGCCGTGATTATCGGCACACTTTTCGTTAGTTTTCGGTTGTTCCCCGGCGTGATACTTTCCACCGGCGCAATCGCGGGCTTCATGATCCCGTTTTCGTTATTGGCCGGTGTAAAGAATTCGACGAATTGCCTGTCGTCTTCCGCGAGCTCCGTTAGCAGCAAGTGCTTGTCGAGCGGTCCGATATTCCTCCGCTGCGAGTCCTCGGCATTGCGCAGCATGAAGAGCACGTCCCCCAGCTCGGTGGCGAGCTGCAGGCGCGCGGCGTCGGCACGCTTGACCCCCACCGTGACCGTTGCGTACCCACGGTAATCGTCCTCGGAGCGGCGCCTGACGAATGACTGCTCCCGGGCGAGCAAGCGCTTGGGGCCCGCCGCCAGCACCCGCACACGCTGCTGCACCGGATAGAGGATCGCGTCCCCGTCACCACCCTCGCCCTTGCCGAGCTCTTCGGCATTCATTCTCACGAAGACGTCGACGTAATCGCCGGCGCGCAGCATTCCAGCGTTACTGTTGATCTCGTCGACCTCAAGGGTCACCGCCCGCTCACCGACTTCGAGCAGATCGGAGAAGCGCTCCGTAGCCCTGCCCTCGACGAAGTGTGCAAGCAGTGGCTCGCCACGCGACATCGGCTGCGCCAGCACGGCCCCCTGGAACCGATTGAAATCCGAGGGCGAGACTGCGAACTGTGAAAGATGCTCTGCCGGCACATCGGCAACCGCCATCGTCGAAGCGTCCACCACATCCCCCGGCCCCAGATCGGTTGTCGCCACGACTGCCTGGCGGCTGTGTTCCCCCTGCTGACGCATCTGCTCGCGAATCGCCTGTTCCTTGGATTCCAGGTAGTGTCGTGCGAGAAAGAATGCGCCGGCGGCAAGGACGAGAGCCAGCAACAGCAGCCCCCACGACCTCAATGCTTGTCGTATACGCTCCACGGGTTCCAACTCATTTAAAGGGGTAAGGAAATCGCATGCATGTAGGCCGCATGCTCCTGTTTGATGGCATCGACGAGGAGCTCGATGGCACTGTCACCATCACTGATGGGCGCCATCAATGCCAGCACCAGAACCAGCAACCCCACGAGGTACTCGGTGTAAGAGTTTCCCTTGAATCGCGATGGTGTGCGCATGCCATTCACTCCGGATGCACCAGCACCGCAACCGTATAGGTCTGGCCCGCCGTCTCGGCAAAATTCATGTTAAGACGCTGCTCGCCCTTGGTGAGAACGAGGTTGTGATCCTTGAGACGGTCGCTCGCCGACGGGACATCGTGAAAACTCTCCTGCCAGCCCATATCCTCCAGGCGCTTGCGATAATAATTCGCGTGATGGCGAACGCTACGGTTACTGCCGAGCACCAGCGTTCTGCTGACCTTGCCGCCGTCATTGCTGCGGATATCGTTGAGCACCTTCGACCCCGGCATGACGGGGAAGCCTTTACCCAGTTCCTTATCCGCCTTCAATGCCCCGGAAAACATGGGCGCGATGGAGAGATTGCCGCGCACTCTCATCTCGTTGCTCTCGGTGACCTGCACAGTCATGAGATATTCGCCGTTCTTGTGGGAGAGCACGCGCCACGGACGCATGGTCACGTCCCTGAGCTCGTCGCCCCATTGCGCCTCGTAGAAGTCGACCAGGGCCTCTTCGGGCTTGGTGCTGGAGAACTCCATCAAACGCATGGGAACACCGTTGTAGGTAACATCATCGGCAACCATGGTGGTCTTCACGAAATCCGGAACGGGAAACTCCGGATACTCACGATCACCGGCAAAAGCCAGGCTGGCCGACGCGCAGCCGAGCACCGCCATTACGGCACCGGCCAGCGTCATCGTTACACGCCGCATATGCATCCGCTCCCGGCCGTCCAGGCCTTATCGTTTTATTCAAGATACTGAGGCGGTACCGGTTCGACGTCGACGTGGCCGAACTCCAGGTCTTGCAACGGTTCGAACGCCGGGAAGAACGACAGCATGTCGAACGCGTCCTCCAGTATATCCACGTCCAAAAGCCCCAACGGCACGAACGCCTGAACCCGCCTTTCGTTATGCGCCGGACCGCCGACATTCCACGGCGCCGCCACCAGAGTCACCGAACGCGCCATGGTGAGATCGAGCTCCGACAACGGCCCGCCAAGGGACTCGATTGGCTTGAGATCCACCGATATCTCCGCGGTATACGTTCCGCGGGTGTTCACATCGAAATTATCGACGTAAGGGATACTCTGAATCCGATCGAATGCCGTCTCGACACGGCTGGACGCCACCCCGGGCGTGCGCCCCTGATCGATATCGGCGTCGACATAGACCGGCAACTCATCGCCGGAGGTGACCTGTGCCTCCTTGATGAGCATTTCCGGCTGGCCACTGCTGGCCACGAACGGCGAGTTGAGAATCGGATCCTCGCGAAACACCCCTTCGACCTGGTGCTGCAGGCTGTGTATGCCTTCTTCGCGCCGGCTGAACACCCGTACCTGCGCCTCACGCTTGATCTGGGCCTCGCTCTTCTGAGCGATGCTCGGCGCCGTGCTGGGCGCACCCGCTTTCCACACGGTGCGCTCCCATGCCGCATAGCGAGCCGCCACCTCGACCTTCTGCCGGGTGTCTATGTATTTGCCCAGCATGGGTACTGCAATAGCCATCGGCACCAGCACGAAAAGCGCCGAAACGATGAACTCCGCCCACGCCTGCCCGGTCTGTCTGCTTCGCATGCTCACGACGCCTTCCCTAGCGGCCGTCTCCGGACAATCGGAGGACGGCCGTCGCTGCCAGTGAGACTGATAACGCCGGACGATCCCCCGCGTGCTCCCGCACCAACGGCGTCGTCCGGCGCATCATCCATTACTCGCGCACCGTTGGATTCGGTTGCCACGCACCCTCGAGCTGGACATCCTCGGGCGCGTAACGCCGGCAGATATCCAGCACACCACTACGCAAATCTGCCTTGCCCATACCGTCGGCCGCGTTCTCGATGAGGAACTCCGTCATCTTGTAACCCGCGCTGCTCGGCGCCTCGCCCTGAAGGCTGAGCTCGCGAAGCTCGTCGCGGATCTGTTCGTCGCTGCGCGTTCCGTCCTTGGCCGTCTGTACCTCACCGTGGATGCTGTCCGCCTGGAGCACCCACTCGGCACACGCATCACCACCCCACATTTCCTTGTTGAGCTCGTCCTTCGACATACTCAGCAACGGATCGTTGCCATTCGCCGCCAACGCGCTCGCGGACATTACAACACCCGCCACGAGCGCGATTTCAGTCGCGATTCGGGGAATTCGGTGCATCATCGGCCTTCCTATCGCTGTTTCAGAAATCAAACCCCTCGAAAACGTCACCCGCGCTCAATGCGGCAACCGCCGTCCTTTCCGCATCACTCGGCTGGACGAGCCTCACCTGCCAGTAAGGGTTGTACATGTTGCCGTACTCGTGCTTGTTGTTATATCGACTGGACCAGTGGCGCTTCGGCCAGAGGCGGTGTGGGCGCGAGAAATATGGCTGCACTTTTGCCAATGCCGACAACCGGTTGCTCGCCATTCCGCCATGCTCCTCGATATTCAGGCGATCACTGGTCTCGTAATCCGGATTGTCCGCCGCAATGGTGGACATCGTCTTGATTTTGTCGGCGGGTTTGCTCAGAAATATGAGAAACTCCGGCCCCGCACTGGTATCCGGGTGCTGCAGCGACGAATTGTATTTCGGATCACGTTCCCGGGAGAAGTCGTAATACCGCTGCAATCCACTGGTTCTTCTCAGGTTGTTGTCGCCGTCATCAGCCGCGGCGAGATACGCGGAGGTGCTGTTTTCCCAGGCATCGCCCCATCGATCGGTATAGCGGTACCGGGAATAGTTGTAGTAATCCGTCCTGTAGTTCTCGTGCCGGGCATGTGCCGCTCCCCAACCGATGGGGATGGTTTCGTCCACGCCGTAATGGCAGTCACCGTCCCAGTGACAGTGGTAATGCCCGAGCCAGAGGCTCTCCGTATCCATGGACGTCCAATCCCAAACGAGCTCCCGGCGCCGGGTTTTCATGTTGAACTCGGTACCGCCGTGCTTCTCCATTCTTCCGCGCACGACCAGCGGAATAGTGAACTCCCAGTAGCGTTTGTTGCGCTCGCGGGTAAAACCATCCCGGGAATCCTGGACCAACTGTGTTCGCTCCGCGTAGCGCTGCCGGCGGAATCGGTTCTCCTGATGGTTCCACGAGGTAAGGCGCTTTCGGTTGCGGACGGTATAGTTGCGCCACGCGTCGTAGAACGACGTCCAGTACGCGGTCTCACCGAATAGCGCGAGCTCCACGTCCGGGTCGTTCTCGTCCACCACGCCGGAGAACGTCTCCCGCGCCATGTACAGGGTGCCGAGATGATGCAGGCGTTGAATCTGGGAGAGCGCCTGATTGATCAGGTCCGACGCCTCGACAATGGCGCTTGCCCCGGTATCCACGACATCACGCACTCTGCTCATCACCTGCCGCAGGACTCGGGTCACCTGCTTGATGGCCTGCCCCACGTAGGGGATCCAGCTCGTGAGCGTGGCCGCGGAATCGATGTTGATGGCCTCCTGCTCCAGGTAGGAGGTCCAGGACGCGAGCGCCACCATCTGCCCGATAGCCGCCTGATTGGCGATCATCGCCCGGTTCGTGTAAGCGATGAAGTTGAAGTCCCGCGCGACCATCACCCCGGTGCTGTACGCCGCCGCGTCGGTGGTGTTCTGCAGCCGCAACTTCTCCGAGGTGGCCTGGCCGATGTCGTACATGGAGTACACGCTGAGCGCCACGGCCACGAAAAGAATCAGCGTCAGTACGGTGGCGTAACCCTTCTGCCTGCGCGGCGGAGTTTTTCGAATCATTGTCGGCCTTTCCCTGCCTCACCTGGCGCACTCGCCGAAACGGCGCGCGGCCCTGCCGGGGCATTACGGCAAAACGCCGCCTACCCCGGACGGACCGCACACCTCAATCGCTGACCACCGAGATTGCTGCGCGAAGCAGCGAATCTCACGGCATGGTCACTCGACCGAAGCGACGGGGGCCGGTCAGAGCGAGCGCTGGCAACCAGCACCCGCGTGCAGCACCGGCCCTACACCGTCTCATTAGTTGGTCGAGCTGGTGCCGGCCTCGTCGTAGTTGCCGAGGTTGTTGTTGGTCGAGGTCGCCGTGGTCTCCGCCCGCGATGCGTTGTCCTGCGCGTCGCTGATGTTGCCGTCCGACGTCTCGCCGGAGAGCTCATTGGCCATACCGGCCATCTGGTCCTGGATTACGTCACCGAACGCGCCATAGACGCCGATCGCCGCCACCGCGATAAGGGCAGTGATGATGATGTACTCGGTCATTCCCTGTCCCAGGGAACGCTTCTTGAGGTGCGTATGCTTTTTCATTGTTGCCTTTCCCTTGCATTGGTTGACGAAGTCCACGCACCCGCGGCTAACCGCGGGAACGTCTCCTGGCGGAGACAGTCCACTCGACGTAGTGGAACCGGAAAGCCAAACCCGACAGTCAGACGAAGACCAATGCCGACATCCCCGGCCGGATCGGTGCCCCTCGCCCCACGATCGTGGTGTCCGCGACACCGACGGATTCGGCCCGGCGCCCTGGGACCTGACAGCCGACGCACCCGTTCGCTCGAGGGAGATTCCCTGCATGATCGCAAGCAACGGTACGGTTGACCAAATCTGCGAGATGGTTCACAGTATGGTTCCGAGTTCGCAGGTATCGCATGGGCGGTCACGGTGGCGTCGGACACAGGCTGGACGCGAGAAGTGAGAACGGGCCTCGAGCCCGTTGTGAATACAGCGCATTCGTAGTGGTGGCCTTCCTGAGCCATCGTGCCCCCAATTCCGTTTGTTCGTCGCAGCCGGGCGAAAAGCTACCCTGAAGCGTTCGCCGATTCAAGCCCGCTGTTTAACACGTAACGTGACAGTCACCGAACTGTAACGTTCAGGGTTCGTTTCAGCCGAGCCGGACCGGCTACTCGGCGACGAACCGAAACAATGCCTGCACTGTGGTTCTGTTGTCCGCGTTGCCCCGCCTTTCTAGCATGAGCGGAGCAGTTGTCAATACTTGGTTCCCTTTTCGCGTAACCGAGCCCATCGCGAAGCGCACCCCGGTACAACCGGATTACCGCCCACTGCGCACCATGCAGACCCCGCGTTACATATACGCGAATGGCGCACAATCGGCCCACCGCTGCGCCCGACCCATATTCGCGTCTTGACACCCACCGAAATGGAAACCTCCGATCTCGAGTATACGAACGCCGTATACTCGGGAAAACAGAGACTTCATTTACATGATTGGAATGCGAAAAAGCGTATGGTCGCGTTCTCGGCCTGCTACACAGCATGCAGCCGAAGCACCAGGCTACCGGTAACAATAACAATCGACGCTGCCGGCGTTGCGCAACCCTGTTTGCGTCATACGCGCAACCCGGATTGCATCCGTGCTGGCGCAGCCGAAACCAACCGGGCAATACGGAAAAACACCGCCCCTAAGTTACCAATTCAGGCGACGGCTGCATTCGGCTTGCGCGCGAACGCACGGACTCCGGATCCGTCGGGACCCACCCCGAATTCGTGGCGGGTCGCCGATGCGCAAGGACCTTTACCACCTACACACGACGCCCCACCCACACGACACGGCCGACTATGGCCAGCGCCTCGTAGTCTTCGTCGGCGATGTGCTGATCCTGGTAGTGCGGGTTGTCGGACCGCACCCACAGCCCGCCGGACCAGTCGCGTTGCAGGCGTTTGGGGAATACCTGGCCGTCAATCCGGAGTGCGTAGATCCCGTCGTCTTCGATGTCGGGGCGGCTGGTATCCACCAGCAGCAGATCCCCATTGCCCACGGCCGGCTCCATGGAGTCGCCCCTGGCGGTGACCAGCACGAGCTTGTCCGGTTCCAGGGCTTCATGGCGAAGCCACTCACGGTAGAACGCGAGGCGCTGGACCTCACTGGCATCACCGACCACCGGATCCGCACCGGCCTTGGCGTAGACATCGTACCGGGGGATCAACGCGTAGTCGTTCGTGGGTGTGTCGCGAACGACACCTCTGCCCGTGTGCACCTCCTCACCGGTTGCCAGCCACTGCACACTGACCCCGGCAGTCCGCGCCATTACCAGCACCTTGTCCAAACCAGGGAGTGATCCGGAAAGATACTTTCGGACCAGGCTGTCACTAAGACCACACTCACGGGCGAAGGAAAGCACCGAACGGTTCCCGATGGCCTGCTTCAGACGCTCGGGGAATTCGCGCTCGAGTTTGGGTACCAGACCGGAGTGCTTGTACTCGACTGCTTCAGGCATGCTCGTTTGACCGCATAACTTGTTGATATCAATGGTTAACGCGGCACAGAAAACGCCTTCCGTTGGCATCAGGGCCGAGACAGCTCCAAAGTGCTTGCACAGCTATCTCTGCAGTGCTACCGTCATAACCCGTTAATCACGGACGGCCAGCTCGATGAGCGGGCCCGAGGACCGACAGTGCACGAGCTGCGTAACGGCGCTCGACGATACGGGCATGCGTCGTCACGGAGCCCACTGTGACATGGAGTGCATTACTGTGCAGGACGAGCATATGGAAATGCCTACCCTGGAACAACCGAACGTCTGCCTGATGACCAGGGAGCGCTTCGCCCACCTTTCCGGACTCGGTGAGGATGTCGTGCGCGGCATGATCAACCGCGGCCAGCTCCCCACCGTCAAACTGGGCCGATACCGCATGATCAATCTCGAAGCCCTGCGCCGTATGTGTCGCGACATGGAGGCCGGGGAATGACGGATCGCCACCCCGTAATCCACCGCCTGTCCGCGGCGATTGCGGCTGCCCCTTGCGGACGGCAGGCGGCCTGGGAAATCACCGTGTCGGCCCTGCTCGACCATGGCGAAGTCTCCGCTGAGGCCCTGGGGCGCTGCGCCTCGCGCCTGGAGTGGAGCGCCGCTTGCACCCGGGC
>CAZHBN010000123.1:8374-11042 GCA_964530405.1 uncultured Ectothiorhodospiraceae bacterium
AGGCCCTGGGGCGCTGCGCCTCGCGCCTGGAGTGGAGCGCCGCTTGCACCCGGGCTCGATCAACGGGCATCGAGGCGGACGTTCGGCACTGGACGCTCGCCGCGTGCTCATGAGGTCCCGGCTCAGTCGACGCAACCCGAGGCTTGCACCGCCCCGGCGCACTCGCGCACGCGCATTCTCGCCGCCGACGCACCCATGCGCGTGCGGCCAGTGTATGCATCGCAACGATAGCGACGCCCGCGCAGCGGTCTCCTCCCGGTTCCTGGCGGAGGCGTGCTAGTAACGGCTCGCCGCCTCCTTTCACCCGGGCGCGTGTCCCTCCAACTACGTCGCATCCACCACCGCCCGGGTGCTTCCTACACCGAGGGGGCGGCCCACTCGCCGCCCCCATCACAGAGCACTAGCGACGTCGGCTCACCGCCGCCGTGCCCCGACCGAAGGCGTGAAAGCAACCCGCGGCGCGGCCGGGGCTGGCGTTCCTCTTCGCCGCGTTGTGCGTAACGGCAGGTCTGCCTTGTGCCGCAGCGCGCATACCTGTTTGCGCATACCGACGTCACAGCGTGCAACGCATGATAATGTCCCCGCAGGCGGCGGGCTCGAATCACGACACGCGGGATCGAGCCCGGTGCCACCATCGCCGCCGTAAACCATTCGGCAGATCCGACTATTCGACACGATTTGCCGCCTGCGAAACAGGGATGACCAATGGGCCGAAACGTAGAAATCAAGGCGCGGGCGCGGGACTTCACCGCGCAGTCGCAAGGGGCGGCAGCAATGGCGGATCGACCGGCTACCGTGCTGCATCAAGTGGACACGTTCTTCCTCGCCCCTCATGGGCGACTCAAACTGCGGGAGTTCAGCGACGGCACTGGCGAGCTGATTCACTACGAGCGCCCGGACCGCACCGAACCGGCGGCGTCGGCCTACGTATTGTCCCCCACCGACGCGCCCGATTCGCTCAAGGAGGCACTGACAAGCGCGCTCGGTGTTCGCGCTGTCGTCGAAAAGCGACGCACGGTCTATCTCGCGGGTCAGACCCGGATTCACCTGGACGACGTCGCCGGGCTCGGCCGATTCATCGAGCTGGAGGTTGTGCTCCGGGACGGGCAATCGGCGGACGACGGCGTGGTCGTGGCGGAGCGAGCCATGTCCATGCTGGGAATCGACGAAAATGAGCTGGTCTCCGAGGCATACGTGGATCTGCTCACCGACGACAGCAGCGACATGCTCCGCACGAGCGCTGAAGACAGCCGCTGATGTCATCATTCCGTGCCGGACCGCACGGGCACCGTCGCGGATCGTCATGGGGGACGCGATTCGGGCAATCGCCGGTGGTCTTCGAACCGCCACGGGCATCCGAGAATGAACGCTGTCCGGTCACTCCGATGATGCGCGGGATACCTCCCGCGCAAGTACGCACCCTGATCGCTACGGTCCGTAAGACGTCCACCTTGCCCGCCCCGCTGGAACTGCTATAAGCCAGGCATAACCTGCTGACATCGGGCGTTATCGCCAAGTCACCGGCCGTTTACACGCCACTTGCGGACAAGGGAGGGTCGCGACGTGAGTGTTCAGCTCAATCACACCATTGTCTGGTGCCGCGACAAGCAAAGGTCGGCGGGTTTCCTCAGCCAGCTCCTCGACCTGCCGGAACCCAGGCCATTCGGCCCAATGCTCGTCATCGCGCTCGACAACGGCGTCTCACTCGATTTCCACGAGAAAGCCGGCCACGTCGCACCTCAACACTATGCGTTCCTCATCAGCGAGGAACACTTCGATCGTGTCTTCACCCGCATCCGTGACCGCGGCCTCCCGTACTGGGCAGGCCCCGACAAACAGCGCCCCGGCGACATCAATCACGACAACGGCGGCCGCGGCGTCTATTTCGAGGATCCCGACAGTCACCTCCTCGAAATCATCACCCGCCCTTATGGCAGCAGTGACGCAGGCTGGGAAGAACAAACGAAGGGGCCGCGACTCAATGAAACCGACTGAGATGACGCCGCCTCATCACCAACCCCCGCTGACGACCGACTCGACCACACCATGGGCACACTCGGGCTGGCCGCTGCCCTCGGCCCAGGAACCGGTCGTGTTTTCACGTACGGGCACGTGGGCCGCCGGGACGTGAGGGCGCAATGTCGATCGTGTTGTTCATCGTCGGTCTGGTCTGCCTGATCGCAGGCGCGGAAGCCCTGGTACGCGGGGCATCGCGTCTGGCATCGGTCTTCGGCGTCTCGCCACTGATCATCGGGCTCACCGTGGTCGCCTTCGGTACGAGCGCCCCCGAGCTCGCCGTCAGCATCAAATCGGCACTCTCCGGCCAGGCCGGCATTGCCGTCGGCAACGTCGTTGGCAGCAACATCTTCAACGTTCTGTTCATCCTGGGCCTTTCGGCGCTCATCGTGCCGCTCACCGTGTCACAGCAACTCGTGCGGTTCGACGTCCCCCTGATGATCGGGCTGTCCATCGCCCTTCTGATCCTGTCGCTGGACCACGCTCTCACCCGTGTCGATGGCCTGATGCTCGTAGCCGGGCTGGTCGCCTATGTCGCATTCCTGATTTACCAGAGTCGCAGGAGCAGCGTGGGTACGCCGGAGGCGCACGAGGTGAGCGGCGCGACCGGCGGTGACCAACCCGTCGGCTGGGCCAGGAACGCGGGGCTGAT
>CAZHBN010000124.1:0-8803 GCA_964530405.1 uncultured Ectothiorhodospiraceae bacterium
ACAGCGGCGCACACGGCCACTGAGACCTGACAATATTTCCTGCAAGGTTAGTAAGTTCCGGGGTGCAAGCGCCAATTCTATGATGCGCTTGGAGAGCCTGGATCTGTTGGCTCTCGGATCGGACTGATCTGCCCCTGCTCAGGCATCGTCTTCCCGGTAAGCAGCCAGAAGCTGTACTGCGGCCAGAGGTTCGCTATCGCTTCTAACACCTCACCGCGCGGGGAACTGCCCCGTTGCTCGATGCTCTGAATCGTGCGCATGGAAACGCCAAGCCGCTCCGCGAAGCGCGTTCGGCCGTAGCCTTCACACTCGCGCAGGTCTTTAGATGCGCTCACCGATGCTTGGCATGCTTCAAATGCAGCATAGAATTATCTTTAGGTATGCGCCAATTGGAGCAGCGTCGTTTGGCGCATAGTGTAGTGCTGTGTGTGAAAGTGCAGGAAGAGCATATGGAAATGCCCATCATCGAACAACCGAACGTCTGCCTGATGACCAACATCTGCGTCATGACCAAGGAGCGGTTCGCGCTGCTCTCGGGGCTTGGTGAGGACGTGGTGCGGGGCATGGTCAGCCGTGGGCAGCTGCCGACCCTGAAGGTGGGGCGGCACCGGATGATCAATCTGGAGCGGTTGCGCCATCGGTGCCAGGAGGTGGATGGTTAGATGCCACGACGGTGTCTGTACGTGGACGTGGTGGCCAGCGGGAGCTTGGCAGCGCGTCGCAGTGCACCGTGATTGGCGAGATAGGGATGCTGAGCAGTGGATGAGCTGGAAAATCTGGAACGAGAGCTCCACCGGTCGGTGACGAAGCGCTTCCGGGCCCGCCTGACGGAGTTGCTTCATCCGACGTTTCGGGAGATTGGCTATTCCGGCCGGGAGCATACGCGTGAGTCCGTTATCGAAAACCTGACGGACGCCGAGCCGCCGAAGGTTCACGCTGAGCGGTTTCGTTACGTGGAGCTCGGTCCGGATACCGTTCTTGTGACTTATCGATCGGCCCATGTGTCACCGGATGGCCGGCTGAGCCGGCATGCCTGGCGTTCATCGGTCTGGATGAAAGAAGGCGCTCAGTGGCGAATGGTCTTTCACCAAGGGACGCCGACGGAGAACTCCTGCGGTGATGCTGCGTACTAACGTTTTCGCGAGCGTTGCCAAGTCTCAGTGGCCGTGTGCGCTCCTGTGGCAGGCCCTGAGGAGGGAAGAAGTGTAGCCGGGGCTCAACATGAGCGACGAGCAACGCTGTTCACAACGGCGCACACGGCGACCTGCGGGGCGCAATTGAGCGGTGCCGTTGCGCTCGCTTGACGTGGCTTCTGTCAAACCCGGTTGAAGTTGTCCGGCTTTCCGCGGCCTGATATGTCCACTGCCCGGTAATGGTCGAGACCTTGGGTCGCGGGAAGATGGCCCGTGGCTGACAGCTGTAGCGCAACGGCCTGTACGCCTCGCAACTCGCTAAATGGGTGCGAGAGCATGGCGAGGCGGCATGGTAGGTGGAGCTCGGCAAAGGTGGCAGGACGCCCCCCGGCTTAGACTGCTTGCCGCAAATGCGGCGAAGACCTCGCGCCACTTGTCCTCGGTGCGCCTGACATGCCGCGTGTGCTCGGTGCTCATCTGGGTAGACCGCGCCAACACTCGGCAATTGTGTCAGCTACTCGAAACATCTTGTCCCCTTATCGATACTCCTGGCGACTTGAGACGGCGATACTAATCGTCAGCTCGGGCTACAAGCTGCAATATGCAACTCCGTGTTTCAGATAGCGCATGCGTGCATTCCTTTCATATTCCTTCCGTCTGTTCCAAGCCCAACTGCTATTCGGGATCTCTTGACGGCGCTGACCATAGGATAGGCTCGATTGAAATTTGAAATCTGGTACCTCTACGTTTGTACAGTGTTGCTACTGATGAGTACGCCCGGCCCCAGCCAGCTTCTCATTATGTCGAATAGTTTGGCGTTCGGGGTTGTCCGATCGGCTATGACGACCGCTGGAGACTTGACCGCTAACTTTGTCCAGATGATAGTCGCGACGGCCGGGTTGGCGTATGTGATAGAAAAGAACCAAAGTTTGATAGCCGTCATACAGTGGGTTGGCGTTATATATCTCCTCTATCTTGGGATTTCCTCTCTGATCAAGCAGCAGTCCTTGAGATTGCAGGCCGGCGGTGAGGAAGAAGTACGGAGTGGGCGTTCTCTTTATTTTCAGGGTTTTATTGTTTCGGCGGTAAATCCGAAGGCGGTGGTGTTCTTTGCGGCGCTTTTTCCGCAGTTTATTGACACAGGGGAGGCCGTGGTGCCGCAGTTTGCGATATTGAGTGGAACCTACCTCCTGCTGGATGGCATGTTTTTGATGGCTTATGCCGTTTTGGCGACAAAACTCTCGGGTTGGTTGTTGTCAAATGATAGCGCGGCATTGAGGTGTGCGCCTGGAGTTCTTATGATTTCCGTCGCTATAGCGTTGTCTATGAAGACGGTATAAGACTGTAATCAACGCTATAGCAAATTGCCCGGAGTTTTTTTGCAATAGTCTGTTGGGGAATGCCCAGTCTGTTTCCGGAACGCATGAGAGAACGCGCTGACGTTGGAGTATCCGAGGTCAAAGGCGATTTTTGAAACGGGTTGCCCCTGGTGGAGTGCGTCGATAGCAATACTCACTCTGACCCTCTGCCGCCACTGAGAAAAAGAGAGTCCCAGTTCTCGCCGAAATATACGACTGATGGTTCTTGAGCAGGCTCCAACGTCGTTGGCCAACTCTTCGAGAGTGTGGGGTTCAGATGGATCTGCCAACACGGTCTCGCAAATACCTGCTGCTCGACGATCCGCAGGTATGCTGATATTTGGTGCGTCCAGGCTTGGACATTGCATTTCTTCGAAGAGCAACCCCAGAAGATTGACGTTGCGACTGGCGCTGAATGCTCGGTCTGAGCTCTTTTCTACTGTTCTCAGGATGAGTTGCTTCAGGATTGGTGATACCGTAATTGAACGGAACCCATGGAGAAGCGAAGGTTCGCGTACACCCCCTAAATAGAGGCTGGCCATTTTTGTGTGGCCGTGTATTCGAATCTCGTGTTCCACTCCAGGTGGGATTACGACTGCGCTTCCCGGGCTTACTACGGACGCTTGTCGCTCTGTACGGACATACATAGTCCCTGAGTTTGCATACAGAACCTGGAGATCATCGTGGCAGTGTGGTGGGATAGTGCTGCCGGCGGGATAGTCGTTCACCCACGGCGAGACTCGGCTCGTCGGGTAGTCAGCCGCACGTCCGATCATTGCATGCATAACGTTCACTCCCTGTGAGCGATCCTACGATTATAGCCATGCATGTGCATTGTCCAGCGTAAGCATGCGCATTACTCCGGCTCGTTACGGCTCCATGGGTGTCAACTTGGCAGTCGACGCGATGGGTGGGTGGCCGCCATGCTTATGTCCGGCATGATTGGTGCCGTACGTGTTTCACTTGATCGCCAGCCTTCTCCATGTCGCCGACACCGGGCTCGGGGATAGCCAATGGACGGCCGCTGATGACCTTAACGACAAGGCACCCAACATCTTCGTCTTGCCGATTCTGAAGGTGGGGCGGTATCGGTGCCGGGAGGCCGGTCGCTAGCCGCAAGCCGGGGATGGCGGCGTAGAGCTATGAACATTGCTTGTAATTCACATTATACAAGTGATTCGGGGTCCTGACAGCCTGACAGAAATGCCGGGTAGGCGCGCCTACGCCTTGGGACCATGATTGGCCGGCGTCTTTGACGCGCCCTTCGGGCGTGCCGAAGGGGCAGGATCCCGTGTACCGGGCGTCAGCGAGACGTCGAGGGAACCGGTCGCGGGCGGCACGCAGGGATGACGCCGACGAGGAGGGGAGCACTCATGGCGGATCATACCCGGCTTCTGGACGAGACCGTTCAGCGCACATGGACGCAGATCAAGCAGGGGCGGTTCTGGATCTATTGCCTGAACAACCCCATTCCCGCGGATCTGTACCGCATCGTGATGGAGCAGATCTATCACTACACCCGTTTCAACTCCATCAACCAGGCGGCGGCGGCTTTTCTCGCCGAACCGGAGAAGCCCGGCCTGCTGAAATTCGTCTACCACCATGCCGAGGAGGAGCTCGGCCACGAGAACATGGCCCGCCACGATATCGCGGCGGTGGGATTCGACGCGGATTGTATCGAGCCACCGCTGCCGCCGACACGGGCCCTGATCGCCTACCTCAATGACGTCGCGATCCGCCGCGGGCCCATCGCGCGGCTCGGCTACAGCTACTGGGCGGAGAGCGCCTACGAGCACATCGACGAGCTCACCACCAAGATCCGCCAGGATCTTGGCCTGACGGACAAGGCGATGTCGTTCTTCGTCGCCCATTCGCGCATCGACGCGAAGCACGCCGAGGAGGTCCGCGAGGCCATCGACCGGTACGCGGTCGACGAGGCCTCCATGGCGGCGGTCCGGGAGGTCGCGGAGACGACGCTTTATCTCACCGGCGAAATCCTCAACAACGCCTACGACCGCTTCACCGCGGACGACGTGAGCACCCGTGGCGAGCGGACGGCCACGGCCACGGCCGCCGGCTGACCGGCGGATCCGCTGCGGCACAGGGTGATTTTGGCCGGGCCAGCGGCGCTCCGGTAGAGGAGTCGTGTGGCGCTTTCGGGCGCCGGACTGGTGCGGCTCGTACCGGCAACGAATGGAGGTTCGGGTCATGTCGGCTCAACGGGGAATGACTGCCTTTCACGATGGTCACCGGCTCCGGTTGGCGATCGCCGAAACGGATAGCGAGCTTCAGCGGGCGCGCGAGCTGCGTAACGGCATCTACGCCAATCGCCTGCCGGAGCTGAGCATCGACCCCGATCAGGAGGCGGAGCGCGATGCCATCGGCCGCGTGTTCCTTCTCTACGAGGACGACTGCCTGGTGGCAACGCTGCGGGCGACCCGGGTCGTCCGGGATCCGGCGCCGTTGTCGGGGCTGGCCAGCGTGGACGGCCTCCCCGGGGTACTTCGCGACCCCGGTGCCTGCGAGGTCTCGCGCCTGGCGGTACCGCCTTCGCCCCGGCGCTCGGAGCAGGCGTTGCTCCTGCTCAGCATGGGCGCCCGTTGGGTGGTGGAGAACGATCCCACGCTGGAGCGCTTTCTCGCCTACTGCCGCAGTCAGCTCCTGCGCCTGTACACGCGGGTGGGCGCGGAGCCGGTGGCCGAGCCGTTCCGGATCGCCGGGCGCGGTGAGCAGTGGTTCTACGTCATCGGCGGCCGTCTGACCGATGCGGCTGCGCTGGCGCCGCCGCGGCAGGCGGGGACGGTGCAACAGCAAGCGGTTGGAGCGGGGAGCCATGCGTAACCGAATCCTGATCTACGGCTATCACGGCATGCGCAATACTGGCGCCGACGCGCGGCTTTTGGTCATCCGCGACGTCCTTCGGGAGATGGTGCCCGATGCCGAGCTGGTGGTGCCCACGTTCGCCCCCGGGGGGCTGGACTTCGTCGATGGCGTAACGATCCGCCACATCCATCCGGCCACCTACCCGTGGGCGGCGAAGCCGCTGATCCGCGAGGCGGATGCGATGATCCTGTCGGAGGGCAACATGCTCACCGACGAGTTCAGCAAGCACCTGGTGGAGGCCTTCGTCACCGCCCTGCGTCAGGCGCATGCCCGCAAATGCCCGTCCGTGGGCCTGGCGCTGGATTCCGGCAGGCTGGAGCCGGAACGCCAGCCCCGGGTTCGGGATGCGCTCAACACCACCGCCTTGCTCACTGTGCGTTCTGCCGGTGCACGGGATGCCCTGGCGGCACTTGGCGTCAATGGGCGATTGACGGAGACGGCGGACTGCGCCGTCTCCATGCCCCAGCTCGACAGTGCCGAACGGGCCCGGGTGCGTGAATCCGTGGGCCTGACGGCACCTCGGGTTCACGGTATCGCGCCGGTGGATTTCTACATGTGGCCGGCTAAGATCCGCGTGTTCGGCAAACGCGAGGATTTCGTGCGCTGGCCGTTCAAGGGGACCTGGCCCAACGACGGGCGCCGGCACAGCGAGGCGCTGGCCGCGGAGTGGGCGCGCTACTGCAATCACCTGCTGGACAGCGACCCCGAGGCCACAGTGGCCCTGATTGCCATGGAGGCGGTGGACCAGCGCTTCTGCCGGCATATCCGCGCCCGGCTGAACGATCCGGGTCGCGCCGTCGAAGTACGCTGCACCGAGCTCAGCCCCAAGCAAATGGCCGCGTGCCTGGAGGGGCTGTCGTCCCTGGTGACGTCCCGGTATCACGCGCTGGTGCTGTCGCTGCCGTTCCGCGTGCCCTATATCGCCCTGGGCCACGATACGCGCACCCAGTACATCTCCCGCGAGATGGGGTTGGGGGAGTGGTTCGTGGACTACCAGGAGCGCCATCTCGGCAACCGGCTGCTCGACAAGCACCGCGCGCTCCTTCTCTCGCGGGAGGCGGTTCGGGAACGCATTGGCGCTGGCCTGGCCGAGTTGCGGCGCAAGGACCGCCGCAACTACGAGTTGCTGCGGGAACTGCTCACGGACATCGGCTACCGGCCGAACCCGTTGCCCGAGGCGATCGGCGAGGCGGCGTGAATGAGTACGCCCGTCGCCACGACCGCCGCGCTCACGGCGCCCAGGGTGGTCACGTTCTACATCGCCTGCCTGTTCGCGCTGGTCGGGGGCAACGCCCTGACCAGCTACGGCATGATCATCCTGGCGCACTCGCTGAACCCGGCGGACAGCTTCGTGGGGCTGGTGTTCATGGTGAACTACCTGCCGCCGCTGTTCCTGACGCTGTACGCGGGCGTGCAGCTCGACCGGCGCTCGCGCCGGCGGATGATCGTGCTGGCGCAGATGTTCTACATCGTCTCGGCGTTCGGCCTGACGCTGGTGCTGGCAACCGGCTTGCTCACCGCCGATACGTCGATGCTGCTGCTGGTCGCGGCCTGCCTCAACGGCACGGCGCTGGCGCTCGCCCAGCCGGCGCGCATGGCCATGCTGGGGGACCTGGTGGCGCACGCGCAGATCGGCCGGGCGACGGTGGTCCTGAACCTGCTCATGATCCTGGCGTTCGGGCTCGCGCCGGTGATCGTCGGCGGGCTGCGGGAAGTACTGGACTGGGCGCCGACCTTCGCGATTCTCGGGGGGTTGCTGGTGGTGAGCAACCTGATTCTTTCCGCGTTGCCGGTGGATGAGCACATCGCCGCGCAGGCGAACCAGCCCGGCCGCCTGCGGGAGGCCGCCCGCTACGTCCGCAGCGAGCCGGAGCTGCTTCAGCTGATTGCGATCAGCGTGGCCGCGCTGTTTCTGCTTGGCCCGCTTCAGGTGCTGGTGCCGGAATTCGCCAGGACGCATCTGAGGCTCGGTGAAGCGGCGCGTGGGGCGCTGATGGGTACCTTGGGCGTGGGTCTGCTGCTCGGGGGGATCGTCTCGGGCGTGCTCGAGCGTCGGCGCCGTCGGGGCCTGTACATACTCGGCGGCACCGCTGTCGCCGGCATTGCCGGCGCGATTCTGGGCAGCAGTACCGATACTGCCACCACCGGTGGTTTGCTGTTGCTGCTCGGCATCGCGGGCGGGGTCGTCGGCAGTCTGATCCCGGCGTGCATTCAGTCAAGGACACCGAATTATTTGCGTGGCCGGGTCATGTCCTTTTATACATTAAGTTTTCAGGCCACGCCCGCTCTCGGTGGGCTGGCCATGGGGGCGGTGGCCGACGTCGCCGGGATCGGGTCGAGCCTGCGCTCGGCCGGCATTCTGGTGTTCGTGCTGGCTACCGTGGGCACGTTGTCTCTGACAACCCTGCGCCGCTATCAGTAGCCGCGCTTGGGGGCGATGATCATGGATGAGAATGAGAAGAATCCACCCACCGGCCGGAAGGCGGCCGCGCAACCGGCTTTCGGCGGCGTACGCCGCAGCGGCGATCTGCGCCTGCCGATCGGCACACCGTTGCCGGCACTGACACTCCCCTCGACGGCGGGCCGCGATGTCGACCTGGGTGAAGTGGCGGCCACTCAGCACTTGGTGCTCTTCTTCTACCCCGGCGACCGGGAAGGGCTCGTCTATCCGGAGCTCGCCGGTTGTACCCCGGAGGCATGTGCCTTCGACGCCGGCGGCGCGATGCTGCGGGGGGCCGGTGCCGCCGTGTTCGGTGTAAGCCTGCAATCGACACCCCAGCAGCGGGCGTTCATCGAGCGCGAGGGTCTGGCGCTCGAGATGCTCAGTGATGTGCGGGAGCGGCTGACCCAGTGTCTGGGCATCCCGGTGTGGATGTCACGGAGCGGCGAGCGGTTCGTCGATCGGGTCACGCTGGTATTCGCCCGTGGTCAGGGGCTGGCGCAGGTGATCCGGGAGGCGGCGCCGGAGGCGCACGCCGGGCATGCCCTGGAGGCGCTGCAGGCGCTCGCGCCGTGCTGAACCCGCCATTCCGCCGCCGACGATAGGACGACGTCCACCGTGCACACCCCGGTCGATTCCGTTTCCGAGCCCGCCGGCCTTTTGATCGGGCTGTACATTGTCGGCGGCCTGACCTTCGCCGGCTGCGTTCACGTGTTGTGGATGCGAAGCCGGCTGTCGGCGCGCTTCGCCCGGCCGTTGGATTTCGGCCTGCGCATCCGCGGCAGGCGCCTGTTCGGGCCCAACAAGACCTGGCGTGGTTTCATGGCCGTGGTGCCCGCGAGCGCTGTGGGCTTCTACCTGCTGGCCCTGGCGCTGGCTCACTTCAGCGACGCGCCCCAGCGCTGGCTCTGGCCGCTGTCACCGCTGCAGCATGGGCTGCTGGGGCTGGTCGCCGGCGCCGGCCTGATGCTCGGTGAGCTGCCGAACTC
>CAZHBN010000124.1:8903-11032 GCA_964530405.1 uncultured Ectothiorhodospiraceae bacterium
GCGTGTGGGCCTCCGCGCTGTCGACGCGGCTGCTTGCCTACAGCCGGGCGCGGGGTGTCGGCCTGGATGGCGTCGCCGTGCTCGTGCAGCGCCAACAGCGACCCTTCTGCTCGGGGGTGCTGTTCACCCGGTCGCCCGACCCCGGTGACGGTGCCGACACGCTCTACGTGGAGCTGGTCGCCGGCCACCCGGGGCCGCTGGTGGCCGGAGAGGCCACGCCTACCCGCGTGCGCCTGGACCGCAGCGGTACCGACATGGCAGTGGCGGGAGAGACCCGGTGTGACGAGGCGACGTTCGCGGCCTTTTCCGCCGCCCGCCAGGCGCTCGCGGATGCGGCGGTCGCCCTGGAAACACTGTTCGCCGCGCCGCAGGACATCGAGTGGGCCCTGGATGACGACGGGGCGCTGACCCTGCTGCAGAGCCGGCCGATCACGACGGCTGAGGCGTCGCCGGCACGGCGTGTCGTCTGGTCCAGCGCCAACATCAACGAGAACTTTCCGAGCCCGGTTACCGCCTTCACGTATTCGGTGGTACGGGCGGGCTACGCCAACTATTTTCACAACCTGGCTCGGGCGCTGGGCGTCTCGCGACGCCGGTTGGATAGCGTCCGCTGGTGTCTGCGCAATACCGTGGGCACGCACCAGGGCTATCTCTATTACAACCTCACCAACATCCACGCCTTCATCCGCGCGGTGCCCTTCGGCGATCACCTGGCCGGGCTGTTCAACGACTTCGTCGGCACCCCCGATTCCTCCGGCGACCCGTCGTCGGCTCCCGGACCGCGTTGGCGCCGGCGCCTTCGCGAGTGGACCGCGCACACGTGCATGGTGTTGACGGGGCTGTATCGCTACCTGCGATTGGAACGGGATCTGCGGGGCTTCGAGGCGAGGGTGCGCGATTTCGCGGATGCCTGTTCCCGGGAAGCGCTGGAAGACTGCACCAACGAGGCGCTGCTCACGCGGGTGGAATGGTTCATGGACATCCGCTGCAATCGCTGGACGGCGGCCAGCCTGGCGGACTTTTTCGCCATGGCGGGCTCCGGTGCGCTGAAGCGGGCCGTGGCCGCGGCCAATGCCACCGCCGATCCGTACCACGCGTTGCTGCGCGGGCTGCCGGAGCTGGTCTCGGCGCAGCCTGTGCGGGATCTGTGGCAGCTCGCCGAGGAGATCCGGCGCAGTCCGGACCTGCAATCGCTGTTCAGCGACGACGACCCCCAGCGGATTCTCCGGCGGTTGGCAACCGAGCCGGCATTCGCCGGCTTCCACGACGCTTTCAAGCGCTATTGCCGTCGCTGGGGCTTTCGCCGCTCCGGCGAGCTGCTGCTGACGGTGCCGAGCTTCGAGGAGCGCCCGGCGCCGCTCATTGAGCTGCTCAGGACCTACGCGCTCGGCGACGCGGTGGACCCCGCCGAACAATGGCGGGAACAGGCACAACGGCGTCAGGCGCTCACCGGCGAAATACTCTCCCGGCTACGCCGCAGGCGGCTGGTGCGCTGGCTGCCATGGCCCACTGCCGCCACCGGGTTCCGGCTTCTGCTGCGCTTTACGTACACGGCGGTGGCCCGGCGCGAGCGAGCGCGCATGCACCAGGCCGAGGCCTACACCTGCCTGCGCTACGTGGTGCTGGCCATCGGCGAGCGGTTGCGGCGCAGCGGCGTGCTGAACGATGCGGAGGACGTGTTCTTCCTCACCGTCTCCGAGCTGCAGGCCCATCTGAGTGGCGCGGCGTGGGCACCGGAGTTGACCGGCACCCTGGCGGCGGAGCGCCGGGCCTATTTCGCTACGTTGGCCAAGGAGCCGCCGCCGGAGACGTTGCGCCTGTCGCCAGGCGAGCAATACCGCCCCGATCCGCGCGGTGAGCGGCAGGACGCCCCCGGTCGGGCATCGTGGCATGGCACCGGGGCCTGTGGCGGCCGCGTAACCGGCCGTGCGGTGGTGCTGGACGACGTCAGTGAAGCCGCCTGCCTGCGCCAGGGGGACATCCTCATCGTCCGTCAGACCGATCCCGGATGGGCGCCGGTTTTCCCGATCATCGCCGGGCTGGTGGTGGAGCGCGGCGGCATGCTGTCCCACGGCGCTATTGTCGCCCGGGAGTTCGGCGTGCCGGCGGTGGTCGGTGTGGCCGGCATT
>CAZHBN010000125.1:0-6687 GCA_964530405.1 uncultured Ectothiorhodospiraceae bacterium
TGGGAAGGAGCATCGCGCGGAACGCTGGTTCAATCAAACGAATAAAACTATACTGAGCATTCAATATCGTTGAACAATGAATCGGTGAAGCCATGCAAGCCCTGAGCGAGAATGGTGCCTCGGGCTCGCTGCCACTGCTGGAGACCGACGTCCTGCGTACGTTCGTCGCCATCGCGGAGAGTGGCAGCTTTACCCGTGCGGCAAGGCAGGTGTTTCGCACGCCGTCGGCGGTGAGCATGCAGATCAAGCGTCTCGAGGAGACCCTCGGGCGCAGCGTGTTCGTGCGCGAGGCACGCCATGTTCGCCTCACGCCGGAGGGCGAGTCGCTGTTGAGCTATGCCCGGCGGCTGCTCAAGCTCAATGAAGAGGCAGTGACGCAGTTCCTCGCTCCGGCGATAGAAGGCACGGTACGGTTCGGCACGCCGGACGACGTGGGTACCCGCATTCTGCCCGGGGTACTGTCTCAGTTCGCCCGAACCCACCCGGCCGTGCAGGTGGATGTGGTGGTGGGGCGGAGCACCGAGGCTTTCCGGTTACTCGACGCGGGGGAGCTGGACCTGGCGCTGATGACCGCCGGCAATGACGGCCAGGATGACCGGCGGGGCGAGATCGTGCATGCCGAGCCGCTGGTCTGGGCGGGCCGGGAGGGGGGAGTGGCCGCGGAACGGGATCCGTTGCCGCTCGCCCTGGCGAACCATGGTTGTTCCTGGCGTACCGCCGCGCTGGCGGCCCTGGATCGCGCCGAGCGCCGCTACCGCATCGCCTACAGCAGTGAGCACTGCGCCGGCCAGGAGGCGGCGATGCTGGCGGATCTCGCCGTGGCACCGTTTCCGCTCAGCCTGGTTCGCCCGCCGTTGCGGCGCCTGGGCGACGACTCCGGCTTGCCGTCGCTCGGCGAGTACCATGTGGTGCTCGTGCGCGGTGCCGCGCACGGGCCGGCGGCGGAGGCGCTCGCGGGACACGTCGTGGAGGCATTCCGCGCAATGACGTGAATCATGGAGGATGACAGGGATGAGTATCGTGTTGCCGCCCATGTCGGCGGAGGGGGTCGTGACCGTCGAGCAGGCGCTTCGAGCGCGGCGCAGCCATCGCGAGTTTTCCGCGACACCGATAAGCCGTGAGGCGCTGGCTGTGCTGCTCTGGGCTGCCGGCGGCGTCACGGGTGCCGATGGTGCGCGAGCGGCACCATCCGCCGGCGGGCACTACCCGCTGCAGGGCTACGTTGCCGCCGGTGCCGTGGCCGACCTGCCGCAGGGAGTGTATGAGTACCGGCCGGGGCAACACGCGCTGGAGCCATTTTCAACCGCGGATGTGCGTGGCGAGCTTGGCGAGGCCGCTCTGGGCGAGCAGCCCTGGGTGGAGACGGCCGCCGCGGTCATCGTGATCCTCGCCGACCTCGACGGGGCGCGAGCCCGTTTCCACAGCCAGCCGCCGTTGGGCGTGCGCGGCGATCGCTACGTGTACATGGAGGCGGGCGCGCTCGCCGAGAACGTCCATCTGCAGGCGACCGCGCTGGGGCTCGGGATGGTGCTCGTGGGTGGTTTCGATGATTCGGCCGTGTTGGCTGCATTGCGCCTCGACGAACCGCTGCAGCCGGTAGCGATGCTGTGTCTCGGCGAGGTGTAAGCGCTGTCACCGATCGGCGGTGTCCATGCTCTGCCGCGGCGCCTGCCCGGTGCGCGGCGCCGTGTTGACGATAGCGACGCCCACCATGACCACGGCCAGCCCGACGAGGGCCCGGGGCGCGAGTGTCTCGCCGAATAGCAGATAGCCGAATACCGCGGTGAAGGGGGGCGCCAGGTAGAACAGGCTCGCCACCTTGGCCGCCGCGCCGTGGCGAATGAGCGCGAATAGCAGCCCGATCGCGCCCACCGAGAGCACGAGCACCAGCCAGCCCAGGGCAAAGACGAATTCCCCGGTCCACTCGATGTGACGGGTTTCGAATGCGAGGGCGAGGGCATAGAGCACCGCGCCCGTGGTCACGTACTGAATGGTGCCCCCGGTGCGCAGGTCCGTGCCGGGTGAGAAGCGCTTTTGGTAGAGGGTGCCGAGGGTGATCGCGAGCAGGGCGATCACGGCGCCGCCGAGATTGATCGGTGCGGCCGTGCCCCCGTCGATGCGGCTGGAAACCACCAGAGCGACGCCGGCGAAGCCGAGCATCAGCCCGAGCCATTGCCGTGCCATCACGCGTTCACCCAGCACCACGCCGGCGAGAGCGGCGGTGAGCAGAGGTTGGAGGGAGACGATGATGGCGGTGACCCCGGCGGCGAGGCCGTGATCGATGGCCCAGAAGACGCCGCCCAGGTAGCCGCCGTGCACCATGAGCCCGGCGATGGCCACGTGCGCTGCCTGGGTGGTGGAGCCCGGCCATGGTGCGCGGGTGGCAAGGGCGACCGCGAGCAGCAGAGCGCTGGCGATGAGCATGCGCAGAGCCAGGAAGGTGAAGGGTTCTGCGTGAGGCAGTCCGAGGCGTGCGCCGATGAAACCGGTGCTCCACAGCAGCACGAATAGCGTGGGCATGGCGACGCGCCAGGTGCCCGTGGTGTCGGCTCGCGCCATGATGCCCCCGGGGTGGATGAGCCGTTAGTGTACCGCCTGCCCATGGCGCTCGCGATCGCGTTCCGGGTCTGTGCGGAGTGCTTCGTTCAGAACGGCCACACGAGCGGCGCCAGGGTCACTGTCACCGCCATGGTCAGGAAATTCAGCGGCAGCCCGAAGCGGACGTAGTCGACGAAGCGGTAGCCGCCGGGGCCGTAGACCATCAGGTTGGTCTGGTAGCCCAGCGGTGAGGAGAAGCTCGCCGATGCCGCGATCATGAGCGTGATGATGAATGGCATGGGGTTCACGCCAAGGCTGTCCGCTGCCGACAATGCCACGGGGAATACCAGCACGGCGGCGGCATTGTTGGTGATGAGCTCGGTGAACAGCGACGTCACCGCGAATACCGCCAGTAGCACCAGCCAGGGGTGGCCGCCGGCGAGGGTCACCATGGCATTGGCCAGCGTACTGGCCGCGCCGCTGTTGGCCATGGCCTGACCTACCCCCAGGGCGGCACCGATGACCAGCAGCACGGACCAATCGATGCTGCGCCGGGCCTCGTTGCTGGTGGCGCAGCCGGTGGCCACCATGGCGCCGGCGGCGAGCAGGGCGGCGTTTACCATCGAAAGGACACCGGAAGTGGCCGCCGCCACCATGGCGGCGAGAATGGCCAGCGCGATACCGGCACGTTCGTGGCGTCGCGGCGTGGAGTTTTCCACCCGGCTGACCAGAAAGAAATCCCGGGCGTTGCGCTGGCGGTTCAGGAAACTGGGGTGGGTTTCCAGCAGCAGCGTGTCGCCGGCCTGCAGGACGATATCGCCGATCTTGCCGGTCAGACGCCGGCCGCCACGGGCCACGGCGACGACCGCGGCGTTGTACTCGCTCCGGAATCGCCCTTCGCGGATGCTGCGGCCCACCAGCGGGCATTCGTTGGATACCACCGCTTCCACCAGGCAACGCTGGTCCCGCCGCCCCTGGAGCTTGTGGACCTGATCGGTGGCGGGTTGCAGACCCCGCATGCGGTGCAGGTCCACGACGGATTCCACCACACCGGCGAACACCAGGCGGTCGCCGCCTTGCAGGCGCTCACTGGGCGCCACGGCGGGCAGCACCTGGCCGTCGCGCTCGATTTCCGCGAGGAAGAGGCCGGGTAAGTGACGCAGGCCTGCCTGCTCGATGCTGCGGCCCACCATGGGGCCGCCGGGCTCGACGATCACCTCGGCAGTGTAACGGCGCGGGTCCTGGTCGATGTTGAGCGCCGGGCGATGGTCCGGCAGCAGTCGGGAGCTCGCCAGAAGAATGTAGGTGAGGCCCAGTATCGCCGCCGGTAGCCCCACCCAGGCGAGATCGAACATGGCGATGCCCGGGGCCGCCCCCGCGGACTGCACCATGCCGTCGATCACCAGGTTGGTGCTGGTGCCGATGAGCGTACACATGCCGCCGAAGATCGACGCATGGGACAGCGGCATGAAAAGCCGCGACGCCGGCAACTGGGTGCGCTTGGCGAGATCGTCCACCACCGGCAGGAACATGGCCACGACGGGTGTGTTGTTGAGAAATGCCGACAGCCCGGCCACCGGAAAGAGCATTCGGGTCTGGGCGGTGATGAGCCGCCGTGGGCGCCCGAGCAGCGGTTCGGTGATCAGCGGCAGCGCGCCGGTGTGGACCATGCCCGCGACTACGACGAATAGCAGCCCCACCGTGATGAGCCCGGTATTACTGAACCCGGCAAAAGCCTGTTGCGGCGTGATCAGCCCGTCCGTGCCGGTGACGCTCGCGGTGGTCATGAGCACGGCCAGCCCACCGAAGAGCAGGGTGGCGGGGGAGGCCAGGTTGCGGATGAGGCCGTAGAGGATCCCGGCGACGACGGCGACTGTGAGCCAGGCTTCCCAGGTCAAGGTTTGCTCCCTGCGGCATTGGGGCGGCTATCCGGTACCGCTCGCCCCTGGCGGGCGCAACGGCAACGACGACTGCACAACGCGCGTCATTCTACGGAATGCGGAGCGGGCCGCCAGTGGTGCGTAGCCCTGCGGGGCGCGCGGTGGAGCAGCGCGCGGTCAGTGTGGTCACCGGCGGGGCGGCATCATTGCCGTCCCGCCGGTGCGGATCAGTCGTGGAAATTGCGCCCGGCAGTGACTTCGGGCACGACGCCCGTGCGGACCACGAAGTCACCGAAGCCTTCTCCGGTCTCGCGCTCGGCGGCATAACGCTGGATCAACGGCGTGAGCTCATCGAGGATGGTGGCCTCGTCGATGTTCTCCCGGTGGAGCTTGTTCAGCCGCGAACCGGTGGTGTTGCCACCCAGGTAGAGGTTGTACTTGCCCAGCGCTTTGCCGACGAAGCCGATCTCGCCGAGGAAGGGCCGCGCACAGCCGTTGGGGCACCCGGTCATGCGTACGACGATGGCGTCGTCCGGCAGGCCCGCGTCCGTCATGATCGCCTCGAGCTTGTCGATGAACGTGGGCAGATACCGCTCGCTTTCGGCCATCGCGAGTCCGCAGGTCGGGAACGCGACACAGGCCATGGACGCGGCTCGCAGCCGCGAGGCGTCACGCTCGAGGCCGTACTCATCGATGATCCCCTGAATGCGTTCCCGCTCGCTCTCCGGGACGCCGGCAATGACCACGTTCTGATTCGTGGTGATCGCGATATCGCCTTGGTGGACTTCGGCGATGGCGCGCAACCCGCTCATGATGCGGCGCCGGTCGTCGAAGTCGGCGACGCGGCCATTCTGTACGAACAGGCCGTAGTGCCAGTCGCCGTCGTCGCCCTGGTACCAGCCGAGGCGGTCGGTGTTGCTGTCGAAGTGATAGTCGCGCGCGGCCCCGAGCCCGTAGCCGAGGCGCTCTTCCACCTGGGCACGGAACCAGTCGGCACCGTGGTCGTCGACGGTGTACTTCAGTCGCGCGTGCTTGCGGTTGGCGCGGTCACCGTGATCGCGCTGGACGAGCATGATCTTCTCGGCGACGTCGACCACCTGTTCCGGCGTGCAGAACCCGATTACCTCGCCGAGGCGCGGGTAGGTCTCGGGCTCGCCGTGGGTCATGCCCATGCCGCCGCCGATGGTGACGTTGTAGCCGACAAGCTCGCCGTCCTCGACGATGGCGATGAAGCCGATGTCGTGGGCGAAGACGTCCACGTCGTTCTCCGGCGGTACCGCCAGTGCGATCTTGAACTTGCGGGGCAGGTACTGTTTGCCGTAGAGCGGCTCCACCTCTTCGTCGGGCCCGCCGGCGACGCGTTCCTCACCCAGGAAGATCTCGTGATAGGCGCGGGTGCGCGGCAGCAGCCGGGCGCTGATCTCGTGGGCGAGCTCGAAGGTGCGCCGGTGCACCGCGGAGCGCCGCGGATTGGCGGTGGAGATCACGTTACGGTTGACGTCCCCGCAGGCGGCGATGGTGTCCAGCGCGACGGCGTCGATGCCCTGGATGTGCTGCTTGATGTTGCGCTTGAGCACGCCGTGGAACTGGAACGTCTGCCGTGTCGTCAGCCGCAGCGTGCCATTGGCGTATTCGCGCCCCAGCTCGTCCATCTTCAGCCACTGCTGCGGCGTCACCACGCCGCCGGGCAGGCGGACGCGTACCATGAACGAGTACAGCGGCTCGAGCTTCTGGCGGCGGCGTTCGCTGCGCAGCTCGCGATCATCCTGCAGGTACATGCCGTGGAACTTGGTCAGCTGCAGGCTGTCCTCCGTCACGCCGCCGGTGACCGGATCGGCGATTTCCTCGGCAAGCGTTCCGCGCAGGTAATCGCTCTCGACCTTGAGGGTCTCGTTGTGGCTGAGCTCTTCGAGCGGTCGGCTGATATCGTTCATTCGCAGTCTCAGTAAACGTCTCGCTGATAGCGCTTGTCTTTCTGCAGGGCGCGCACGTACTCGTTGGCGCCTTCCTCGTCGTACTCGCCCTGCTCGCGGACGATGTCGACGAGTGCCTGGTGCACGTCGGCGGCCATGTTGTCGGCATCACCGCAGACGTAGAAGTGTGCGCCACTCTCGAGCCACGCGTAGATCTCCGCGGCGTTTTCCCGAAGCCGGTCCTGCACGTAGACCTTTTCCGCCTGGTCGCGGGAGAAGGCGACATCGATCCGGTCGAGCACGCCCTGTTCGCGCCAGGCGAGGAAATCGGTCTGGTAGAGGAAGTCCGTCTGGAA
>CAZHBN010000125.1:6787-11018 GCA_964530405.1 uncultured Ectothiorhodospiraceae bacterium
CGCGCCGGCAGCTTGCGCAGCGCGCCGACGAAGTCCGCCGCGCTCACGTTCTCGGCCGGGAATTCGGTGATCACGTCGATGACGTGACGGCCATCGAGCCATTCCCGCAGCTCCGCGCGGGCCTCCTCGCCGAGCAGACGCTTGAGCTCCTCGGAGCCGGAGAGCTCCGCCCAGCGCTCCAGGAACGGCCGTGCGAGGGTGGTGATCTCGTAGTCGCTGATGAGCGCTTGACGCAGCGTCCGGCCCTCGCCGATGTCGGCCTCCGGGTCGGCACCCAGGGCCTCGATGATCTCGTCGGCGATGACAGGGTTGTTCTCGGCGACGATGCCCAGGGAGTCACCAGGCTCGAAGGTAATTCCGGAGCCTTCCAGGGAGAGCTCGATATGGCGCGTTTCCTTGTCGGAACCGCGGCCGTTCAGGACGATGTTATCCAGGATTTCGGCCTGGAACGGGTTCTTCTTGCTCCAGCTCGTGCTCTCGCTGCGCCCATCGGCGAGCGGGATGACGTTGCTCGACGCCGGGGCGCTGGCGCCGGCCAGCTCCGCGAAGCGGTCGAGCACCGCGTCCACCCAGGCGGAGGCATCGTCATCGTAGTCGACGTCGCAGTCGACGCGATCGTGGATGCGCTCGCCGCCCATGGCCTCCAGCCGTGCGTCGAAATCGCGGCCGGTCTGGCAGAAGTTCTCGTAGCTGGAGTCACCCAGCGACAGTACCGCGAACCGGGTTTCGCCGAGCTTCGGCGCCTTGCGGGCGTGCACGAGCTCGTGAAGGCCCTCGGCGGGATCGGGCGGGTCACCTTCGCCGTGGGTGCTGACCACGACCATCAGGTTGGTCGCGCTCTTGAAATCCTTCTTGCCGAAATCCGCCATGTCCACCAGGCGCACGGCGAAGCCGCGGGCTTCTGCGCGTTCCACCGCGAGCTCGGCGATGCCTTCGGCGTTGCCCGTCTGGCTGCCGTAGAGCACAGTGATCTCGGGCAGGGCGCTGGACGCGGGTGCCGGTGCCGGCTCGGCGACGTTGGCGGCCATGCCGTTGGCCGATATTCCGGCGAGATAGCCACTCAACCAGGTCATCTGGTCGCCGCGCAGCGTCGTGAGTAACTGATTGAGCTGCTGCGCCTGCTCGGCGCTCAGCGGGCTGTTGGTCTCAAGCAGGGGACCCTGAGCCATGAAGCCATCCTCTCTGTCCCGTTGGCGAGCAATGGGAAGGATAGCGTTGGGCTTTTTAGGCAGAAAAAGTATAAATTCTTATTTGTTTATTCGACCTTGTGCTTTAGAGGCGTACAGATGACGATTCAAGACCGGTTACGGTCCCTCGGGCCCCTACGCATCGCTCTGCTGGCGGCGGTCGTCGTGCTGGTGGCGCTCCGGCCGTTCGCGGGGTCGCCCCCCACGGCGGCAACGCTGCCGATGTTGTTGAGCACGGTCATAGTGCCGGCCCTGGTGCCCATCGTCGTGGCGGTGCAGGGGGTCGATCTGGTAATGACCGCTGTCTTCCGTGTCGATGCCGACGGTTACGAGCACCAGCGCCTGACACGGTGTCTGCGGATGGGCGGCGCAGCCCTCGTGCTCGTTCTCCTGGCCTGGGTGCCCTATTTCCTCGGGCAGGCGGCTTGATCGCCGGCGCTTACGCGTTCACAGGCGTCTCCGGCCCGATCGTGGGTTGCTTCCCTGCTCGGTGCGGCGCGCCCACTCCTGTTTGCGCATATGCGATTCCACTTCGCGTCGCAGATTGTCCTCGAAAGAGCGTGCTTCGAGCTCGGAGTCGACCCGGCGTTGAAGTGATTCCAGCTCCTCGAGGCTCATGCTGGCGAGGTCGAAATCCCGTTCGATTCGGGACGAGGGGTTAGATGCACTCATGGGTCAGTCGTTTACCCCCGGCGTGGTGGATCGTCACTGGCATCAGGTATTGCTCAGGATCGCATGGCGCACCGGCGGTGGTACCGCGGTGCGCAGGCTTCGGATTAATCGCGTTCTCGCGTTCCGGTGAAACCGGCGTTTGTTATGGCCGGTACTTTACTAATCTTTCGGCGGGTATTGCCACGTCCCGGAGCCGCATGAGGGCGCTCAGCGGTGCGCTCGTGTGCGGCGTTGCCCGTCGCTCGAGTGGAAACCCGCCACATCTCGCTCGTCGCGCCTTGCCACAGGCATGCCGACGAACGCTGAAAACAGGGCGGTACGTCTGTATTAATATTATCCCTGCTTTTGGCGTTCCACGTACAGGGCCGGCGGACACCCCATTCAAGGCCGACCCAGCGGTGGCGCCGGCATATCACCGATTATTGAACTTTTCCGCGAGCTTCTGGAGCTTCTGCTCGCGTACGGCCTGCTCCGGCGGGCGACGGCGCTTGGGGCGGCGCTGGCGGCGGCGCTCGGCGGCCCGTTGTTTCTGTTCCTCACGACGCTGACGGGCGTGTTCGACGGCCTCGTCGGTCACGTCCCCGGCGTCACTGCCGTCGAGCGCGATGCGCTGGCGGCCGGCGATGATCGCCTCCAGATACGCCGGTGCGTGGGTGTAGCGGGCCAAGGCCTGTTTGACCAACCAGTTCGGTGTTTCCTTCAGCGTCTCGTCGCTGTCGAGATCCTTGCGCAGACTCTGCTGAATCCCGATGGCCAGCGGCCGGACTTTGTCGCGCTCGCGGAACAATGCCTGTGGGTAGCGGTCAATTAACAGTTCGAGAAAATCGCGCGCGCGCTCAGCGCGGCGGCGCTTCTGGTTGGGTGTGTTGGACATGCGATCGTCGTGCCCGAGCTCGTCTGGCCGGTTGGATTCTTCCCTCGTTAGCGTTGGAGCATACTGCATGCGGACCGCGTCGCATACCCCGTTCAGGAAATGTCGCCGACCGCGGTGATGATTCGGTAAGCTACGAGTAATAAGTGGACGCGTAGACTTCGCAGGGAAGCAATCCGCCGGCTTGCGGTTACGGATTGCCTTTTTGGGGTGATTACCAGTCGGATCGATGCTCGTCACGCCTCGGCGTGTGTGCGTGGGCAATGCTCGCGCACCGCATGCACGCGTCGAGGGTGGTGGCACCCATCAATGACCGGCCTGGTATCGCCGAAAATACCAACAGGGGGATGACCATGAGGGGACGACAGCTAACGATGGTGGCCGTGGCGGCGGCGATGTCACTGGCGGTGGCGGGCTGCAACACCAATCCCGTGCTCGGGGGCGCCTCATCCACGGTGACCGGCTCCGGCGGCGCGGCCGGTGCGAAGAACGCCAACAGTCAATTGCAGCGCTGTGACCGCCCGATCGGCACTGCGGCGCTCTACGAAGGCAACTACAACGGGCTCAGGCAGGCTGGCCTGGAGAGCCCGCTGCCGCTGCTCCGGGTGATGATGGCGCAAAGCGGGTGTTTCCGTGTGGTCGACCGCGGCGCCGCGTCCAAGGCGCTTCAGCGTGAGCGGTCGCTGGCGCAGAGCGGTGAGCTGCAGTCCGGCAGCAACATGGGCAAGGGCCAGATGGCGGCGGCCGATTTCATCATCACGCCCAACGTCGCGTTCAAGGACCCGGACTCCGGCGGCGGCTTCGGCGGGCTGGGCGCGGTGCTGCCGGGGGTGATCGGAGCCGTGGCCGGTGGCATACGCACCGAGAACCTGGAAGCGCAAACCACGATGCTGCTCACCAACGTTCGCACGGGTGTTCAGGAGGCGGCGGCGACAGGTACCGCCAAGAAGACCGACGTGGACTTCGCCGGCTTCGGCTGGGTGGGAGGCGTCGCCGGTGGCGGCGGCAGCTACCAGGACACCGATATCGGCAAGATCGTCATCGCCGCGTTCGTCGACGCCCACAACAACCTCGTCTCGCAGATGGGTGCGATCCGTTCTACCGACGAGCGCGAGAAGGTGGGCGTTTATCGTACGGCCGCCAATCTCAACCTGCGCTCCGGGCCGCGCAGCTCAGCGCCGGTGATTACCACCCTCAACCAGGGCACGTCGGTGGTGCCCACGGGTGAGCGCCGCGGCTCCTGGTGGCAGGTGGAGGTGCGCGCCAGCGGTGAGCACGGCTGGGCGCATTCGGATTATCTCCAGCGCCAGTGAGCCTGTCGCGCGGCCGTCGCGGCCCCTTATGGGCACGGCGGCCGCGCTTCACGGACCAGTGCGTTAACCCCACCGCAAATCTTCCAGACTTGTGTTAGCCGGGTACGAAACGCATATCATGGAGTAACGCAGTCCCACCGCAGCCAGGTGAAGTCGATGACCTACGACCATCGCATTCAAAAGCAGCA
>CAZHBN010000126.1:0-11003 GCA_964530405.1 uncultured Ectothiorhodospiraceae bacterium
TCGATTTCACCGGTACGCGCTTCGAGATCCCAGTTCGCGCCGACCGCGCCGCTACCGGTCGTATCGATGGAGGCCGCGACATCAGCGCCGGTGGCCCGGGCGAGGCTGCCGAGCAGTGCCCGCCCCTTCACGCCAGCGCCGGCATTGCACCCCGCCAGCAGGATATCCGCGTCCGGCGCCAGGGCCGACCGCACTGCACGCATGGCACGCGGGCGTTGGCGCAGCGTCTCCCGGTGGATGCGAATGGCGCCCAGCCTGATCGCGCCGGATTTCCCGTGACTGATGACATGGATCGCACGAACGCCGGTGCGCCCTCTCAGAACCTCGGCCAGGGCCGTGAGGCCGTCCTCCTGCGGCGCGACGCGCACGACCTTCGCCCGGGATGGCACGCCACGCGCAAGCGTTCGCCAGCCCTCGACGCCGGTGTCGATCAGCACGATTTCCCGGGCGGGATGCGTCGGCGCTGTATCGTCCATCCCTGCGCGCCCCGGCGCCGCCACCACCCAGGAGGAACTGAGAACCGTGAGAAGGAGTGCGATCAGCAGGCCGAGGCCGCCTTTGCGGTGACGCCGTACGCGTCGATCGTGCGTGCCTCGAGGCACGAGCTGCGCGTGGGGATACCTTGGATGACTGTGCATAACGTCCTTGCTGCACGGCCGACAGAGGGATTTGCGTCCACACCCCCCTATCTCGGCTCGTCGATCCCAGACTGGACCTCGGACTGCCGGACCGTGCCCTATTGTTCGTTGTTGTGTATATGTGGTGGGTACCGCAGCGCTCACCGAGCTGGCAAGTGGTGAGCCACTCTGCGTGTTTTGAGCCCCGTGACCGGTGGCTTGCTAACCCCGTGTCCACCGATGCAAGCAGCGTAGCATCCACTCACCGAATATTCAGTCTCTTCGGGGGATTGCGCTGTTCGCGACACGCCCTGCGAGACTTCGCCGCGGCTACAGCGGCACCGTGCCGCCCCCTGGAGAGAGCGCCCCGGTTTCACCAGGGCGGTATGACGCCTCCTCGCTGCACCTGGCCCTGACGAAACCGGGGCACTCGGAAAATGCGACGAAATACTGAATCAGGACACTTAGAGAAACATCACCAGCGCAAAGACCACCAGAACGCCCGCGGTACCCGCGGCCACCAGCCACGGCAACAGGCTGCCGTCGGTACGCTCGGGCGTGCGTGCTGCGGCAGGGGAGGCAGGCGCCGGTCTCATCGGGCGTGGATTGCGGGGATGGAAGCTCGCGCCGCCGTCGGCCGGAGGCGCGGCACTGGCGGCGGGCTCGGCGCGACGCTCGGCCATGCGCCGGTCCACGTTGAGCTCCATGAGCAGCGTCTCCGCTTCCTCCTCGGAAACCTCGGTACGCGCGCCCTGCCCCTGCCCGCCGTCCGACCTGGCCTCGGCGGCCTCGCGAATGGACTGATCGGCCTCCACCAGCATGAATTCGTCGGAAAGGTCCTCGCCTTCGGCGACGGTGAGGCTGCCCCACCCTTTGGTGGGATCCACCTCCACCCGGGCATCCATCTGCGCGAATGCCGGTCGCCGGCCCGCCTGCTCATCCGCCCCGGCGGCCTCGCGTGCGCGCTGCTCGGCCTCGGCGACGGCGTTCTCCAGCGCCCGGCGACGCTGCTCGGACGCCTTGAATCCGCGGCGAAGCCGTGCCATCAGCCCCCGCCAGCGTTCCTCGGTATGCCGGTGCTCCTCCACCAGACGCTCGCGCTCGATATCCTGCTGACGTCGTTGCGCGCGTTCGCTCTCGAGCTCCCGCTGCAACGTGGCGATCTCACCATCCAGGCGCTCCACCTCCTCTTCGGCGGTTCGCCACGCCGCCCGGGCCGCCTCCTGCTCCCGGGCGCCGTCACGGGCATTGGCCTGCTCCATCTCCTCGAGATGACGGTGCAGCTCCTCGTAGCGGCGCTGTGCATGCTCGGCATCGCGCCGCGCACTGGCGAGCTCGCCCTTGAGGCGGGCGACCGCCTCGTCCGCGCGTTTGCGCCGACCCGCCTCGCCGGCCTGGATTCGCACCGCCTCGTCTTCCGCCCGGCGGCGCGCCGCTTCGAGCTCGCCCCGGTAGTAAGCGGCAACTTCCTCGGCGCGCGCGCGCGCTTCCTCGAGCTCCGCCTGGAGGCGGGCCACTTCCTCGTCCCGCCCGCTCGTCCGCGGTTCCTCGGTCATTCCTGCCTCCTGACTCGCCCCGCTGACCCGGCTCTGCTCACGCACACATACCGTTTACCGTATGGTGCCCCACGCCGCCCCCCACGACCGTGATTCAGTAGCCGTCACAATCCGTCGCTGCGGGGTGCATGCCTTCCCGGAGCCGCTCCACACCGGTTTCCACGGCACCGTCGCTGTGCAGCGACAGCCACCGCCAACCGGGCGGACGGGAATCCAGCGTGAAATCCGCGCACCCGGGCGCGAACTGAACGCAAGTGGAAGGCGCTCCCAGCAGTCGCAATCGCGCGTCACCTCCGGCCCACGCCTGATGCGCATGGCCCCAGACCACCACTGCCGGCCGGCCGCTCGCGGTGAGCCGGTCCACCAACTCCGGGCCATCCGCCAGGCCGATACGGTCCAGCCACGGCGATCCCAAGGCCACCGGTGGATGATGCACCAGCGTCAACACCGGTCCCGTGCCGGCCGCCAGGCGCCGCGTGAACGCGTCCAACTGCGCCTGACCCAGGCAGCCGCCCGGGTCGTCGCCGCGATGGGAGTTCAGCGACTCCACCTGCCACGCGCCGACACGGTAGCTCTCGCACCAGCGCACGGGGCCATCGTCGAAGACCCGCCGCATCACCTCGGGGTCATCGTGATTGCCCGGTACCACCAGCGCCGGCGCACCGGCGGCGCGCAGGCGCTCTCGCAGGCGCCGATAGGCGGTGACGCTCCCGTCGTGCACCAGGTCACCGGTGACGACCACGAGATCGACCCCGCGGGCCTGGGCCAGCGCGGCCTCGAATATGTCCCGCGCGCTCGCATCGGTGGTCACGCCGGCGAGCCGTGAGGTCGCGTCCTCGAACAGGTGCGTATCGCTTATCTGGATAACCCGAAGCGGCTTGACGCCGTTCCGTGGCTCTGTTGAGTTAGCGTCCATTGGACTTCGCGTATCCTGTTGCCCCGGGTGGCATCACCGCCGACCCACAGGGAGGTTTACCGCATCATGAGCAA
Organism: uncultured Ectothiorhodospiraceae bacterium; assembly: GCA_964530405.1. Taxonomy (GTDB): domain Bacteria; phylum Pseudomonadota; class Gammaproteobacteria; order Nitrococcales; family Nitrococcaceae; genus Arhodomonas. The sequence goes on from CAZHBN010000126.1 coordinate 3,164, forward strand.
TCGTACCATCGGGATGCCCGACGACCTGCTCGAATACCTGCTCTCGGAGGGCGTTCGCGAGAACGACATCCAGCGCGCCCTGCGCGCCGAAACCGCGCGCCTGCCGCAGTCCGGCATGCAGATCGCTCCCGAGGAAGGGGCGTTGCTGGCGATGCTCGTGCGCCTCACCGGCGCCCGACGAGTGGTAGAAATCGGCACATTCACCGGTTACAGCGCGCTGACGATGGCGCTGGCCATGCCCGCCGACGGCGTGCTCATCGCCTGCGACCACAGTCACGAGTGGACGGAGGTCGGTCAACGTTACTGGCGCCAGGCGGGCGTGGACGAGCTGATCGATCTGCGCATCGGCGAAGCGGTGGATACCCTGGATGCGCTGCTCGACGATGGCGGCGCCCGCCAGTACGATTTCGTGTTTATCGACGCCGACAAAAGCGGCTACCCGAACTATTACGAGCGCGCCCTCAAGCTCCTTCGCCCTGGAGGCCTGGTAGCGGTGGACAACACCCTCTGGCACGGCCGCGTGAGCGACCCCTCCCAGCAGGACGAGGACACCCGCGCGATCCGTGCATTCAACCGGACCCTGCGCGACGATGCCCGCATCGACCTCTGCCTGGTGCCCGTGGCCGACGGCGTCACGCTCGCCCGCAAGCGGTAGGGCCTCCGAAGACGTAACCGACAAGAGACCCATATGAAGCGTTTCGTACTCGCGGCATTCGCCGCGTCCCTGATCCTCGCCGGCTGCGCCACGGCGCCTCAGGACGGCGGTGCCGCCCCGGAGATCGCCGAGGCCCGTCAGGCCTGGCTCGCCGGAGACTTCGATCGCGCCTTCCCCGCCCTGCACGACGCCGCGGCCGCCGGCCAGCCCCGCGCCCAGTATGCCGTGGGCTACATGTACTACTATGGTCAGGGCGTGCCGGAGGACACCGACAAAGCGCTCGCGTGGATACGCCGCGCCGCCGAATCCGGCGACGCCCTGGCGGTGGAGGCGCTGGGACGCCTCGCCGGCAGCGTCTCCCGCAATGAGCGCGCCCGACGCGGGTTGAGCGCTCCGGTGGACAACGCGGAAGGGGCGACGGACGACGCCGGAACGTAGCCTCCCGTATCGAAGGCTCGTCACAGTGGTGAGCGCCGAGCGACACGTCACGGGGCGGCGACGGGCATGACGGTGAAACGCCACAGGGCGGGCCTCTACGGTGACCGTCACCGGTGCCCCGTGCCACCGCATGTCTGCGTGCTCCCGCCATCACGGCGTACAATGAACGGATGCTCGACGCCGCGCGCTGCCACCGCCTGCTCACCGCAATCGCCAGTGCCACCGTCGCCCCCGCCGCATTGCTCGCGGCCGCGGGCGTAGCCTGGCAACTGCTATCGCTCGTCGACTTCGGTTATCCGGCCCTCTACGGAGCTCTCGACATTCAGGCCCACATCGCCGAGTACGGGCCACAGAACCGCTACCGCAGCGGTTTCGAGACTCTCACGCCACAGCAGCACCAGGCGTTGTTCGGCGACATCGTGACCGCCATCAACCATGGCGGCGAGGGTCTCGAGACACTGCGCTACCAGCCACCGAACGCGACCGCCGAGGCGTTGCTGCGTCCCCCGGAGATCGCGCACCTGCGTCTGGTCGCCGATTGGGTCTCCCTGCTTCAACGCGCTGCCATAGGCGCGGGCCTGTGCCTGCTCGCCGCGGTTACCTGGCTGCGGCGGACGGGACACGTGCCCGGCGGGCGGGCGCTCGCGGCCGGTGGCGGCCTAGCACTCGCCGTCGGCGGCGGCCTGACGGTGGCGGCCTTCGATGCCGGTGACGGCGGCTGGTTCGCGCGGCTGCACGAATGGGCTTTCCCCTCCGGGCACCAGTGGTTTTTCTACTACCAGGAATCCCTCATGACGACATTGATGAAGGCCCCCGACCTGTTCGGGCCGATGGCTGCCGAGCTTGCCGGCCTCACACTCGGGCTGACAGCCGCGCTACTCGCGGCCGTGCGCTGGTGGCTGCGCCATGACTGATCGCGTCGACGCACTGGTGCATGAGCTGGAGAACGTCCTGGGCGACGACGCCGTGATCACCACGCCGGCCGCAACGGCGGCGTACCTCCGTGAACGCCGGGGTCTGTTCAAAGGTCGCTGCCGGGCGGTGGTGCGCCCGGCGGATACCCGCGCGGTATCCGAAACGGTCCGCCGGTGCACCACCGCCGGTGTAGCCATCGTTCCCCAGGGCGGCAACACCGGCCTGTGCGGCGGTGCCGCACCGGACGCCAGCGGCGATCAGATCGTGCTGAGCCTGGAACGTCTGCGGCGCATACGCGCCATTGACCCACTGGGCCACACACTGGTGGCCGAAGCGGGCTGCACACTCGCCGACGTGCAAGCCGCAGCCGCCGGCGCGGACCGGCTGTTTCCCCTCGACTACGCCGCCGCCGGCGAATGCTGCATCGGCGGCAACCTGGCGACCAACGCCGGTGGCATGAACGTACTGCGCTACGGCAACGCCCGTGAGCTTGTACTCGGCCTGGAAGTCGTCCTCGCCGATGGGCGCGTCTGGAACGGGTTGCGCGCCCTGCGCAAGGACAACAGCGGTTACGATCTCAAGGACCTGTTCATCGGCTCCGAGGGCACGCTGGGCATCATCACCGCCGCCGTCCTGCGTCTGCACCCCCGCCCCCGGCACCGTGCCACCGCCCTGGTCGCACTGGACACCCCATCGGCGGCATTGGGTCTGCTCGCCGAGCTGCGGGCGCTTACCGGCGACAGCCTCACCGCCTTCGAGCTGATGGGGCGCACCCCCGTGGAGTTCTCACTCCGCCACGGCGCGGGCTGCAGCGACCCGTTCCCACAACCGTGGCCCTGGTACGTCCTGCTGGACGTTACCAGCTCCCGACGCCACGACAACCTGCGCGGAATGCTGGAAGAGACGCTCCCGGAGCTGCCGTCACTGGCCCGCGATTACCGGATCACCGACGAAGACGCCGGGCGCGACACGCTCTGGGCACTGCGCAACAGTATCCCCGCCGCCCAGCGCCACGAAGGAGCCAGCATCAAGCACGACGTCTCGGTGCCGCTGCCGGCCATCCCCGACTTTCTCGCACGCGCCGACGCCGCCGCCCGGCAGCGCTTGCCGGGGATACGTCCCTGCGCGTTCGGTCACGTCGGGGACGGCAACATCCACTTCAACCTGAGCCAGCCGCCGCAGATGGCCGGGGAGGATTTCCTGCGCCGCTGGGACGAGTTCAACCGGCTGATCCACGATATCGTCGCGACGCTGGACGGTTCCTTCGCCGCCGAACATGGCGTCGGTCAGCTCAAGCCCGCCGAAGTGGCGCGGCTGAAATCCGCTGAGGAGGTCGCGCTCATGCGCGCGATCAAGGATGCACTCGACCCGCACTGCACGCTCAACCCGGGAAAGGTGGTACCCGCTCGGGGCACCGGCGGCGATGATGGCTGATTGTGCCCGGACGGGGACGGGCGAATCGCCCATCCCCTGCTCAGCGCTCGTGCCCGACGTTCAGCTCTTCGCGACCCAGGCGGAGCACCAGCCCTGGGCGTTCACCAGCTTACCGGGGAACGCACTGCACGGGCCCCACTCGGCACCGGACTCGCCGGTGAAGAGCTGGCAGTTGGCGCAGTGAGCGCCTTCCTGGAAGGCCGCATTGCCCGTGGCGGTGCTGGCGTCGTGGGTATAGCTCAGAGCCTTGGCCGCGGGGTCGTCCGGGCTCAGCCTGGGCATATCGTCCTGAGCGCTGGCCCGGCGCGTCACCAGGCCACCGGCGAGCGGCACCGCCGCCACGCCCAGCAGACCGGTGCGCAGAAAACGCCGTCGGCCACGGTCGAGATGGTTCTGGGACATGGTCATCTCCTTTCGTCTTGCGGGTAGCTGATTTGTCGTCTCGTGGGCCGGTGGTCCGGCCTCCTCATTTAGTGGCGCGCTTGTCCGTCGCGCCTTCATGTCTGCCCCGTCCCCAGCGATACACCGCCTGTGCCAGCGGGCATTTACCAACCATTTCGAACATGCTGCCAGGCCCCGGTGGCCGTGTGCGCCGTTGTGGACGGCGTCGCTCGCCGCTCGTGTAGGGCCTTGCTACACGTCGCGATTCGCGCTGCTGATTCTCGCGACGGCTGACTCCGGCGTCGCCCCCGGCCCTGTCGTCGCGACACACCGCCCGACTTGCTCGCTGACATGTGGCATGCGCTGTAACCGGATCGGTCATCCAGGAATGTCGACAATGTAACGCCTATCCGCCGGGGCGTCATCCGCAATTCAATGACTTGCATATGCGAATGAGAACGATTACTATTTACTGAAGACGATTCAGATGCCCGGCAACGATGAGGAGACAGGGATGAGCTACCAGATCGACGCGCGACTCAATGGCGCCAACCCCCGCCTGGAAGTCAGCGATGCCAACTCGGGGGCCGTACGGCTAATCTGGGAATATCCACGGGCGGCCGCGGATGAGGGGGAGGCCAAGGAACTGGAACGCGAAGCGGCGATCGAGGAGCTGTTTCGGCGTCTGTTCCTGCTCACCACGCAGGACTACCTGCGTAGCCAGCGCTGACGAGCGCGCTGCGAGGTGGCCGGCAGCGGATGCCGGCCACCTCGCGAGCATGCAACCTCAAGCGGTGCGGGAAAGCTCCACGGAGAGGTTGCGCGCGAGACGCACGGTGGTCTCGTGGGGAATCTTTCCGATGGGCGCAAGGCTCACGCCAACCGGCATGCTTGGCGCCCGGCGCGCGCGATGCGCGGAAATCGTCGCCCATGCGCGCTCGATCTGCGTGAGCGACCGCTCGGTGACCTCGTCCGGCTTCTCCGTGAGCCAGGCCTCGAGCTCCGGCGCCAGGTCCACCCCCAGCCAGTGCAGGAACCGGATGTTGCGCTCGTTCTTCACCGGGCAGAGCGTCACCAGCACCTCCGGCGGCGGCGACGGCAGACCGCCGTCGACCAGCGCGTCGACGAGGTCGGTGAACTGCTCCGGATGGTAGACGATCTGCGTGGTGAAGAAATCCGTGCCGGTGCGCATCTTGCGGCGCATGCGATCGGCCTCACCCGAGCGCGTGGGGATGCAGATGTTGCCCACCCGCAGATGGCGGTCGGATATCACTTCCCGGATGAGCTCGTTGGCTTCCGGCACCGACGGGCCGGGGTAGTCCACCCCGCTCTTCTCACCGCCCACCAGCACGAAACGCCGGACGCCGTATTCCTCCCAAGTCTCGCGAAACCAGTCGGCCTGGCGGTCGCGCTCCAGGTGGACCACGACGCGGTTTATCATGCACTCGATGCCGAAGGTATCGCGGATGCGCCGCGCGAGCTCGCGCGGCTCCATACGGGGCTCGAACGGCAGGCGCCGCTCGCCTTTGTCGCTCTTGGAGCTCTCTTCACGAATTTCGGGAATATTGATCCCGTCCAGGCCCACTGACTCATGTATGGCCGCCACCTTGGCGAGAGCCGCATCGACCCCTGCCTCGCCCTGCCGGGTAAGCGGCGGCACCACCTCAAGGTGCAGGCCTGCAGGCTGGTTAGCTGTACTCGCTGGCTGCGTCACTCGTATCACCCTTGTATGCTGCGACACAACAGGCGCTCGCAGCGCCAGAGCTCGCAGAGTCTCGGGCCCTAGCAATGGGTCGTCAAGTTAAATCCTGAACACAATGAATTCGTTCAATCACCAGGATGAGCCAAGCTCATAGAAAGGAGGCCTCAGACATGCCCCTCTCCATCGCTCGCCTGCTCGCCCTCATCACCACCATAGTGGTGCTCGCCGGCTGCGCCCAGAACCCGCAGACGCTGCGCCTGACGGTGGAGCCGCCGGAGCCGAACGCGAGCGTCAGCGGCGGACCGCCAGTGGCGCTGGAAGTCGTGGACCGGCGCGACGACAAGACCCTGGGCATACTGCAGAACCGCGAAGACGAGAACGCGACGATCACCACGAGCCAGGACCTGGCCTATGTCGTGGAGCTGGCCGCCGGAGAGACACTCTCACAGGCCGGTTTTCCACCGCAGCTGTGGTCGGACACGGCGACACCGCGCCTGCTCATCGAGATCACCGAGCTCCGTCACACGGTGACCGCCGACGTGCCGCGACGGGTGGACACTCAGGTGACGCTTCAGGCGCGCGCCTGGCGCGACGGGGAACGGTTCAACGGGCAGGCATCGACCTCGCGCAGCGCGCGTGTGGTCACGCGCCCCGGACCGGAGCGCAATGCGGCGGACATCGCCCGGGCGGTCCAGGACGCCCTTCGCCAGCTCTTCGACCGGCGTCTGGTGGACTTCCTCTCCGGGCGCGGGTGACCGGCCCGGACGCCGGCAAGCCCCCGGGATGAACGATACGGCCTGCGGGGCCGGCGCGCCCGCCCCCCCCCGGGACGGGTCGATTCCGCGCCGTCAACGGCGACGGAAACGCAACCCCATACCATTGCCGCGGCAGTAACACACCACCGCGGCAATGCGCCGGGGTACCGCCCGGGTACCCACGGCGGAGTAGAGCTGAACCTCAACCGGCATACCGCGCCAGAGCATGACCCGCCCGGCGTGCAGGCCGACTCCGGCACGGCTGACATCGCGGGTACGATAGCTGCCGACAGCGCGACCGTAGAGATACACGCGCACCAGCAGATCCGCGGGAAACCGGGCGACGTGACGTCGGTTGGTTCTCAGCTCGTTGGCCATGCCCCCTCCGCCCAGCAGACACGCGCGCTCGGACCGTTCAGTGCCCTGGACCCAAGGCACGCCGTAACGTCGACGCAGAACACTGACTTATGGCATTGAGCATAGTCGCCGGAGGCCGAGTGATTAATGCTTCGTCCGCGGCGACCCGCCGAACGGCATCACATCGTCGTCGGGCGGCAACTGCACGAAACAGCCCCGATGCAGCAGCCCGTCCAGCACCTCCACAGCGCGTACGCGGGCAAGGCGGCGCCCCGGGTGGATCGTGAGCTCCATGACGAGCTCCAGCCGCCCCATCGCCTCCAGCAACGCGTCGGGAACACCGGCGATGTCGTCGCGACCCGGCAGGAACAGGTACGTATCCGGGCGGCGGCTGCCCTTGTAGATGACGCAGTGCATACAATCAATCCGATTCTCGAAGTGGTCGGGAGAGCGCAATTGTCGCCCGTCGACACGGACGATTGACAGTTTAACGGGTGGCGGGGATACATGGAGGTAAAGACACGGCAGGAGGTCGACCCGCGTGAGCATCGAAACCCGAACCGATGACCTCGAACGGCTGCTCGGCATCCTCCCCCGGCCACTGCGGGAACGCCTGCGCCGCCTCCCCTCAACCGAACTGCTCGAGGTAGTGCTCGATCTCGGCCGTCCACCACAGGCGCGTCTCATCGACGGCCCGCATACCCTCGACGAAGCCGCGGTGACGCGCGAGACGCTCACCCGCGTGTGCGAGGCCGTGGGTCGTTTCACGGCGGACAACCGCGCCGGCATCGAGGGCACGCTTCACCGTATCGCCGCAATCCGCAACCGCACCGGTGAAACCGTCGGACTGACCCTGCGCGTCGGCCGTGCCGTCTACGGCACCATAGCCCCCCTGCACGACCTCGCCGCCGATGCTTACAGCATCCTGTTGCTCGGGCCACCGGGCGTGGGCAAGACCACCCGCCTGCGCGAGATGGCCAGGGTGCTCGCCGACGACTTCGCCCGGCGTGTCGTGATCGTGGATACCTCCAACGAAATCGCCGGCGACGGCGATGTCCCGCACCCGGCCATCGGTTCCGCGCGGCGCATGCAGGTCCCCCATCCGGACGCGCAGCACGCCGTGATGATCGAAGCCGTGGAGAACCACATGCCCGAGGTGATCGTAGTCGACGAGATCGGCACCGCCGCGGAAGCCGCCGCGGC
>CAZHBN010000127.1:0-9512 GCA_964530405.1 uncultured Ectothiorhodospiraceae bacterium
GGCGACATCCTCAGCCTCAACTGCTTCCCCATGCCGGCGGGCTACTACACGGCGCTGGAGCGCACGCTGTTTGCCGAGGAGTGCTCGGACGAGCACCTGCGGCTGTGGGAGGTCAACGTCAAGGTCCACGAGGAGGGTCAGAAGCTGATCCGCCCCGGCGCGCGCTGCTGCGATATCGCCCAGGCGCTCAACGAGATCTACGCCGAGCACGACCTGCTGAAGTATCGCACCTTCGGCTACGGGCACTCCTTCGGTGTGCTCTCCCACTACTACGGGCGCGAGGCGGGCCTGGAGTTGCGCGAGGACATCAATACCGTGCTCGAGCCGGGGATGGTGGTCTCAATGGAGCCCATGATCATGATCCCCGAGGGCCAGCCCGGTACCGGCGGTTACCGCGAGCACGACATCCTGGTGGTCACCGCGGATGGCGCCGAGAACATCACCGGATTTCCGTACGGCCCGGAGCGAAACATCATCAAGTCCTAAAAAAGCAATGGTCGTCGAAAAACAACGGAATGACCGGTGAAACGAAGAGGGGTGCGGCTGCACTCCTCGACTACCTTGGGAGGGGAGTCTCATGGTCGTGAAATCCGGCCTCTTTCGAGGCATCAATCCGTATACCTACCTCATATCCAGTGCCATCGTCTTTGCTTTTGTCTTCGCCACCCTCGCGTTTCCGAAGCAGTCCGCAGGCCTGATCGACGAGGCGAGGACCTTTGTCACCTTTCACGCCAACTGGTGGTACATTGCCCTGGCGGGTCTGTTCCTGGTTTTCCTGATCGGGATCGCCGTCAGCCGCTATGGATCACTGCGCCTGGGGGAGCCGGACGAAAAGCCGGAGTTCAGCTACTTCACCTGGTTCGCCATGGTCTATGCCGCCGGCCAGGGCATCGGGATCATTTTCTGGTCCATCGCCGAGCCGGTCTTCCACTACTCGGGGGGCACGCCGTTCGATGGCGACAAGCTCAGCCCCGCCGCGGCGGATACCGCCCTGGAGCTCGCCTTCTTCCACTGGGGGCTCAACGCGTGGGCCATCTACTCGGTGGTGGCGCTGTCCCTGGCGTTCGTCGCTTATCGTCTCAAGCTTCCGCTGAGCATTCGCTATACCCTCTATCCGCTCCTCGGCAAGCGGGTCGAGGGGTGGATCGGCGCGATGATCGATATCGTCGCGGTGTTCGCGACCCTGTTCGGTATCGCGACCTCGCTGGGGCTCGGTGTGCAGCAGATCAACTCCGGGCTCAATTCCATCTGGGGCGTGCCCATGACCGCGCCGGTACAGCTGGGACTGATTGCCGCGATCACCGTCATCGCCCTGATGTCCGTGATCTCCGGGCTGGGCCGGGGCATCAAGTACCTGTCCCAGATCAACATGTGGCTGACCTTCGTGCTGCTCGCCTTTTTCTTCATCTGGGGGCCGACGCAGTTTCTCCTCGGTTCGTTGGTGGACGTCACCGCCGGCTACGCGATGAGCCTGGTGCCGCTGAACCTTTACGTTGAGTCGGCCCCGGCCCAGGGGAGCTGGCGTGACATGTGGCAGGGCTGGTGGACCGTTTTCTACTGGGGCTGGTGGATCTCCTGGTCGCCTTTCGTCGGCGTGTTCGTGGCACGGGTCTCCCGCGGCCGAACCATCCGGGAGTTCGTCTTCGGTGTAGTGGGCGTGTCCTCGCTGCTGTCCTTCGTGTGGATAGCGGCTTATGGGGGTACCGCCCTGCACTCCGAGCTCTTCGGTGCCGGCGGCATCGTCGAGGCGGTGGGCGAGAACACGGCCATGGCGCTGTATGCCACCTTTGACTCCATGCAGCTGGGCCTGATCGGCACCACCGCGAGTGTCATCGGGACCATCCTCGTTACCACGTACTTCGTGACCTCCTCGGATTCCGGGACTCTGGTGCTGACCACCATCCTCAGTGAAGGCGACCAGAATCCGCTGCATCGTCATCGCACCACCTGGGGGGTACTGGAGGGGGTCATCGCGGCCGTGCTGCTCACCGTGGGCGGTAGTGCTGCCCTGACCACGCTGCAGACGGCGGCGATCATTGCCGCGCTGCCATTCTCGGTAGTCCTTGTGCTGATGTGCGTCGCCATCGTCCGCAGTGCCGCCATGGAGTACCAGAACCAGACCCGGCTCGAAGCCGCGGAGGCGGCTTCGAGGTCGTAATTCGACGGGGTCGGAGCGATCCGCCAACTTCGCGAGGGGAGTGACGATGAAGGCAAGCGTGCACATTGGTGATTTGACCTGGAAGGAATACGAGCGCCGCGTCCGCGAGGAGAACGCGGTGGTCATGCTGCCGGTGGGCGCGCTGGAGCAGCACGGCCACCACATGAGCATGAACGTCGACGTCCTGCTGCCGACCGCGGTATGCGAACGGGTGGCCGAGCGTACCGGCGCGCTGGTGGCGCCGGGCATCCAGTATGGCTACAAGTCCCAACAGAAGTCGGGCGGCGGCAATCACTATCCCGGCACCACCAGCCTCGATGGTGCCACGCTGATCCACACGGTGCAGGACATCATTCGCGAGCTCGCCCGCCACGGGGTCCGCAAGCTGGCGCTCCTGAACGGCCATTTCGAGAACTCGATGTTCCTCGTCGAGGGAATCGATCTCGCCCTTCGCGAATTGCGGTATGCGGGGATCGACGATTTCCGCGTTATGACGCTGTCCTACTGGGACTTCGTCAACGACCCCCAGGTGATCGAGCAGCTCTACCCCGATGGCTTCCTGGGCTGGGACATCGAGCACGGCGGGGTGTTCGAGACCTCGTTGATGCTCGCGCTGTATCCCGAGCGGGTGGATATGGATGCGGTGGTCGACCACCCGCCCGCCACCTTCCCCCCGTACGACATGTTTCCCGTGGTTCCGGAGAGGACGCCCGCGCCGGGAACGCTGTCGTCGGCGAAAACCGCCAGCAAGGAGAAGGGGGAGCTCATCCTCGACGTCTGCGTGAAGGGGATCTCCGAGGCACTCGGCGAAGAGTTCGGCGGGTGAAGGGGGAGTCGTGGTGAGCCAGCCGGGAGCGCGGAGCCCGGGAGGAGCGTGACGAGGGCTACATTCTCTCCTGCTGCTCCCACCCCGCCCAGCCGTGGTCGTGGACTACGGGGTCGATAGGGCCGCGAACCCCCACGCATTGACCGTTATTGCAAAGAAGGCTGCGGAATCAGAACGCGGCGGCGCTCACCTGTCTGCTAGCGTCGCTGACTCTGATTCGGTGCCAATAATGTGACCCGATGTCACGGTCGCTCGAAGGGAGGAGAAGGATGAGTTCCAATACCGGCAACCGCGGGGTCGTGTACTTGCGCCCGGGCGAAGTCGACGTCCGATCCATTGACTTTCCGACGCTGGCGCTCGGCAACCGTCAGTGCCAGCACGGCGTCATTCTGAAAGTCGTCGCCACCAATATATGCGGTAGCGACCAGCACATGGTCCGTGGCCGGACCACCGCCCCGGAAGGCCTGGTGCTCGGCCACGAGATCACCGGCGAGATCATCGAGTGCGGCCGTGATGTGGAGTTCCACAGTGTCGGCGACCTGGTGTCCGTGCCGTTCAACATTGCATGCGGTCGCTGCCGCAACTGCAAGGAAGGCCAGACGGGCATCTGCCTGAACGTCAATCCCGACCGTCCTGGCGCGGCCTACGGCTACGTGGACATGGGCGGCTGGGTCGGCGGGCAGGCGGAGTACGTCATGGTGCCGTATGCGGACTTCAATCTCCTCAAATTCCCCGAGCGGGATCTGGCCATGGAGAAGATCCGCGACCTGACGCTGCTGTCCGACATCTTCCCCACCGGTTACCACGGCTGCGTCACCGCGGGTGTCGGTCCGGGGTCCACGGTCTACATCGCGGGTGCCGGCCCCGTCGGCCTGGCCGCCGCCGCGTCGGCGCAGCTGCTCGGGGCGGCCTGCGTCATCGTTGGCGATATGATTCCCGAGCGGCTGGAGCAGGCGCGCAGATTCGGCTGCGAGACCATCGACCTGCGTCAGGACGGCACCATCCCCGAGATGGTGGAGCAGATCCTCGGCACACCGGAGGTGGACGCGGGTGTGGATTGTGTCGGCTTCGAGGCGCGGGGTCACGGCTGCAATCACAACCATGAGCAGCCGGCCACGGTGCTGAACGCGATGATGGACGTCACCCGTGCCGGCGGCGGCGTGGGCATTCCGGGGCTCTACGTCACCGGCGACCCCGGTGCCGCCGACGAGAATGCCCGGGAGGGACAGCTCGGCGTGCGCATCGGGCTCGGCTGGGCCAAGTCCCAGCACTTCGTGACCGGTCAGTGCCCGGTCATGAAGTATCACCGCCAGCTCATGCAGGCGATTCTGTGGGATCGGGTGAGGATCGCCGAGGCGGTCAACGTACAGGTCATTACCCTGGACGATGCTCCCCGTGGCTATGCCGACTTCGACGGCGGCGCCGCCAAGAAGTTCGTGCTCGATCCCCACGGCGAGCTCGCCGCCTGAGATCCCTTCCTTGGTAATGGCCCCGGCGCGCCCGCCGGGGCCACCACACCCCGCCGGAAATACCAATGAACGACAACGGCGGCGTCTCTGTATGGATGACGGGGGAGAGACGGGCGATGTCACGAACTATTTCCAGCGTACTGCCTGGTACCAGCGCCACTGCGCGGTGCCTCGGTACCGCGTGGGAGCGCCGGTGTGACGCGGGCACGTCAAACCAGCGCAACGTCGCCCTCCGGTTGGCCGTGAACGCGGTCGTGAACAGCCTTGCTCGTCGCCTGTGTAACCGTGGCTACGTGTCACTCCCCTTGCCTTGCCGCGACGCCATGTGCGCCCCCCGGCGCTCGGTAATCCTTTCGAAGGGGTTAGTAGTAAGAACAGTTCTCACACTGGCAGGGGTTCTGGCACTGACTGCCGACGTCTTCGCGGCAATATCGGATGGCGAAGTACGAATCGGCTTTCTGAGCGACATGAAGGGGATCTACGCGGATCTGAACGGCCCGGGAAGCCTGGTCGCGGCCGAAATGGCCATCGAGGATGCGGGTGGCGTCGTGGCAGGGGCACCGGTGCAGATTCACGTCCGCGATACGGAGCTGAAACCGAACCTGGGTGTCCACCACGCGCGGGAGCTGTACCAGCAGTACAACATCGATCTGATTATCGGCGTCACCGGCTCGGACGTCGCTGTGGCGGTGCAGGAATACGCCAACGACCACGGTATCGCCGTTGTGCACAACGCTCCTGCGACCACTGATCTTACCGGTGCCGGCTGCTCGCCATATGGCATTCAGTGGGGCTTCGATAATTACGCCCTTGCCGCGGCCACCGTGAGCGCCAGTTTGGAGGAGGGCGGTGACCGGTGGTTCTTCGTCACCGCTGATTACAACTGGGGGCATAACCTGTTCGAGCAGGCTTCCCATTTCATTGGGGAGAACGGTGGCGAGGTGGTCGGCAACGCGCTCGCGCCTTACCAAGGCTCCGACTTCTCACCTCAGCTCCGGGGGGCCATTGCTTCGGAAGCGAACGTGATCGCGCTGGGCCTGGCCGGTGACGATGCACGGCGCGCCATACGTCAGGCGTACGAGATCGGCCTTGGCGGGGCGGGCACGTCCATGGTCGCCATGAACATGTACATCACCGATATCCAGCGTCTGGGGCTCTACATCACCAGCGGGCTCAGGTATGCCACCAGCTTCTATTGGGATGCCAACGAGGTTGCCCGCGAGTGGTCGGAGCGGTTCATGAGCCGTACCGGCATGGCGCCCACCATAGACCAGGCCGGAACCTATTCGGCGGTGTCGCATTACTTGAAAAGCGTCGCGCGTAGCGGTTCGGATGACGCCGCAACGGTGCTTGCCGACATGCGGCAAAATCCGGTGAACGACTTCTATACCCGCGGCGGGCGCATCCGCGATGACGGGCAGATGGTGCACGACATGTACCTGGTCGAGGTAAAGCAGCCCACCGAATCCGGGGAGTCCTGGGACTACCTCGATATCGTGCGCACGATTCCCGGCGAGCGCGCTTTCCGGCCGCTATCGCAGAGTGACTGCCCATTGCTCGAGGAGTGAGTGCGAACGCGGTCGTTTTCATCTGGCTGTGATCTGCTCGCGGTCAGAAATGGGACAACAGCCAGCGCCGGAACGCGCAAAAATGCTGGTCTTCCTAAACAGCGGGCCCCTACAGGTATTCGCCGTGCCATGTCATAACGGCCTGGGGCTCGCCCGGGGAACGATTTCGGGCAAGCTAATTGCCGGGTACGCCGCGGGGCAGGTTGGCGATCTCTGTCGGAGATGCTGAGGATTCCTCAGGCAACTCAGAGCCCACCGAATCCAATTCTCCACCTCGGCGTGGAGGGCAATATCGAGTGGCGGGAGTGGCGTGCCGGAAAGGAGCTCTGACATTCTTTCCGGCACAGAGCGGAGCGTTGGCCATTTTCGATATTTTTCATGCTGGCAGAAAAGTCTCGGCTTTTAATGAGTATAGAAATGAAATCATTCAAGGGCGCGTAAAGAGCTCCGGAAAGGTTTCTCGGGAACGAGGAGCGCTGGCGATGTATGCAACGGACATCGACGTAACGCTCCCGTCCAGAGAGGAGAGTGCGCAAGCCTTCAACACTTATGTCGCATTTGTTCAAGTGGGAGACGCATACGGGATGCCTAATGGGCCAGTCGCCAGAGTCGGGAGACCCGGGCGCCGGTGAGGGTAGGAGCGTGTCGGGCCATCGCAGAGTGGTTGGTACGGCGGCCTACCGCAACCCGATCTTGGAGGAGTCGGTCGCATGCAGCGTTTCGAGACGCCGAGTCCTGGCTTCGCCGTGGCCGTGTTGCCGATGGTCCCGACCCTGTTTCGTTGTTCGCCCGCCACTTGTTGTCATCGATACCTTCACGCCTCGCGTGCCGTTGATGATCGGAATCACAATTACCGACCCGGAAGGTGGGAAACGATTCGTTGGCCGAGGCCTATGATTTGCCGGCGTGAATCCGAGTCCGCCGGATGCGGGGCGGCGTGTACGGCAATATCAAGTGGCGGGAATGAAGCGTCGGAAAGACTTTTCTCGGGGTGAATCGGAGCGTTGTCGTCTTCTGATAACGTTCCGTTGCATGAAAATAAGATTCACTAAGTATTTAGTGGATGTGAAATTAACAAAAATCAGGACTGCTGTGCAGAAACCGAAAAAGGTTCCTTTGGGAGCGAGGAGAGTTGACAGTGGCTACAACGGAAATCGACATGAACCGTGGTCGAGAACCGGCCGCGGACGAAGCGCCGTGTCCGCCTGAAGCCCACCGAACGGAATGCCCTGAACGGGCACAGAACAAGATCGTCGTCGACGATCTCTACAAGATCTTCGGTCCCTCTCCGAACGAGGCGATGAAACTCCTCTCGGAAGGGCTCGAAAAGGCGGAAATCTTCGAAAGGACTGGCAACACCGTGGGGGTGCGTGGCGCGAGCTTCACGATTCGCGAAGGCGAAATCTTCGTGATCATGGGTTTGTCGGGCTCAGGCAAGTCGACCATGGTGCGCATGCTCAACCGGCTGATCGAGCCCACGGCGGGAAAGGTTCTCGTCAATGGGGAGGATGTCACCGCCATGAGTCGTGCGGAGCTCATCAAGCTGCGCCGCCGTGACATGAACATGGTGTTCCAGTCATTCGCGCTGCTGCCTCACAAGACCGTCGTCGAAAATGCGGCATTTGGTCTCGAAGTTTCCGGCGTCGACAGGGGCAAGCGTACGGCGCGGGCGCTGGAAGCGCTGGAGCAGGTTGGCCTGAAAGCGAATGCCAACTCCTACCCGAGCGAGCTCTCCGGGGGCATGCAGCAGCGTGTCGGACTGGCGCGTGCGCTGGCCACCGATTCCTCGATCATGCTGATGGACGAGGCGTTCTCGGCGCTGGATCCGCTGATCCGAACGGAAATGCAGGACGAGCTCGTGGCTTTGCAGAAGCAGCATCGCAGGACGATCGTGTTCATCTCCCACGACCTCAACGAGGCCATGCGTATCGGTGACCGTATCGCCATCATGGAGGGCGGTTCGGTCGTGCAGGTCGGAACGCCCCAGGAGATCGTGTCCAACCCGGCCGACGACTACGTGCGCTCGTTCTTCTACGGGGTGGACGTCAGTCAGGTCTATTCCGCGGGGGACATCGCCGACGACACCGAGGCCGCCGTTATCGAGGGCCCGGGTGTCAGTGTGCACGCGGCGCTGGAGCAGCTACGCGGGCACGAAGGCGGTGATTGTGCCGTGGTCCTCGACGAGGAACGTTCCTACCAGGGGGTTGTGACCGCGGACTCCCTCACAGCCCACATGGATGGGCCGGGTGAGAGCGTCTGCGCCGGGGCATTCGTTCCCCAAGTGGAAACCGTGAGGGCGGATACGTCGCTCAACGAAGTGGTGGGGTGGGCGGCGCGATGTCCGTACCCGATCCCGGTGCTGAGCGACGAGGGCAAGTTCCTCGGCACCATTTCCAAAACGACGGTTCTGCGTCTGCTCGATCGCACGGGGTGAGCCATGGCAATTGATTACAAACTGGATGTCCCGATTGGAGAATGGGTGGAGAAGGGCGTCGACTGGACCCAGGACAACCTGCAGCCGGTTCTCGATGGCTTTGCCACGGTTGTGGGATTCGTCGCCGATTCGCTCGAGGGCCTTTTCCTGTTTCTTCCCCCCTGGATTGTGGTCGGCCTCATCGTCGGCCTCGGTTGGTGGCGCATGGGCTGGCGCCTGGGCGTGTTCGCGCTGGTTTCCCTGGCGCTGCTGCTAGGCATCGGTCTGTGGGACGAAACCGCCTCCACTCTGGCGTTGGTGATTGCCGCGAGCTTCGTCGCGCTGGTCATCGGTATGCCCATAGGCGTCGCCATGGCGCGCAGCGATACGGTCGAGTCGGTGGTCCGGCCCGTGCTCGACTTCATGCAGACCATGCCGCCCTTCGTGTATCTCATCCCCGCGGCGATCTTCTTCGGGCTGGGTAAGGTCCCGGGAACGATCGCGACCGTGGTCTTCTCGATGCCACCGGCGGTGCGGCTGACCAATCTCGGCATCCGTCAGGTCAGCCAGGAAAAGGTCGAGGCCGGGCTAGCGTTCGGCTGCACAGAAAGGCAGCTCCTTCGGAAGGTGCAGCTGCCGTTGGCCATGCCCTCGATCATGGCCGGAATCAACCAGACCATCATGCTGTCGCTGTCCATGGTAGTCATAGCCTCGATGATCGGCGCGGGCGGGCTCGGCAACACCGTGCTCACGGGCATTCAGCGGCTCAATGTGGGGCTGGGTTTCGAAGGAGGCCTGGGCGTCGTGATTCTCGCCATCCTGCTGGATCGCCTCACCCAGAGCTTTGCTCCCAAAGGGTCGAAGACGTAGATACCGCGAACCGGTGTACCTCCACTGATGGGGATACCCGGGGGCGGACGGTCACGGGGGCGCTCGTCCGCCCCCGTGACCACTTGTCGCCGAGTGCGGTTACCGGCCGCTCGCGCGCCTGACGGTTTCGAGGCACGGCGATACTGCCGGAAAGGATAGTAGTGAGTCGTCGGCCCCGACTTTGCCCACATGTGGGTATCGGCGCTGG